>CAYSXO010000193.1:0-9006 GCA_964434995.1 uncultured Sphaerobacteraceae bacterium
CATGGCCGCGCATCGTGATCGCTTCCAGCAGTGGGAGCGCGAAGCCGCCGCGACCGGGTCGGCCCTCTCGTTCAACCTCGAAGAACGGGGCGTGATGATCCTCACGTCGGTCGATGGCGGCTTGCCCGAGCCAACCTATCTGGCCGAGATCGTCGCGCAGGATGAGGGGCTCGATCTCGCGGTCCTGCACGTCGTCGCAAAGCTGAATGGCACGGCAGCCAGCCCAAACGTGCCGGAGTTGCCATATATTGCCATCGGTGATTCCGACGCCATCTCGCTGGCCGACCCGATCGACATCTACAGCTATCCCCAGGCGGGCGGCGGCTCGCTGACCTATACCACTGGAGTCGTCAGCGGCTTCAACTTCGAGCCAGGCGCGGCCGGGCGCTCGTGGATTACCACCGACGCGACGCTTTCTGGCGGCAGCAGTGGCGGCACCGCCGTCAACCGGCGTGGCCAACTGGTAGGAGTGCCGACTCAGGGGTCAGCGCTCGATTGTCGCCCTTTTGACACGAATGGCGATGGCCTGCTCGATGCGCGGGACGTCGGGTGTATCCCGGTCGGCGGCTCGATCGGCCAGATCCGGCCGATCAACCTGGCATGGCCGCTTTTGGAGCAGGCTGGCATGTCGCTCGGCGGCTTGTCGAGCCTGGTCGAAGTCGCTACCCCAACCATGAGCCCCGGCCTCTCCAAGTCGACGTTGCCAAACTCCTGACGGTTCCTGTCTGGCGCTCCCGAGCGCACGACGAGGGTCCGCATCGCCGCGGCCGATGTTCTTGCAGCCGCGCCCTGCTGCAACCGCGCCGTAGATCGACTTGATGTACGTGGCGCCTCACCGGTGTCACGCTGGATAGAGCATCAAGATTGAAGTGTCATGTTGAGTAGGATGAAACTTCCAGGGTGTCAACCTGAGCGCGGCGAAGGATCTAGGCCTCACGCCGCGTCCGTCCGCGGAGCACACGAGATTCCTCGCACGCTCAGGACTGACCCAGTTCCCGTATCGGTCCTCTGAGTGCAGCGAGCACCTCGTTTCCCATGCGTCCGTCCGTGCTATCGCCCACATCGCGCCTCGCCGGGGCGATGCCTCAACCGCAGGGTGCTCTGGGCAGACCAGCTGCAGATCACGCCGGCGCCGGCACGGTGCGGAGCACTGCGCTCTGCATCGTGCCGGCGCTTCGCCCAGCGTGGCAACTGGGCGACGACGCTATTCAGAGGTTCCGCCGCACAGCCGGCATTGCCGCGAATGTGCGACTACTGGCGACGATCTCGCTTCTGCCGCTTTGGCGACTTGGCGGTACCTTTCGTCCCATTCCTTCCTTCCCGAGGAACGTTGGTGTTGGAGCATTCCGGCATGCAGACACGCCCAGTTCCAAGTGTCTGCCCGCAACCGCACTTCACGCCTGCCGCGTTCGCCTTGTTCTCCTGGCAGAACCAATGCAAGCCGGCTCCAGGCAGGTTCAGGCAAGAGGTCGATTCTGGGCCCCGGGTGCTTGTGCACTCGCGCAACACAGCCGGGCAGCCCTCTCCGGAATTGACGCAAACGTTGTTTCCTTCGACAGTCTTCTCACACGTGCACTCTTTGTTTGTCTCGGTCTTTCCGCAGACATTCGGCGCGGCGTTGCAGACCGTGGCGGTGGGACATACGTTTGCGGGTGTTCCGCCGCCACCCCCTCCACCGGCAACGCAGCGCCCGTTGTTCTGGCAAATCTGCCCGGTCGGGCAGGTGCCGCAACTGCCACCGCACCCGTTATCGCCGCACTGCTTGTCAGCACAGCTCGGCGTGCAACCACCGCCACTGCTGCCGCATTGGTTCGGCGTGCCGCCGCCGCCGCAGGTTTGGCCGCTGGGGCAGGAGCCGCTACTACAGCGGCCGCCGCAACCGTCAGAATCGCCGCAGGCCTTGCCCGTGCAGCTCGGCGTGCAGCCACCGCCGCTGCTGCCGCATTGGTTCGGCGTGCCGCCGCCGCCGCAGGTTTGGCCGCTGGGGCAGGAGCCGCTGCTGCACTGGCCGCCGCAACCGTCGCTAGCGCCGCACGACGCGCCTTCGCAAGTGGGCGTGCAGCCTCGCCGGCGCTTCTTCTTCCGGCGCGCCTCGGCATCGGGCGCGTTCGCGAGGCTGGCCGCCAGGAGGCCGCCTCCCAGGACTTGAAGAACAGAGCGGCGGGTTGGGCGCTGCTCCTTCAACGCCGCGAGGGCTCGGGTGAGTGTGTCAAAACGTGTTGGGTCCATGATCACCCTCCATCGATGAGGCAGGGCGCTATGTGGCGCTCTGTCGGTATGGGGCCCGGATCGGGAAGGGCCACGACCTTCCACCGGGCGCCGCGTCTCGCAGAATGGAGAATGGCGGGCTTGTTCGCATCCGTAGAATTACTGATTTCTCGAGAGGGGCCGGGGAACCACGTGATGGAAATACGATGAGACTCCCAGAAGATCAAATTCCGCTGACGCGGATATTGTCCGGACATTATGGACTGGGTCCGCATGCCCTTCTCGAGCATCTGTCCCCTCGGGCCATGTCACTCGTCCGTGGAAACGACCTCTGAACGTCCTCGCCTGGCGCGCATCCTGCTGGCGAGGCGCCGCATCTCCAATTGGTGGAATGGGGGCGCGGGCCGCTGCCCGCGAGACGCTGTTCGCGATCGCACGCCACTCCAGGCCACGCACTCGGCAAGCGCGTGGGTTGCGTCTTGTCCTTCGACCCGCGGAGCACTAGCGTGAGACGCGAGAGATACGGGCAGAGCGTTTGGGGGACCGATGGGCGCACTTCCAGGCGGAAAAGCAGTCGAAACGCGTGCCGATCAGACGTTTGGACGTGGCGCGGAGGATCTCATGTCGCGCGCCCGTTTCGACGAAGAACCTCGACGGCGCGAACGGCGCCAGCGGCGTCATCCGCGCCGCCGCCGCCGCCCTGTTCGCCGCCGGTCCCACTGGTGACAGCGAGCCGGAGGGCGAGGAGCCGGCGCATATGCCAGCTCCACCCGGCCGGGTTATCCGTACTGCGCGGCCATTGTCGCCAGTTGCACCCGAGTATGGGCATCGAGCTTGGTCAAGAGCGACGCGACATGGGTTTTGACCGTGTTGGGCGAAACAAAGAGCGCCTCGGCAATAGCCTTGTTTGTGCGCCCCTCGGCGACCAGGGCCAGGACTTCCTGCTCTCGCGGGCTGAGGCGCGCCGCGCGCTCAAGGAGAGCAGGGTCGATACGTGCCGGTTCCTCTGGGGCGGTGCACTCCTGCTCGCGTAGCACGGCAAGGACTGCATCCAGTTCGTCGGCCACGGTCCGCGCTCTCGCGGCCGCCTCGGCGGCGGCGCGGGCCGCATCCCGCAGCGCGGTCCTCGCCTCGGCCGCCGCGCTCACCAGGGCGCTTCGATTCCTGACCTGGGCCGCGTTCAACCGCGATGGCGGCATGGCGCCGCTCCAGGCGCCCAGCGTCGTGTTCGATTCCCAAACCGCAACCGCTGGCGTCTTGATGGCGCTTCGCGCGCCCTGCTCCCCGCTGGTTGTTACTCCTCGATTCACCGTGACATTGCCTCCGTGCATCTGAAAGGCTACCCATCCTTCGTTCGAGCGGGATCGCGTCGAGAATGCAGGGTGCATGAGCTGGTGTCTCGGCTCAAACGTTCCCGCTTGCCCAGCCTGATCGCCGATGCAGTGCTCACCGCGAGTCGCGGGGGACGTGCTGAGCCATTGCCCCGGCAATGGCTCAGCCGCTCCAGCAGGAAGAGAACAGGTGTTCTTTTCCTCTCGACATCGTACCGCGAAATGCGGACAGCATGGGTCCGCATTCGTTGCGAGCGGACTTTGCTCCGCTCGGCTGGCTCGGCAGTGGAGCGCACCCGGCCGCTTGCAACGGCGCAGACACCGCGGTGTGCGGCTCCCCATCTGCTTATGGAACGAGGATCCCGATTGCTTGTGAGGTAGCCCGCACGAGCCTGCTATTGTGCCGCGGCCACGGCCGCGGCTCGGCCATTCGTCACCGGCTGGTACCCGCCGGGCACGGTCCGCAGCGCCACGTTCATGCGGTTGAAGCTGTTGATGGCGACCACCGCCATTGTCAGGCTGACGATCTCATCATCCGTGAAGCTCGCGCGAACCTCTTCGTAGACGGCGTCAGGCACGTGGCTCTCGGTGAGCAGGGTGACTGCCTCGGTCCAGGCCAGCGCCGCCAGCTCGCGCTCGCTGTAGAAGTTGCGGCTCTCCCGCCATGCGTTGAGCAGGTAAAGCCGCTGCTCGGTCTCGCCCTGCGCGCGGGCATCCTTGCTGTGCATGTCGATGCAGTAGGCGCAGTGATTGATCTGGGAGGCTCGCATCTTGACCAGCTCGAGCAGCGTCGGTTCAAGGCCGAACCGCTCGAAGTACGGACCCATGGCGAGCAGGGCCCTGATGGCGGCCTGCACGTTCTCTGGCGAAACATTCTGCGCGCGTTCGAAGAGCATTCTGTCGTTTCCTTTCTGATACCTTCGCGACCCTCATCCGAGGGAGCTCACGTACAGGAGACGACTGAGCGCCGCCAGGCGTGACACGTTGCGGATCGAGCGCATGTGGGAACGCGGGCGCCCCGGCCTGACGCTACATCGCGTGAGACTTCTGCCGGCGGCCCTTGCGCTTCGGCTCTGGCGGCGCGGGCGGGCGGATCGTAAGCTCGCGGCCCTGACCCCGGTGCTGGTCGTACCAGGTGAAGCCGCCCGCGTAGTCGCGCACGGACCCACTATCCAGCTCGATGATCCGGCTGCAGACCGTGTCGAGGAAGGCGCGGTCGTGGGAGATGGTGAGGATGCTCCCCTGCCCCTCATCCAGGAAGTCGAGCAGTGCTTCTTCCAGGCGCTCGACGCTGGCGATGTCGAGATTGTTTGTCGGCTCATCGAGCAGGAGAAAATTGGCCCCCTGCAGAATCAGCGCGGCAATCTGCAGGCGCGCTCGCTGCCCGCCGCTGAGGGCGCCAACCCGGCCAAGCATGTCATCGCGGGTGAAAAGGTAGCGGTTCAGAAAGCCGATCGCGCCCTGCTCCGACATTGGCTTGAGTTTGCGCACGATCTCCATTGGCGTAGCGCCGGGATCGAGCGTCTCCTGCTCCTGCGCGTAATAGCCAAGCACGACCGACGGTCCCAGCCGCAGCGTGCCGCCGCTGGGCAGATCCTCGCCGCGAATGATGCGGAAGAGGGTCGTCTTCCCCGCGCCATTCGCCCCGACCACCCCGGCTGCCTCGCCATGCCGGATTTCCAGATCGAACGGCTCGAAGACGACATGTTCGCCGTAGGACTTCTCCAGCGCACGCGCCTCCAGCACCAGCGACGAACCACGCTCCGATTGGAAATCGACGTCGATCTGGCGCGGATTGAGGGCCGGTACTGGTGTTTTCTCCAGCCGCTCGCGCTCGTCGGCCAGCTTGCGCCGCATGTTCTCGGCGCGAGCGGCGAACTTCGGATTCTGCCTCGCCCATTGGGTGAGCTGTTCGGCGCTCGCCTTCAGCTTTCTGAACTCGCGCTCCTGCAGCTCGCGCAACTGAGCGCCGCGCTCCAGGCGAGAGCGTTTCTCGTCGACGTAGGCCGCATAGGTGCCGGAATAGCCGGTGATCTGGCCGAATTCCAGTTCGAAGATGCGGTTGGCCGTGCGGTCAATGAAGTAGCGGTCGTGCGAGATGACCGCCACCGCGCCGCGATGCTCGCGCACGAATTCTTCCAGCCACGCTTTGGCGGCGAAATCGAGATGATTGTCCGGCTCGTCGAGGAGCAGCACATCTGGCTCATCCACGAGCAGACGAGTCAGACCGACCAGCTTCTTTTCGCCGCCGCTGAGCCGCGCGATCGGCAAGTCCCATCGTTCTCGGGGAAAGCCGAGCCCGGCAAGGACGCTCACGCCCTTCTCGGTACCGGCGCCGTCACCGTCGAGGCGCTCCAGGACCAGCGCGTAGGCGTCCATGATGGCCGTCAGCGCGTCGTCGCTCTCCGCCTCGCCCATGGCGGCTTCCAGTTCACGCGCTCGGGCCTCCAGCGCGGCGGGATCGCCAGCGGCGAGGGCGATCGACTCGCGAACCGTCTCGCCAGGCGCGAATTCGGGCTCCTGCCGCAGGAGCCCGACGCGAATCCCTCGTGCCAGCGTGAGCGTGCCACGCTGCGGCGGAAATTCGCCCGCCAGCAGGCGGAAGAGGGTGCTCTTGCCGGAGCCGTTGGCGCCGATCAGCGCCAGGCGGTCGCCTTGCCGGATTTCGAATGTCGCCTCGCGGAGGACATCGTTACCGCCGTAAGCGTGGTCGATGGCAGCGGCCTGGATCAGCAGGGTCATGGCGTTGGTCGTCATCCGGCGTGGTGGCCCCCCGCGGGACCGCGTCGCGTCATTGTGCGACAGGAACGGACATGGCATCAGGTGTTGTGGCATGCGGCCCCATGGCCATCGAGCTGGCATGGGTTGATGCCTTGAGATGGAGCGCGATACGCACCGTGGAAGGAGGGGAGAAATGATGACGACGTCGCCACCCGGCGTTCCCGAGGGATATTCCACCGTCACCCCGTGGATCATCTCGCGTGACTCGGCCGCCTTGATCGATTTTCTGGAGGAGGCATTCGATGCCAATGAACTGGCCCGGTTGCACAATGAGGATGGGTCCGTTGGACATGCCGAGGTCCGCATCGGTGACTCGGTAGTGATGATGTTTGATGCGAACCCCGAGTGTCCCAATACGCCTGCCTTCCTTCGTCTCTACGTCGAGGATGGGGACGCGGTGTACCAGCGGGCCCACGAGGCCGGGGCGACCCCGGTGACCGAGATGACCCATCTTTTCTGGGGCGACCGGGTCGGGCGAGTCCGCGACCCCTTCGGCAATGTCTGGTGGATACAGGCGCGCGTCGAGGAGGTCAGCGAGCGGGAAATGGCGCGGCGCCTGTCCGACCCCGACTTCATCGCCGCGATGAAATACGTTCAGGGAGCGGATTTCTTCGCCTGAGTGGCAGCCAGATCCATTCGACCATGCGTCGCGATCACATTGAAGAGGAGGGCGAGCATCGCATGCTCCCCAGCGGCGCGCGCCCCATCCTTGTGCGATTCGGTCAGGCCCAGATGCGCCCCCTCGCGCGGATTGTCGAAAACCGAGAGGATGGAAAGCCGGCGCATCCCGAAGTGCTCGGCCACGGCAAAGGTGGTGGCGGTCTCCATGTCGGCGGCGATGTAGCCCTCGCTGTGCCAGTGGTCGATCTCGGCCTGACCCTCGGCCAGCAGGGCGGGCGTCGTCCAGACCGGCCCGGCGTGCCGCGCCACCGCGGCGCCCGGATCGGCCAGGACCGCCTCGACCAGCTCCGGTGTGGCAGCGACCGTGTCCACGCCGGGCAAATAGCACTCCGCCGCCCCCTCGGCGCAGCGGGCATGGGTGGCGATGATCAGTTCGCCCGCGCCGATCCCTTCCTCGAGTGCGCCGCACACGCCCGTCTGGATTACCAGGCCCGTGCCGAGCACGCCGAAAAGATGGGTGATTTCCGACGCCATGGCCGGGCCGTAGACCGAGGCGTAGCCGACAGTCGCTCCATTCAGCCGCCCGATGAAGATGTCCTCGAAGAGGGCATTGGGCGAGCCGATGGCCTGCACCTCATCGAAGTACGCGCGGTGCCGGTCATAGTGGCGGCGCAGGTTGCGCGTGCCGCGCAGGATCAGGATCGACGGGACGCGCTCCGCGGTGAGAGCGAGCGCGTCGAGCCACTCCTTGCGAGTCAGATCTTTCAGCACCGAGTTTCATCACCTTCATGCCGCGAGCCATGCGGCGTGGGAACAGCCAGCGCGATGCGAGTTTTCGCGCACGAATCGGGAAGCGTGGCCGAGTCGTTCGTGGGAGCATACGCGCCATGAACCGAGTGCAACTCCGGCAACGGATCGAGACCGCCTGGGAGGCGTTCAGGGAATCGTACGCCGGCCTGACCGCCGAGGACCTGACGCGGCCCAGCGTGATTGGCGAATGGACGGTGAAGGACGTCATCGCGCACGTCGCCATCTGGGAGGAAGAGGCACTGGCCCATCTGCCAACGATTGCGGCTGGCGGCCGCCCACCCCGCTACGCGGCCACCGGCGGTATCGACGCCTTCAACGCCCGCGAAGTCGCCCGCATGCGCGATCTCTCGCTCGACGAGGTGCTCCGCCATGCCGCGCGGACGCACCAGCGGCTCCTGGCCTACCTCGACTCCGTGCCGGAGGAGCAGATCGCGCGGGAGACGCGCTTCCGCCACCGCCTTCGTCTCGATACGTACAGCCACTATCCCATCCACACCAGGGCAATTCGGGAATGGCGCGGTGGGGCAGAGCACGCGCCCAAGTGAGCACGGTTCGGCCAGTGTCCTTTCGTTACCGAGCTGGTTGCGTGGCCTCTGGCGCCTCGCCCAGCTCCTGTGCCAACGGTGCCAGAATCCCCGCCCAGCCCAGCGCTCGCAGCTCGCGGTAGGCGGCATTTTCCACGTTCGTCTCATGCGATTGCGTCACGGCAAACCCGGGGCCCCGGGGCACGATCTCGACGGTCACGCGGTCGGCGTCCTGGGAGTACTTCTCGACCGAATTCTGGCCGGCGCGTGCATAGACAGGGTTTCTTTCGAGGGTGACATGGCTGGAGGCAGATGGGGTGATAGGACGAGATGGTGTCCCGCGGTGATGGTTGGAAGAGTCTTGCCAGGCCGTCGAGCCAGGCGTTCCAGGCTGCCTTGACCGCCTCCTGACACTCTTCGCCCACCCTCCCGCCATTGCGGCAATCGGCCAGGGTCAGTTCTGTCCGCTCTGACCCAAGAGGACGCGGCGTGATCTCGATGAACTCGCGACGATCGGGAGCGGGGCCCTGCCTTGCCCCGCCATGAAAGGACTGCACGATGCGCCGCCCCGGCTCCAACTCAAGGTATTCGCCGGAGTGCGCGTAGGTCTGCACATCATCGCCCACTCTGTCGCCCACCACCTATCACCTATCACCTGCGTTAGCATGACGCTCCCGGCCGCGTTCGGCGGCCGCATGCTGCTGACAGGAGAATTGAATGCGCCGTTCACT
>CAYSXO010000194.1:0-8996 GCA_964434995.1 uncultured Sphaerobacteraceae bacterium
GCCGCCCGACCTCGTCATCGAAGTCCTCAGCCCGTCCAATCGCGGTCACGATCTGCTCACCAAGCGCGCGCTCTATGCCCGCGCGGGCGTGCGCGAGTACTGGCTCGTCGATCCTGAGTCGCGCTCGGTCGAGATTCTGACGCTCGATCGCGACGCCCTGCACGGGGCGGCCTCGGCCTCAGGGGAGGCGACGATTGGGTCACCACTGCTCGCCGCGGACTTTGCGCTGACCGCGATCTTCGCCACCATTGGTGATCATGCTGAGAGCGAGAGCCCGTAGCGATCCTGGGTTGCCCTGACAGGCGTACCATTCCTCTGACGTGAGGAGCAGACCCGATGGCCGTCGCTAAACCTGCTGGAACCTGGACCTACGACGATCTCTTTGCTCTCCCGGACGATGGCCGCCGGTACGAGATCATCGAGGGAGAGCTGCACGAGATGCCGGCGCCCAACCTCTGGCATGCGACAACCATCGTCAGTCTCCTCCTCTTGCTTGCCCCGGTGATCCAGTCGCTGGGTGGACGCATCTTTGCCGCTCCCTTGGACGTGTTCTTTCAGGGCGCGGATCCCGTGCAACCAGATATCATCGCCATCCTTCCCGGCTGGCAGGGTGAGCTGCGCCTCCGCGGGCCGGAAGGGGCGCCCGATCTCGTGATCGAAGTCCTCAGCCCCTCCAACCGTGGCCACGACCTCTTGACCAAGCGCGCCCTTTATGCCCGCGCGGGCGTGCGCGAATACTGGATCGTCGATCCCGTCGCGCGCTCGGTCGAGATTCTGACCCTCGATCGCGACGCCTTGCATGGGGCGGCCTCGGCCACTGCCGAGGAGTCCATCGTCTCGCCGCTGCTCGAAACGACGGTCCCCCTTACGGCGATCTTTGCCAACGTCGGAGACAACGCCAAGGCTTAAACTGGAGTACAAGCGCGGGGCTCGGCCAAGGCCGAGCCCCGCGTCGGTCGATCTCCTCATCCGCCTCAATGTCGCGAGGCGGCGCTCCCTGGGAGCCGCGGCTGATAGGCGAACGTGGCTGGAACTGGGTCTCCCTGGGCGAATTCCTCGAGAAAGTGCGCGAGCCGCGCCACCACCAACTCGAGGTACTTCTCACCGTTTGCGGCGGTGGCCCTGGTCGGATCCCCTGCCCAGCCATGGTCGCTGACAACCCCTGCTTGCTGGGGCAGATGCGCGAGCGTCTGGTGATCCAGGCGCTCGGTGAAGTACGCCCCCTGCTGGCTGACATCGGGTGTACCCGCCGCCATCGCCGCGGTGCGCACGATCTCCGGGCGGAGCGCCAGCATCATCGCGGTCTCGAAGCCACAGGCGTGACCGGGAACCGCGTCGACCTCGACGTCCTGAAAGGGGATCAGGTCGTTTGCCGCCAGGTTCCAATAGGACGCGGTGGCGACCGCGATGCCCGTGCGATCGGCAATCTTGCGCGCCGCGATCTTGTTCGGGTCGTGGTTGCCGCCATGGCCGTTGAGAACGAGGATGCGCCGAAACCCATGGTGAATCAATGAGTCACAAAGCTCCTCGATGACCGTGATGAAGGTGTCCATCGTCAGTGTCATCGTTCCCGCGAAGCCCATGTGATACCCGGAGACGCCATAGCAGACGGCCGGCGCCACGAGGACCGGCGCCCGCCCGGCCACGCGCTCCGCCGCGAGGCGCGATACGCCCTCGACGAGCCGAGTGTCGACTTCCAGCGGAAGATGGCGTCCATGCTGTTCGATCGCGGCCGTGGGCAGAATCACCACTGTTTCCGGCCCGGCCAGCGCCGCGATCTCCGGCCAGGTCAGATCCCGGAGCAAGACCGACTGTCTGGCGGGACTGTCGACGAGGGCTTCATCGCTGCTTGCTGCATCCACTGCCTGTTTCTCCGTCCACGGGCCGCTTACCCGGCGGCGCAAAGGCACACGACACAAAGAACGGCATCGGCTGGACGCCCAGCCGATGCCGTTGAGGGGCGAGCTAGTCAGGAATCGCCGCGACGACCTCGACTTCGACCAGAACGCCATCGCCAAGGAAGCCACCCTGGATGCAGGTGCGAGGCGGCGGATCGCCGGTGAAGAATTCGCGGTAGACCTCGTTGAAGGCTGGCCGGTCCGCCAGATCGGCGACAAAGGCGGTCACCTTGAGCGCGTTGTCCAGGGACGTGCCGGCCGCCTGCAGCGCCGCTTGCAGATTCTGCATCGTCTGCCGGCCCTGGGAGCGGATGTCGTCGCCGGCCATCTCCAGGGTGGCCGGGTCGTGCCCGACCATGCCGGCGGTATAGACCAGATTGCCGAACCTGGCGACCGGCGTCAGGATGCCGTGGTCCGTAAATCCCTCGGGCCGAATGATCTCGCGTTGCATGCCTTCTCCTTCTCGAACGATTGACGCGCGTGTGTCGCCGGGTGAATGCCGGTCAGTACGCCAGACGTTGCAGGGCTGCCGCCAGCACCTGGATGCCCGCCGCGGCGTGCTCCGGCGCGGTGTACTCATCCGGCGTATGGCTGCGGCCGTCGCGGCTCTGGACGAAGATCATGGCCACGTTGGCGATCGTGCCCATCTGCTGAGTGTCGTGGCCGCCGCCGCTGTACATGCTCATGGCCGGGATCCCCTGCTCGGCCGCAACCGACTCGAGCAGCTCGATCAGCGCGGGATCAGAGGGGCAGGGCGGATGATCGACGAGCAGCTTCCAGCTTGCCTCGACATCGTGCCGCTCCGCCGCGGCGCGAATGATTCCCTCGTGATTCGCGTAGAGCTCGGCAACTTTCTCCGGGTCGGGATGCCTCACGTCGATGGTGAACGTCACCTCGCCCGGAATGGCAGGGGTGAGATTTGGCTCGACATGGATGCGCCCGGTGGTCGTCACCGCTGGCCGTCCCCAGGCGCGCGCGGTGTCGCCGGTCCGGGAGATGATCTCCGCGGCGGCAGCCATGGGGTCGCGGCGGAGATCGATGGGCACGCCGCCGGCATGGTCGGTCCGGCCCTTCAGGGTGACTTCGTAGTGGCGCAGGCCGGGGATGCCCTTGACAATGCCAACGGGGAAACCCTCGCGCTCCAGAATCGGCCCTTGCTCGATGTGCAGCTCGATGAACGTGTCGATGTCGTCGCGAATGGTCTCCGAGATGCGCGCGGGATCGAGCCCAACCGCGCGCATCGCCTCGCCGATCGTCTCGCCGCTCGCCGAGACGATCTCGTCCGTCTCATTGGGGCCGATGCAGCCGGTGATCGCGCGCGAGGCCCAGAAGTTCGACGCCGGGAAGCGGCTTCCTTCCTCTTCGCAAAAGGAGACGGCCTCGATCGTGCGCCGGGGCGTGCCGAACCGCGCTTTCAGCGTCTCCAGTGCGATCACCGCGCCGATGGCCCCAAGCACCCCGTCGTAGCGGCCGCCGGGGACCTGGGAGTCGATGTGCGATCCGGTCGCGATCACCGGACCGGGCTCAGAGCCCTCGAGACGTGCCCAGACGTTGCCGGCGGCATCCTGACGCACGCTCAGGCCAGCCTCGCGCGCCCAGGTGGTGATGTACTCCTGCGCCGCAAACCACTCCGGCGAGTAGACGCGGCGGCAAACGCCGGTCTCGCCGCAGGCGCCTTCGCGGGCCAGCCGCAAGACGTGCTGTTCAACCAGCCCGGGATCGATTGCGAAGTGTGCCGGCACGTGGTTTCTCCTCTCCCTTCCGTAAAGCGAACGGTCCCTGGTCAGGAGGGTGCATGCTACGCCGACAGGCGTGGGTACGGTTGACAGGATGCTGACTGGCTCATATCCTAGTATACACGGTTCGATTGTACAACCCGGTCGCCGAAAACGGAGTCGGCAGCGCGAGTGGTCACGCGGATGGCGCGGAAGCCTGGAGGACACCATGACGGTTCGAAACCGAACGATGACGCGTCGTCGCTGGTTGCAGGGCGCGGCGGCGCTGGGCGCGGGGGCCTCTGGGATCGCTACCCTCGGTCCTGCCCAGTTCGGGGCGGCGCCGGCAATCGCGCAGGATCCCGTGGCACTGACCGTTCTCATTCCCGAGCACTGGAGCGTGGTCGAAGGCATTCGCGAAAACAATCCCGAGATCATCCCGCCGCGCCGGATGTGGTTCTACGAGCGGGTCAAGCAATGGGAGCAGGAGCGGCCAGAGGTGACGCTCGACTTCCAGACCGCGACCTGGGAGCAGGTGGCCACGAGCTTCATCACCGCCAGCCAGGCCGGCAACCCGCCCGACATCGTCACGTTCGACTCCAACTACCTGCAGTCGGTCGTGCGCGGCGGCTACCTCGCCCCGCTCGATGGCTTCGACTACGACGAATGGGATGATTTCAATCCCTTCGTCCAGAACGAGATCCTCTCGGTCGACGGCCAGAAGTACGGTCTCTCGAACTATCTTGCCTCCTGGGGCCTGATGTACAACACGCGGCTCCTGGAGGAAGCGGGCTTCAGCGAGCCGCCGGTGACCTGGGACGATCTCGTTGCCCAGGGCAAGGCGCTGACCGTTGATGGGAATGGCGACGGGCGCCCTGACCGCTGGGGTTTCGGCGCGCTGATGATGGGCCAGTTGAACCAGACGCCGCCCGGCCACTTCTCGACCATGGTCTGGTCGCAGGGCGGCGAGGTCATGGATGAAAACGGGATGGCGTTGATCAACACGGCGGAGATGACCCGCGCCGTCCAGCAGATCGTCGATCTCATGAACGAGCACCAGATCATGTCCCAGGACACGATCACGCTCAAGGCCAACGATGAAATCGAGCATCTGGCGAACGAGATCTGGGCGCAGGGCCTTCTGCAGACGTCCTACTACCCGCCAGTGGTCGAGAAGCTGGGCAAGGAGAACGTCGGCTTTGCCGCCTATCCGAAGTTCCCCGGCGGCGAGGATTTCGCCTTCGTCGAGGTCTTCGCCTGGCACATGTCCGCCAAGACCGCGGCCGATGCCCGCCGCGCGCGGGCCGCGTTCGACTGGATGGCCTTCATGGCGGCCAACGAGACGCTGATTCTGGCCGCGAAGTACCAGTTTGGGCAGCCGTCCCGGCTTTCGGTCGTCAGCGATCCGATCTACTCGAGCGACCCGGTGCTCAAGTTCATGGCCGAGCACACCGCGACGCGCGGCCGGCCGCTGCCGGCGATGGTTGAGAAGGAGTACTGGTTCGAGTCGCTGATGGAAGGCGTTCACGCGGCGATTCTCGGGCAAAACACGGTCGAGGGCGCGCTGCAAAGCGCGCAGGACAAGTACGCCTCACGGGCGCGCCGCTCCGGCTGAGTTGGCGCGGGAGCGGTCTCGGATGGCCCGTGGATCGCGTGGGTTCGATGCAGTGGAGCGCTCTCGCCACGTCGTGACGTGGAAGCGGGCGACCTCGCTCATGAGGTCGCCGCTGATGATCGCGGCACGGGCGAGGCGCTCCTGTCCTGTTCGGTAGGGACCAGGGATCGATGATGCAGCAGGGCGCGTTGCCGGGAGCGCATCAGCAGGCGGCCAGCGTGACGACGAGACGGCGCGCGGCCATTGGCACGCGGCTCTTGCCATATCTGCTGGTGCTGCCCGCCGTCGCCATTGTCTTCGGCATGACGCTCTACCCAACACTGCACGTCTTCCGGAGCAGCCTCACGAACTGGAGTCTGAATCGGCAGGGCATCGAGTTCATCGGGTTTCAGAACTATCAGTGGCTCTTCACCGATCCCCAGTTCTGGCTGACCCTGAAGAACACCGCCATTTTCAGTGTCGGCGTGCTGCTCTTTGTCCTCACCTTCGGCCTCCTCCTCGCGCTGGCGCTCAACGAACGGCTCCCACTGCGGACCTTCTTCCGCTCGGCGGTCGTCATGCCCTGGGCAATCACCGCGGTCGTCACGGGCCTGATGTGGCGCTGGATGATGCTCCCGGACATCGGCATTTTGACCTATGCCCTGGAGCAGATCGGGCTGCGGGTGCCCTTCCTCCTCGACAGCACGATCGCGCTTGGAGCGCTGATCCTGATCGATGCCTGGCGCAGCACCGGCTACGGCATGGTGCTTCTCCTGGCCGGATTGCAGGGGATCGACCCGTCGCTCCACGACGCCGCGCGCGTCGATGGAGCGAGCTATTCGCAGTATGTGCGGCACATCGTCGTTCCTCTCCTCGTGCCCACCCTGATCGTCGTGGCGATCCTGATCAGCATCCACACGGTCAACCTGATCGACATCGTGCTCGTGGTGACCGGCGGCGGGCCCGCGCGCCAGACGGAAACGCTCGGCCTCTTCATGTGGAAGGAGTCGTTCCAACTCTTCAGCGTCGGCTACGGCTCCGCGATCGCCGTGATCATGTTCGGGATCAACCTCCTGATGACCTTTCTCTATGTCAAGGTCCTTGTCGCGAAGTAGGAGCAGGACAGGTGACGCCGCGCTCGAATCGATTGACGTACGTGCCGGTCTACCTCTTCCTGGTGCTCTTTGCGCTCTATTCTCTCTTCCCCGTGGTCTGGACCTTTATCACCTCCATCAAGCCGGAGAGCCAGGCCGTCGCCTATCCGCCGCGGCTCCTGCCCGAAACGGTCACGCTCGACAACTACATCCATGTCATCACCCAGACCCCCGTGCCGCGCTACATGTGGAACAGCCTCGTGGTGGCCACCGGCACGGTGGCGGTTGTTGTGGTCGCGAGCATGCTCGCGGGGTACGCCTTCAGCCGCTTCCGCTTCCCCGGCCACGGCGTGCTGCTGCTCATGCTCCTGATCTGCGTCATGGTCTCCGGGGCGACGAAGGTCATCCCGCTCTACCTCGTGCTGCTGCGCTTCGGCCAACTCAACACGCACTTTGGGCTGATCCTCACCTACTCCGCGGAGTTGATCCCGATTAGCGTCTGGCTGATGAAGAGTTACCTGGACGCCATCCCGCGCGAGTTGGATGAAGCGGGCCTCACCGATGGCGCTGGCAGAATCCGGGTTTTTCTGGAGTTGGTGCTGCCGGTCAGCCTGCCAGGGCTGGTCGCGGTGATTCTCTTCGTCTTCGTCAAGGCATCGCAGGAGTTCATCTACGCCTCGACGTTCATCTCGGAGCCGGATTTGAAGACGGCGCCGGCAGGGCTCTATCTCTTCCTGACCGAGATCGGCGTACAGTGGAGCAATCTCGCCGCCGCGGGGCTTCTGGTGGTGCTCCCCGTGGTCCTCATCTTTCTCTTGCTGCAGCGGTGGTTCGTTGGCGGCCTCACGGCGGGAGCGGTGAAATAGCGCCGCCGTAACAATGCTCGTTCCTGGGCACGCCAATCGACGACACTGGTGTCGCAACCGCGCTGTTCATGGGTGCAGATCGACAGCGACCTGGAGGACAACAAGAGCCGTTGCAAACCAAGAAACGCATGCACGCCATTGTCGATGCGCCGCCGGTGCCGCTCTACTACCAGGTCCGGGTGGCCATCCAGAAAGACATTCTCGACGGCCGTCTCCCGCCGGGAACGCTGCTGCCCTCGGAAAAGGCACTCTGCGAGCAGTACGGCGTCAGCAGCATCACCGTGCGCCGCGCCCTGCGCGACCTGGTGCAGAGCGGGCACATCTATCGCGAGAACGGGGTGGGCACGTTCGTCGCCCCCGCGACCCGACGCTTCTCGATCGCTCTCCTCGTTTGTGGATTTGCCGAGGAAGGCTGGCGGCAGCAGAGCCAGATGTTCGGCTCACTGATCGGCAGCGTCGGCCAGGCTGTCTGGGAGTACGGTTCGGCCCTGAGCGTCTCGAGCGTCGCTTCGGCGACGGTGCTGGCGGACGTCATCCGCCAGATCGCCGAGAACAACTCCTTTGATGGCCTCCTCATCCGGGCTGATGCCGAGCTGCCGAACGAGATTGCCGATCTCCTGACCTCATTTGGCCTGCCGTACGTCTTCATCAAGAAGAAGACGCTCGATCGGCAGGTCAACGCGGTCTGGATGGACAACCGGGCGCACGCGCGCGTGGCAGTCGAGCACCTGCTGGCGCTCGGGCACCGCCGGATCGGCTGCGTCTTTGGCCGCCAGGACTCGCTGACATTTCGGGAGCGCGCCCAGGGGTATCGCGACGCGCTCGCCGCGGCCGGGATTCCCCACGACGAGTCGCTGATCCGTTTCGGCGCATCGGAGTTCGCGAACGACGGCTACCGCGAAACGCTCACGCTCCTCGACAGCGGCGCCGCGCCGACCGCGCTCCTGATCGGCGCCGATCAGCTCGGCCAGGGCGTCTACGCGGCGCTGCTCGAGCGCGGCATCCGGATTCCGAACGAGATGGCGCTGGTCGCGTTCGATGAAGCGGAGCGGGCACAGACGTTTCAGCCCCCGACGACCGCGTTGGCCACGTCTGATTATGGGCTTGGCCAGGAGTCGGCGAAGCTGCTCATGGCTCTCCTGAGCGGCAACGTGACTGGCCCGGTCGAGCGAGTGCTCGAGCCGCGCCTGATCGTGCGTGGAACCTCCGCGCCGCCCGCGGGCTAGACCTTCGCATCCTCCAGATCGAGGCCAATGAGACGCATCAGGCGCAGCGCGTTGGTCGTCGTCGCCACGCCAGGGCGCAGGAGATAGTCGAACGACATCGGCGGCGCATCCGGCCCTTCGCCGACCGTGTCGGTGAAGTGGACCGTCTCCGCGCTGAGCGCCAGACGCGGATCGTCGGCCAGTGCCAGATCGTGCGTCGACACCGCGCCGATGGCTCCCTGATCGACCAGATAGGCGATGATGCGCCGCGCGGCCACGCTGCGCTCGGCGGTATTCGTGCCCTGCAGGATTTCGTCGAGAAGATAGAGGACGCGCGGGCCGCCGCTCTCTCGGGCGCGGGTCGCGGCATCGACGATCAGCTTCAACCGCTGCAACTCGGCCAGAAAGAAGGAGACGCCGCGCTCCAGCGAGTCCTGGACGCGCACGCTGGTCCAGATCGCGACCGGCGGCAAGCCAAGCGCGTCGGCGCAAACCGGCCCGCCCGCTTGAGCGAGGACCGCATTGACCCCGATGGCCCGCAGCAGCGTACTCTTACCCGACATGTTCGATCCGGTGACAAGCAAAAAGGAGCCGGGCGGCCCGACGGTGACGTCGTTGCGAACG
>CAYSXO010000195.1:0-3129 GCA_964434995.1 uncultured Sphaerobacteraceae bacterium
TCGCGACGCCATCGCGTCCGTCCGGACGGCCCACGAGGCGTTCGAGCGGGAGGCCCAGTTGCTCGCCACGCTGCGCCACCCGGTCCTCCCCAAAGTTACCGACTACTTCATCGAAGATGGTGGGCAATACCTCGTCATGGAGTACGTGCCGGGCGATGACCTGGCTACCCTCCAACTCCGCCAAGGGGAGCCCTTCGCGGTTGACCAGGTGCTCGCCTGGGCGGATCAGTTGCTCGACGCGCTCGCCTACTTGCACAGTCACCAGCCGCCAGTCCTCCATTGCGACATCAAGCCGGCCAACCTGAAGCCGACGCCGCAAGGACGGATCGCCTTGCTCGACTTCGGCCTCGCCAGACGGCGGCTCGATGCGGTGTCGCGCCTGACCGGGTATACGCTGACCTTCGCGTCGCCAGAGCAGATCGGCGGCGCGCCACTCACTGGCCGCAGCGACCTCTACGCCCTGGCCGCCACTCTGCACGACCTGCTCACCGCTCGGCCCATTCCCGGCGCCGTGCGCCGCCTCGCGGCGGCCGAAGCGGGGGAGCCCGATCCGCTGCAGCCCCCGGGCGAGCTCGATTCCACCGTGCCGGTCGCGGTCTCTCTGGTGTTGGCGCGGGCATTGGCCCTGGACCCCGAACGGCGGCCGGCGAACGCCGAGGCGATGCGAGAGCTGCTGCGGTTCGCCGCCGGCGAACGGCCCACTATCCACGTCACGGCGCCCGCGGCCGAGTCCAACCGCTCTGGTTCCGCCGGCGGCAATCTGCCTACGCTGCTTACCCCGCTCATCGGCCGGCAGCGGGAGCTGGCCGCCGTTCAACACCTCCTCGACGATGACGCGACGCGCCTGGTGACGCTGACCGGCCCTGGGGGCACCGGCAAGACCCGGCTGGCCCTCGCGGTGGCAGACGCCATCTCCGGCCAATTCCGGGACGGCGTCTGGTTTGTCGACCTTTCGCCGATTACCGATCCCGGCCTGGTGGCTTCGACCATTGCCGATGCCCTCGGTCTCCATGAACGCGGCTTCGCGGACGAGCTGATAGTGCTACGGGAGCATCTGCGGACACGCGCGGCGCTGCTGGTGCTCGACAACTTTGAGCAGGTGCTCGCGGCCGCGCCGCTTGTCGTGGCGCTCTTGACCGCCTGCCCGGGTCTCAGCATCCTGGCCACCAGCCGCGAGCCACTGCGAGTCAGCGGCGAGCGTGAGTATCCGGTGTCGCCGCTCCCTCCGCCGGATGCTGTCACCCTCTTCGTCGAGCGAGCCCGTGCCATTCAGCCCGAGTTCGCCGCGGCTGGCGAGCTGGAGCCGGCCGTTGCCGGGATTTGCGCCAGGCTGGATGGCCTGCCGCTGGCCATCGAGTTGGCTGCCGCCCGCACCCGGCTCTTGCCGCCGGGCGCGATGTTGGCGCGTCTGGAGCGGCGCCTGCAGGTCGTGGCCAGCGGCCCGCGCGATCTGCCGGAACGGCAGCAGACGCTCCGCCGCACCATCGACTGGAGCTACGACCTCCTCTCGCTGGAGGAGCAACGCCTCTTCGCCAGGCTTGCCGTCTTCGTCGGCGGGCGGACGCTCGAGGCCATCGAGGCGGTCTGCAATGCCGACGAGGCCCTGGCCGGAGGCGTGCTGGACGGGGTGGAGTCATTGGTCGCCAAAAACCTGCTGCGCCATGAGGCCGGAACTGACGGCGAGCCGCGCCTTGTCTTTTTGGAGACGATCAACGAGTACGCGCGCGAGCGGCTCGAAGCAAGCGGCGACGCGGCCCTATTGCGGCGCGCGCATGCTGACTACTACCTAACCCTGGCCGAGGCATCCTTGACGGGTCTCCTCGGTCCCCAGCAGGACTGGTGGATGGCGCGGCTGAGCGAGGAACACGACAACCTGCGTGCCGCGCTGAGCTGGGCGCGGGACCAGGGGGCCCCCTCCACCGGAGGGGGGCTTGGGGGGGAGGCCGAGCTCTGGCTCCGCATGGCCGGCGCATTGTGGCGGTTCTGGGAGTTGGGATATCACGTTCGGGAAGGCCGGGCGTGGCTGGAGGCGGCACTCGCTGCCGATCGTGGGGCGCCGCCGGCGGTGCGGGCAACAGCGCTCAACGGTGTCGGCAATCTGGTGCGGATGCAAGGCGATTTGGCACAGGCCGCGGCCTACATCGAAGAGAGCCTCGGCCTCTCTCGCGCCGGGGGTGATCGCTTTGGGATGTCGCGGGCGCTAAACGACCTGGCGAACGTTGTCAGCGATCGGGGCGATTACGCGGGCGCCATCGCCCTGTTCGAGGAGAGCCTGGCCCTGGCGCGGGAAGCCGGCGCCGATTGGCTCGTGGCGTGTACGCTGCATAATCTCGGCCTGACCGCAACATACCTGGCCGAATATGAGCGAGCAAGCGCCCTGCTTGCCGAGGCCCTGGAGTGGTGGGAACGCCTTGGCGACGAGGTGGCACGTGCCAGGTCACTCTCTGTCGCGGGAATGGTGGCGCAGCAGCAGGACGACCTTGACCGTGCCCTGGCCTTCCAGAGCGAGAGCCTGGCGATACGGCGTCGCTCTGGTGACCGTTATGGCGTCGCCGTCTCGCTCGGCTACCTGGGATGGGTCGAGCTGGAGCGGGGTGAGGTGCAACAGGCGCAGGCGCTCTTCAAGGAGGCGCTCGCCTTGCAACACCAAGCAGGGAATCTCGGGGATCTTCCCCGTTGCCTGACAGGGGTGGCGCGGTTGGCCGTTGGCGATGGCCGGCCGAACGCTGCCGCTCGAATGCTCGGCGCGGCAGACACCCTTCGCCATGTCGATGGCGCCGTGCCGACACCCGACGAGCGACGCACGTTCGAGCAAGCGGTCGCCGCTGTCAAAGCCGCGATGTCCGCTGAAGAGTTCGCCGCCGCGCTGGCGGCAGGGCAGACACTGTCCGCGGAGCAAGCGGTCGCCCTGGCGCTTGACGAGCGCGCGTGATGGACGCTGGCATCCACTCCGGCCCCATTCCGAGGCTGCTGGCAATCGAACCCGACGTGCAGCCCTCCGAGCTCGCCCTCGATGCCGACGTTGCGACGCTCGGTCGCTCGATGTTTTGTGACGTCGTCGTTCCGCGGGAGACTATATCCCGCCTCCACGCTCGGGTCGCCCGCGAGGGACCCCGCTTTCTCCTCCAG
>CAYSXO010000195.1:3139-4531 GCA_964434995.1 uncultured Sphaerobacteraceae bacterium
ACGCCGGCAGCGCCAACGGCACCTTCGTCAATGGCGAGCGCTTGACCGCGCCACATCTCCTGGCCAACCGCGATCTGATTGGCCTGGGCGGGCCCGCTCCTCTCCTTGCCTACGCCGACCCCGACCCGACGGTCGTCGCCAGGAGCCGGCTCCATCTCGACGAACGCACCCTCCGCTTCTTCCTCGGGGAACACCCTCTTGAGCTGACGCCCAACGAGTTCCGCCTCCTCCGTTTTCTCCACCAGCACGCCGGCCAGCTCCGCACCCGCGAGCAGTGCGCGGAGGCGATCTGGGGCCCGGACTACGTTCCCGGCTGGGATGCGGCCACACTCGATCGCGTGGTCAGCAACCTTCGTCGAAAGCTGCGTCAGGCCGATCCAGCCGAACTGATCCGCACCCGCCCCGGCCTCGGCTACGAGCTCGTTCCCTGAGAACTCGGGAAGCCGTCGCCTTCAGGACCAGCCCCTCTTCCGAGAAACCCTCACCCCATCCCTCTCCCGTGCACGGGAGAGGGTGTGCTGACCTCGAGATTGGTTGCCATCTGGCACGGGGTCCGACTTCGCGCTCCCCTCTCCCATCGCCATGGGAGAGGGGCCGGGGGTGAGGGTTTCTCGGAAGAGGGGCTGGGTGAGGGCTTTCTCAGGAGGGGAGGCAGGGGGTGAAAGCAACCCCCGATATCGTCAGGGGATCGGGAGGTCATCGCCGTGGCTCCTGGGTGCTGTCGGCCATAGGGTGGAGACAGGCGCTGACGAAGCGCCGTCGACGACCGACGGAACGACGAGAGGAAACCTCCATGTCTGTTGCCACCCTGCCCAGCCCGCACCCGGCCCTCGAGCTCTCGAGCGACACGCTCCACGACCTTCGCGGACGGATTCTCGGCAAGGTCATCACCCCGGACGACGCTGGCTACGACGAAGCCCGTCGCGTGGTCAACCTCCAGAGCGACCGCCGCCCGTGGGCCATCATCCGCGCCGCCGACGCCGACGACGTCGCGGAAGCGGTCACCTTCGCCCGCGACCACGCCCTACCGCTGGCAGTGCGCAGCGGCGGTCATAGCATCGCCCTCTACAGCGTGATCGATGATGGCCTCGTGATCGACCTCTCGCGGATGAAGCGCATCCGTGTCGAGCCCCAGGCGCGGATTGCTCGCGTGCAGCCCGGCGCCACCTCCGGCGACCTCGGGGCCGCTGCCAATCCCTATGGACTGGCGCTCACCACCGGCGACACCCAGTCAGTCGGCTTCGGCGGCCTGACCACCGGCGGCGGTGTCGGCTTCATGGTGCGCAAGTACGGCCTGACCATCGACAACCTCCTCGCCGCGCAAGTCGTCACCGCCGATGGCCAGATCGTGACCGCCAGCGCTGAGGAGCATCCGGACCTCTTCTGGGCAAT
>CAYSXO010000195.1:4541-8948 GCA_964434995.1 uncultured Sphaerobacteraceae bacterium
GGCGGCGGCGGCAACGTCGGCATCGTCACCGAGTTCACCTTCCGCCTGGCGCCCGTCGGCCAGATTCTGGGGGGAGAGTTGATCCTCCCCGCCACGCGCGAGGTGATCCGTGGCTACCTCGACTACACGGCCACCGCGCCCGACGACCTGACGACAATCGCGAACCTGATGTACGCGCCGCCGTTTCCCCATGTGCCGCAAGAACTCGTCGGCAAACTTGTCTTTTCGATCCTGATCTGCTGGAGTGGCGATCTCTCCGCCGGAGAAGACGCGATCGCGCCGCTGCGGGCCCTGGCCGCGCCACTCGTCGACGTCGTGGCGCCGATCCCCTACCCGGATATCTACCGCTTCACCGCGCACCAGGCCGAGCCGCACGGTTCCGCGATTCGCATGATGTTCGCCGACGAGCTGAGCGATGCGACCCTCGACGCATCACTCGAGGCCATGCGGAACGCCTCATCCCCCTTTAGTCTGGTCCACTTCCGCGGCCTCGGCGGCGCCCTTGCCCGCGTCCCCGAGGAGGCCACCGCCTTCGCCCACCGCCAGCATCCCTACTTCTACTCCGTTATCGGGCTCTGGCTCGATCCCGCGCAGGACCCCGCGGCTCACCACGCCTGGACCGCCAAGCTCTGGCAGCAGGTTCGCCACGAAGGGAAGGGCGTCTACGTCAACTTCCTGGAACAGGAGGGCCCCGGCCGCGTGCACGAGGCCTATCCACCCGCTACCTATGCCCGCCTCGCCGCCATCAAGCGGCGCTACGACCCGGATAACCTCTTCCGGTTCAACCAGAACATTCCGCCCCAGCCCGCTGCAAACGATGCTGTTGATCGCGGTGTTGCGCCGGCGCTTGCCCGGACGGCGGGCATCGGCTAAGGCGGCATCCGTCCCGTGTGTCATCCCGGGAACGAGGAATCTCGTGCCCCGGGATGACGCGATTGCCGCGAGGCGCTGGAGGCCAAAGCCATATGGGTGACAACGATGGACGTGCAGCGTCTTGACGACATGGTCCGTGACTTGAGCGAGCGTGGTTCACGTTGTGGCGCTTTTCGCCTGTTCGCAACTGACGCACTCGGAGTCCTGGCCGGCGCCCCGCTGGCGGACGCGCTGGCAAAACTGAAGACGTGCTCGACGAAGCCGTGCCCGCCCGGTTTTGTCCGCGGTTAGCGTTCCTGCGCCTGTCGCTGCCCGAGTGGGATGCGCGAGTGCCGCGACAGGTGCAATCCCGGCGACGGTTGCTGCCCGGGCGACTCACCCTGCCCGACCGATCGAAAGGGGTGCTGCCACTCCCCAGGGGTTGAAGTCTGCACGATAGGCGGCTGTTGTCGCGAGTTCGACGGCATGAAGGCATGCAACGATTTCCGCGTCAACCAACACCCATTCCATCCACCGCGGAGCCTGCAACGCCTCCTGTAAATCGGGCGAGCCGTGCGTCGGCGGCGCGTGCGAGCAGAATCGCTGCGCCGGTGGGCAACTTGTCCGCGGACAGGCTTGCCGCGATGCCGGTGAGCAGTGCTGCTCATGATGGGCTCGCGGCGGGCTACCTGCTTGCGCGCACTCCGGCCGTTGCAGGACGGCCTGAATGTCATCGGTCTCCGTGCTGGTAACCCCGGAATGCCTCGCCAGTAGATTGGCAGTGGGTGTGGCTTCGCTCTGCCGCACACGCTGTCAATCTGCTGCATTGTCCATGGGAACACGCCGCATGCCGCGCACACCGGCCGCATCGGTCCGCGCTGGCGCGCACTGATGGTTGCCCACTGAGAAACAGCCTCTTGGGCCGGCTGCCACACATGGGTGTCCGCTCTTGCGAGGGCGGAACCCCGGCCCAGAGATGCGTAGGTAAAGCAGATCGCGAGGCGTGTATCGAGCGCGCCGCTCGGCCTATCCATCACGTTTCGCGCCGGACGACAGGGTGTTGACATTTCGGGCCGAGGCGAATACTATGCTATTTAGCTAATTAGCGAAATGGGAACAGGGCATGGCAGACGATCGGCTGAGCATCATCTTCGCGGCGCTGGCCGATCCCACCCGACGGGCCATCCTGGCACGTCTCGCGCGAGGAGAAGCGACGGTCAATGAGTTGGCTGAGCCATTCGATCTCAGCCTGCCCACGATTTCGAAACACCTCAAGGTGCTGCAGCATGCTGGCCTGATCAGCCAGGGACGCAAGGCGCAATGGCGGCCATGCCGGCTCGAGGCCGAGCCACTTCGGGAGGCGGCCGGCTGGATTGCCGAGTATCGCGAGTTCTGGGACGAGAGCTTTTCTCGCCTCGACGACTACCTGCGCGACCTGCAAGGGCAGGCGCGCGAAGAGCAAAAGGAGACAGACCGTGGCCGTTGAGAAGCAGACCGGGACGACCTTCACCACATCCTCGGACCGGGAGATCGGGATGAGGCGCGTCTTCAATGCCCCACGCGAGCTGGTCTGGGCAGCCTATACCGAGCCGAAGCACGTTGCGAACTGGTGGGGGCTGCGCGGCGCCACGACGATCGTCGACAAGTTGGACGTGCGCCCCGGCGGCGAGTGGCGCTACATCCAGCGCGGTCCGGATGGGACCGAATACGCCTTCCACGGCGAGTACAAAGAGGTCGTGCCGCCCTCGAAGCTGGTCTCCACGTTCGAATTCGAGGGGATGCCGGGCCATGTGGTGACCGACTCCACCACGTTCGAAGAGGAGGATGGCAAGACGACCGTCACCGTGCTTTCGCTCTTTGCCACGGTCGAAGATCGCGACGGGATGATCAACTCCGGGATGGAGGTCGGAGCCAACGAGTCCTGGGACCGCCTGGAGGAGCTGCTGGCGACGCTCTAGCAGGCCGGTTCCGGCGCTCGCCCTCCCCGTGGCAGTGTTGCCACTCTCGCCTCTTCTCTCGGGAGACCGGGAGAAGGGGCTCTGTGAGAGGAGCGCCATCCTGGTCGTTCAGGGAACGGCCTTTGAGGCCGCGATGTCTCGGCATCTGAACCTCTGCTGGCGGGCCCTTCCTTTTCCCGCTAGACTGCCTTGCCAGGCGCGTTCGTGCCGCCGCGAACGCGCAACGCCGGACAGAGAGGATCGGCAGGATGCACGGCCATGACGCGCCGCATGCGCACGGGCACAATCGGGCCCACCAGCATCACCACGACGCCGGGTCAGATCATGGGCACGATCATTCGCATCGGAGCGGCTTGCTTGGCTGGGTCCAGAACACGTTCGCGCACTCGCACGATCTCCATGAGAAGGTGGACGTGGCGATGGAGACGCACGAGCGCGGCATCTGGGCCCTCAAGATCTCACTCGTCGGCCTCGGGCTGACCGCGCTCTTCCAGGTCGTCATTGTCTGGCTCTCCGGCTCGACGGCGCTCCTGGCCGACACCATCCACAACTTCGGCGACGCCGCGACCTCCATTCCTCTCTGGATTGCCTTCGCGCTCATGCGCCGGGGTCAGACGCGCCGCTTCACCTATGGGTTTGGCAGGGCCGAGGACATCGCCGGTGTCATCATCGTCGGTTTGATCTTCCTCTCGGCCTGTGTCGCCGGCTTTGAGTCGATCAAGAAGCTTATCGATCCGCAACCTGTCACCCACCTTGGCTGGGTCGCCGCCGCGGCGATCGCCGGCTTTCTGGGCAACGAGGCGGTGGCCATCTTTCGCATCCGCGTCGGCCGCGAGATCGGCTCGGCGGCGCTCATCGCCGACGGCCAGCACTCGCGGGTCGATGGCTTAACCTCGCTGGCCGTGCTTGTCGGGGCGATCGGGGTCTGGGTCGGCGTGCCGATCCTCGATCCGCTCATCGGCATCGTCATCACCGTCGCCATTCTCTTCATCGTCAAAGACGCGGCCAGGGCGGTTTTCCTGCGGCTGCTCGATGGCGTCGAGCCTCGCATTCTGGCGCAGGTGGAGCATGCGCCGTTGCATGTCGAGGGCGTCCAGGAGGTCCATGGCGCGCGAGCGCGTTGGCTGGGCCACAAGGTGCACGCCGACTTGCATGTGACGATCGATCGCCGGCTTTCCGTGGCGGAGGCCCACGCCATCGTCGACCGGGTCCATCAAACGCTGGCTGACCACGTGCCGTCGTTCGGCGAAGCGATCATCCATGTCTGCCCCTGCAATCATCCGGAGCCGAACGCCCCGCCACGCGAGGTGCTGGCTGGCTGAGGATACGGTGTGCCGAGTGCGCCGCTCGGCGCGACCAGGGCTTCGCGCCGAGAAGAGCCAGTCCGTGGGAGCCGGCGCCGGAGAGACCATGACGGCCCCCGGCACGCACAGGGGGGGGGCGTCCCTTGCGCTGACTCTGGCGAATTGGCGCGCCGTGCGCGATGGAGTCAGGCCAGCGAGCCCGCTGTTCGCGCGGCCTCCATCGACGTGGAGTGCCAGTCGCGCTCCTGCTGATGCCGACCCCAAATCCAACGGCGCGTCGCCGCCATGTCTAT
>CAYSXO010000196.1:0-8113 GCA_964434995.1 uncultured Sphaerobacteraceae bacterium
GCATCGTTCGAGAAGCGATCGAGCCGGAACGGCCGCATGTCGACCCAGTCGACCAGACCCTCGGCCGACAGCAGGAGGTCGGCCATGGCTTCGCCCACCGCTGGGCCCTTCTTGAAGCCGGCGCCGCTGAATCCGGCCATCAGATAGAGGCCTTCCGGACCCGCCGGGCCGATGATGGCGTGCGCGTCGGGCGTCATGTCGTAGAGGCCGGCGTGCCCATGAAGATAGGTGGACCGCTGCATCGCCGGAATGCGGCGGGAGATCGCCTCAATCGCCTTCTGGCCGTAGCCAGGGTCGTTCCGTGTCTCATATCCATCAGGGTCGACCGGATCGTGCTGATCGCCCCCGCCAACGCCAATCATCGTTCGCCCAAGCCCCCAGGGCCGCGCGAATATGCCCGCCACGGTATCGAGATAGACCATGTGCTCGGGGAGATCGAGCGGCCGCTGCACGATGGCGACCTGAACACGGAGCGCTTCGATTGGCGGTTCGACGCCCGTATCCGCCAGAATGCGTGGAGTCCATGGGCCGGCAGCCACCACGACCGTCCCAGCCGGCACAGGGCCATCGGCCAGGCGCACGCCGCTCACACGGCCACCGTTGACCTCGATGCCGAGTACCGACGTTGCCTCGCGGATGACCGCGCCGGCTTCACGGGCAGCCCTGGCCATGCCACGCGTGGCCGCGATGGCATCGACATACCCGCTATCGGGCTCAAACGCGGCAAACGGCACATCGCTCCAGTCGGCAGATGGCTGAAGCTCCTGCAGCTCGCCGCGGCTGACCACGCGCGACGGAATGCCGGCCGCGTTCTGCATAGCGACGTTCCGGTGCAGGCGTTCGAGGTTTGCCTCGTGACCGGGCGAGCAATCGACTGTCACGATCAGTCCGGCCGGCGTATGAACCGGATCGCCGCCAACGATCTCTTGCCAAGCCGCATAGGTTTGCCAGCCCCGTTGGGCCAGGACCGCCTCGGGGAGGTTGGTGTAATGGCGGCGCAGCAGGGCGCCGGTCTTGCCGCTGGCGCCGGCGGCAATCACCGAGCGTTCGAACAGCATGACACGCCGCACGCCACGCCGGGCAAGATGCCAGGCCAGGCTGGTTCCCATGATGCCGCCACCGATGATGGCGACATCGGGCGCACGTTGATGGACCTGACTCATTCGTTGCCTCGCCGCGAGCCTCGTTCAATCCGCCTCAGCCTGACGCGGATTGGGCATCGTACCCGAGCCGTCAGGAGGACTACGCGAGCAGTCAGCGCGGCCGGGGAATCGTCGCAATCTCAAGTCTTGCCCGGTCCCACCCGGCAAGGTCGGCGGAGACCGCGTAGGTCGGCTCCAAAAAGCACATCAGGTCCGCTTTTGGATCGCCGGCGGCACGGATAGCGTCATGAGGCAGGATGAATTCTCCAAACCCTCACCCCAGAAGGCCGCGCTGGGTGGCGGTCAGATCGAAGGCGCCCCAGGAGAAGTGCCCCGGGCTGGCCTTCCCCGTATAGCGGGCTCCGTGCCTCCACATCACGGCTGCCGATGAGGTCAGGATCCTCCACCAGCGGTAGACAGCAACGGGGTCAAGGCTCGCGAGTGTCGTCTTGACACCGCGGGCGATCGGGCCGGGAACCTCACGTGGGGTCGGGTTGCTCTGAACGTCGATGCCGAGCGCGGACAGGTCCGCGAGCAATTCCTGGTAGAACCTGGCCGCGCTGCAAGGATGAAACGGCATGTGCCGCGGGAATCCGGCACTGGTCCAAATTGTCAACGAATGGTCGACAAAGTCGAAGTCGTCCTGGAAGACACCGATCCCAAATGGCAGCGGCCCGGTCGCAAGCCCGCGCGCGGACAGCGCGAGCGCGGTATGCCAGAGTTGGTTCTGGTACGAGGTGAGCTCGACCTTCAGCTTTCCAGCGATCTGCAGCCACAGGTGGAGGGTGTCACGAGTGCCACTCCATTCATCCGGCAAGAGTCGTGGCCAAGCGGCACTGCTGGCAAGAGCGAGGGAGTCAGGCATGGTGCACCTTGGGGTTCGATGTCCGCCGTGCGGCGCGGCCGGGCACAACGGCGCCGAAGAGACGAGGTGTCAGCGCCTCCAGCGTCAAACGCGGGCGCCAAGTAGGTGCGACGCATCACCTCGTGGCATACTATCCGCTGGCAAGACGGTGCGCCATGCCGGCAACTGGCTGGCTGGGGCACGTGCCACAAACGCCGACGTAGCTCAATTGGCAGAGCAGCTGTTTTGTAAACAGCAGGTTGCGGGTTCGAGTCCCATCGTCGGCTCCACGTACAACCGCATGGTTAGGCGGAAAACGAGAGGCTGGAGCAAATGGCGTTCCAGCCTCTATTGTTAGGTACCCCAACGGCATTTCCGCGCTTTCCCAATAGGCGGTCCCTCGCTTCCGTCTTCGCCCGTTCTCCACCAGGAACCAAATGCGCATAGACGCTCAACGTTGTTGAGGTCAGTAAATGACCGAGCATGGCTGATACGGCGGTAATCGGCACACCATCTGAGATCAGCAGGGAAGAGGCGGCATGCCGTAGGTCACAGAAGCGCGTCGTCCCAGGGAGATCCGCTGCCGTCAGGTGCGCATTGAACTCAAGCGTGAGATTGCGGGCGTCACGAGCGGTCCCCGTTCGTGAGGTAAAGACAAGCCCACTCTCCGGCCAAAGCGTGCCCGTCTTCTTGCGCTCGAAGGCTTGCCTGTCTCTGTGCCTCGTAATGCACTCTCAGACGAGGTAGCGGGTCGTGCAGTATCGCATAGTCCATATGCAAGCTCCCCGCCTCGTGCGTCCTCCCACCGAGGAGGAGCAGTAGGCCATGTCGACCGGTCTGCGCGCGGCGGCCGCCTTCACCGTGCGCCGCTGCCAGATTGTCCTGGCCAGTGCCCGGGGCGAACGGGCGTCGGCTATCGCCCGCGGCCTCGGCTGCGGCGAGCAATCGGTGCGCAACGCCAGCCAGGCCTTCGACGCGGCGGGGGCGTACCACTCGTCTGGCTCGTCCCGCCTTCGCACCACCCATGCGGCGTTCGACCCGGACGGCTCGGCGTGATTGTGCCCTCGTCAATCGCTCCCCCACGACTTCGGGTATGCCACCAGGGTCTGGACCCTGGAGCGGTTGGCGGAGACGGCGTCGCGCGAAGGGTTCACTGCCACTCGCGTCACGGGGGAGGCAATCCGCGCCACCCTGGCGCGACACGGCGTCCGCTGGCGGCGGGCCAAGACCTGGATCACCAGTTCCGACCCGGCGTATGCCCCAAAAACAGCGCCGCGATCGCCTGATTGCCCTGGCGGCGGAGCGACCGGACTGGACGGTGGGCTACGCGGACGAGTCGTGGTGGAGCCGGGTGGCCCAACCAGCCCTGCATGTCTGGATGGGGCACCGTGTCGCCTCGTCGCGCAGGGCGTGGCCAAGGCCGATCCCGATCCCAAGGCCCTGGCCTGCTAAGGGCTGTTGCCGCGTCCCGCGCCGCCAGAGGCGCTGTGGCTGCGCTTTGTGGACGGGAGGCCACTCAGCGCCATCACGACGCAGTTCTTGCACTGGTGTGCGGAGTGCTTGGCCACTACCGGGATGACGGTGGTCGTGATCTGGGACAACGCTTCATGGCATGGCAGCAAGGTGGTACGCACCTGGCTGCGGGCGCAAAACCAGCAGGCCCATCGCGCAGGTGGGGTCCGGATCGTCCCCTGCTTCCTGCCGACCCGCAGTCCCTGGCTCAACGCCATCGAGCCTCAGTGGGTCCAAGGCCAACGGCGCATCGTCGAGCCGGCGCGGCTGCTGTCGGCCCGTGAGGTGGAGGACCGCGTCTGTACGGCGTTTGGCTGTCCGCTTTGCGATCACCTGGCTATTCCCCAGAAGTTCGCCTGATCATGCACGACTATCCGGTTGCCTGTCCCATGGAAGCCGCGGACGTGGCGAGCGGGCCGCCCCAACGGGTCGCGATTTCCGCCTTGACGACCGCGAGCGGCAGGACATCGGCGGTCGCGGTGTCCATGTCGAACAAGTTGGCCTCGTGCGGCATGCGCGCACGATCAGCGACGCACTCCAGCGGTACGATGACGCGGTAGTTGAGTGCGAAGGCGTGGTCAACCGAAGCGCGAACGCATCCACTTGTCGAGACACCGGTCACGATGAGCGTGTCCACGCGCACGTAATTAAGGATGCTTTCCAATTGGGTCCCAAAGAAAACACTTGGCTTCGGCTTGACCAGGACCACGTCGCCGACTTCTGGCGCAACCTCCGGCACGATTTCGTGAGGCCGTGCGTCCGTGGCAAAGCTCGAATCCAGGGCGATAATCTTGTCCGGGAATCTCCCAGCGGTCGCCGCCGAGTAGGGCCGGCCATCGCCCTGCGTGGTGTAGATCACCGGCAACCGCGCGGATCTGGCAACGCGCAGGAGGTCGGCGATGGCCATCGCCGCCGGCATCGCGCTCGCGGGACAGGAATAGGGATAGTGGCTTTCCGTAAAGTAGCGGCACATGTCGATGACGATGACCGCGGCACGTTCGCCAAACCCGACCCGCTTTCCCCATCCCGCCCGTTCGTACACGGACAGGTCCTCCGCGGGCAACCACGATGGCACGTAGCGGTATTCCATCAGAGTCCTCCTCTCCCAAGTCCATGCTACGCGGGCGCATCACCGCGCACCACGACACGCCCACCCTGCAGGACGGCCCGCACTGACCGGAGCGCAGAGACATCCTCGATCGGGTTACCGTGGACAACCAGGATGTCCGCGAGTTTGCCCGGCTCCAAAGTGCCAAGGTCATCGGCAAGGCCACAGAGTTCCGCGCCAGACCGCGTAGCGGCGACCAGCACTTCCGCGGCCGGGATGCCAATACCGACCAGGGCGGCCACCTCGTCCGCCATGCGGCCATGCATCGCATCCGTGCCACAGGTCCATCGAATCCCGGCGGCCACCGCTGCCCGGTACGAGCCGGGGGCCGCTTTCCGTCTCGGCAACCACTCGATATCGGCAAAGGCGGGATTGGCGACAAGATCCGAGGCGAGCAGGTCCTCATCGAGCACAATGGCCAGAGTCGCCACGAGCCAGACATGGTGCTCTCGCAACAGGCCGATGGTCTCGTCGTCGAGAATATGACCGTGTTCGATTGCGTCCACGCCCTCTTCGACACAGACCCGCACATCCTCCGGTCGAACCGCGTGCGCGCAGACTGGCTTGCCGGCACGATGGGCTTCTTCGACGGCGACCGCAATCTCTTCACGGCTAAACCCGCAGGAGAAATGCCCTCCCGGATGATCGACGCTTCCGGTGACCAGCAACTTGATCAGGTCCGCTTCCCGGCGGAGGTTGGTCCGTACCGCCTTCCGCATCTCATCGACGCCATCGACGGCGTTCCCCTCCCACTCGCCGCCGTGACCGTTGGTGGCCGCTAGGCTGCGAGTAGCGATGACCATCCTCGGTCCGGCGATCGTTCCGGCCTCGACGGCGTCCCTTACGGCGACGTCGAGAAATTCACGCTCACCGACAACCCTCACCAGCGTTACGCCAGCCTCGAGATCCTGTCGAAGGTATTTGGTCGCCAGCAGCGCTCGTTGCACGAGACCGCCTCGTTCCAGCGATCCCACCGGCTGTTCACCCATGTTGAAGGAGATGTGGGTGTGAGCATCCACCAGGCCGGGCATGAGGGTGCAGCCGGGAAAGGTCAGCAGGTCATCTCCAGAGGGCACCTCTTCACACGGACCCGCCGCGACAATGCGGCTGCCCTCGATCAGCAGAGCGCCGTCGCGCAGCAGTTCCGCCCGGTTTCCATCGAACAACCATGACGCCTCGATCCGGAGCCTCATGCCGTTCTTCCTTCCTTGTTGCCGTTCAGCAGCCGGTACACCGCCAGCGCGCAAACGGCAGCTGCCTCGCGGAGCTGATCGACGCCGACATTCTCGTCGGGGGCGTGGAAATTGCCGTCGTGGGGTGACCCCGGTCCGTAGTTAACGGTGGCTATTCCGGCGCGATTGAACCAACGAGCGTCAGTGCCACCTGGCTCTCCCTCCACCCGAGGACGGCGCCCCGACACATCTTCTACGGCGTCCACAAAGGCCTGAACCAGCGGAGAGTCGGCCGGCGTCACCATTGGTGGTTGCTCCTGCATCACGTGGAGCGTGGCCGAGAACCCGGGCCGCTCCGCCGCCAGGCGCGAGAGGATGGCCGTGACCTCGTCCTTGATGGCTGCAGTCTCGACCCCTGGCATGACACGAAAATCGACCTGGACGATGCAGCGCCCGGGAACGACATTGACCTTGCTACCACCATCGATTCGCCCGACGCTCATGGTGGTATGCGGGATGCCAGGGATTTCCCCCCTTGCCTGCTCAAGCCGAACTCTCAGGCTTTCGAGCTCTGTCACGAGAGCCGCGGCATCCACGACCGCGTTGTGCCCCCGCTCGGGCCACGAGGCGTGCGCCGCCTTGCCCTGCACTTCGATTTCCAGCCAGAGGATGCCGGACGAGGCGCGCACGATCGGCCGGTTGTAGCCTTCCACTACCGCGAAGTCAGCCGTCATCCCCCATGACTCGGTGAGCCAGCGAGCGCCGAGATCCCCGCCGACCTCTTCGTCGCAGGTGGCTACGACCAGCAACTCCCCCGCGTGCACGGAGCCGGTTCGCAGCAGGGCGGCCGCTGCCGCCCAGTAGGCCGCGAGGCGTCCCTTCGAATCGACAGCGCCGCGGCCCCAGATCCTCCCGTCAAAGACGGCGCCCGCGAGCGGCTCGACCGTCCAGTCATCGATCGGGCCAATGGGCACCGTGTCCAAATGCGCGTTCAGGATGAGGCACGGCCCGTCACGGGGAGCCCGCCAGCGGCCCACGACATTGAGCCGGGGCGTGGCAAAGCCGAGAGAACGGACGCACTCGTCCCGCACCCGCACGATCTCGACCGTGAACCCGATGGCCATCAGAGCGGCGGCGTAGGCGTCTGCCACGTCCTCATAGTGCCCCGGTGGGTTCTCCGAGTTCAGACGGACCAATCGCTGCGCCAGTTCGACCATTTCCAACCCAGCGGAATCCACCGCTGCAAGCACCGCCCGTTCGGCGTCGATCACACCCCACTCCTCGCATCCGCCGCTGTCATGGCAGCGCGCGAATCTCTCCGACTTCTCCCCCGCTTCGCCCGTCGGCCCACGGCCGTGGCGCCCCGCATGCGGGGATCGAGCGCATCCCTGAGCGCGTCTCCGAGCAAGTTGCTGCCGACGACCAGACCCGTCAACGCGAGACCGGGAAAGACAGCCAACCATGGCGCCTGGTTCAGCCACGGCCGAGCTTCCGTCAGCATCCGCCCGAGAGACGGTTCGGGTGGCTGGGTGCCGAGCCCGAGATAGGACAACGATGCTTCGGCGAGGATGGCGAAGGCCAGATTCGTCGTCGCCTGGACGATGAGCAACGGCACGATGTTAGGAAAGACGTGGCGGGCCATCACGCGGCCATGGGACGCCCCCGCCGCCCGACTTGCCTCGACAAACGGCGCCTCGCCCAAGGTCAGGACCTGGCTGCGGGTGATCCGGGCGAAGAACGGGATGTAAGCGACAGAGACGGCGATTACGACATTTTGCAGCGACGAGCCGAGTACCGCCATGACGAACAGCGCCAGCAGGACGGAGGGAAAGGCCATCACGACGTCCATCATGCGCATCAGGATGGCGTCGATCGGACCTCGCGCGTACCCGGCGATAAGCCCGATCAGGAGGCCAAGAACCGTCGACAACCCGATCGCCACCACGCCGACCTGGAGCGAAATGCGCGTCCCGAACAGCACGCGGCTCAGCAGATCGCGACCGAAGTCGTCGGCGCCGAAGGGATGCGCCGACGACGGCGGCGCCAGGCGCGCGCTCGGATCCATGACTTCTGGCGCTGCTGGCGCCAGGAGCGGCGCCAGCAGCGCCGCCGCCACCATGAGCGTGGTGATCACGAGGCCGGCCAAGCCGAGCCAGTTGGCCAGCAACCGGCCAAGAACGTCACGCACGTCCATCAGTCGTACCGGATTCGCGGGTCGACCACGCTGTAGACGAGATCGACCACGAGATTGGTCGTCAGGAAGATCAGAGCGAAGAGCAGCGCCACTCCCTGCACCACGGGGTAGTCCCGATTGAAGATGGCGCCCAGCAGGAGG
>CAYSXO010000196.1:8195-8906 GCA_964434995.1 uncultured Sphaerobacteraceae bacterium
CGGGATCATCGCGTTGCGAAAGACGTGCCTCGTCAAGACCGCGAGCTCACGCAGCCCCTTCGCCCTGGCCAAGCGGACGTAGTCATGGCGCAGCACCTCCAGCATCGCTGACCGGATGACGCGCATCAGCAGTGAGGCAAACCCGAACCCGAGAGTGATGGCCGGCAGCATCGCCACCTTCAGGCTTTCCAATGGATCCTCGGCCATGCTTACGTAGCCTCCAGCCGGAAGCCAGGTGAGGCGGACGCTGAGCAGCATCACCAGCAAGGTGCCCAACCAGAAGACCGGCATCGAGATGCCAACATAGCTGACCAGGGTGACCGCGGCGTCGGACCAGGAGTACTGGCGCACGGCTGATATGACGCCGGCCGGGACCGCGATGAGGCAGCCGAAGAGGGTCGCCAGCAGCGCCAACTGGATGGTCGGGCCGAGGGCAGCCTGCAGTTCCAGCGTGACCGGGCGCCCGGAGCGAATCGAGATTCCCAGGTCGCCGGACAAGACGGCGCCTACCCACGAGGCATACTGGCGCCAGAGCGGCTGATCGAGTCCAAACAGGCGGCGCAGGCTCTCGCGCGTCTCCGGCTCCAGGCGGACCTGACCCATCATGACGTCCACGGCATCGCCCGGGATCAAGCGCATGAGCCCAAAGACGCCGATCGAGATCCCGAGCAGAACCGGAACATAGGCAAGTAGGCGTCGCAAGAGGTAGGC
>CAYSXO010000197.1:0-1205 GCA_964434995.1 uncultured Sphaerobacteraceae bacterium
GGCGGAGAGCATTCAACAGCGGGGCGCTTTCCGTCTAGAACGCGACGAGGGCATCCCGCGTGCGGTACGTTGCCGAAACGCTGGCTCCGGTGTGAATGCGCTGAATCGTCTCGCCCAGGAGCGGCGCCACGGACAGGACGGTCAGCTTCGGGAAGCGCTTCTCAGGAGGAACGGCGATGCTGTTCGTGACCACCACCTCGCGGATGGCGCTCTGCTGCAGGCGTTCTACAGCCGGGCCCGACAGGACGGGGTGGATTGACGATGCGTAGACCTCGGTGGCCCCACCCTCGAGGCAGACCTGCGCCGCCTGGGTAATCGACCCAGCGGTGTCGATCTCGTCATCGACGATGATCGCCTGCTGCCCGCTGACTGAGCCGATCAGGTTGAGCACTTCGGTCCGATCTCGGTTCCCCATGCGCCGCTTTTCGATGATCGCCAGCGGCGCATCGACGATCTCGGCGAAGTTGCGGGCGCGCTTGGTGTTGCCCAGATCGGGCGAAACCACCACCGGGTTCTCCAGGCGCTTCTGGGCAAAATACGTCGCGGTGAGCGACATCGCGCTCATTTCATCGACCGGTATGTCAAAGAATCCCTGAATCTGGCCCGCGTGGAGATCGAGGAGCAGCGCGCGGTCGGCGCCCGAGACCCCGACCAGCTTGGCCACAAGTCTCGCCGTGATCGGCACGCGGGGCTGATCCTTCTTGTCCGTCCGCCCGTAGCCAAAGTAGGGGATCACCGCGGTGACACGCCCAGCGGAGGCGCGCTTCAGCGTATCGATCATGATCAGCATTTCCATGATCGCGTCGTTGATCGGTGCGGAAAACGACTGGACGACAAAGACATCGTTCTCGCGCACGCTCTCGTTGATGCGCACGAAGGTGTTGTCATTCGAGAACTTGAAGACCTCTGCCCGACCCGGAGGGATGCCGATATAGCTGCAAATCTCGCGAGACAGATCGGGATTCGAGTTGCCGGAAAACACCGTCAACTGGTCATAGTGGCCCGCCATGTCACGCTCCCTCGGCTGCAGCCGCGCTTGCTACGCCGTCCGGCAAGGACGTTTCTCGCCCGGCTGGCGTCCATCCTACTCGCTCGGGAGACTGCCGGGGAGGTTTGCGGCGTTACGATGCGCCCTCATCAACCGGGACCTCGGTGTGATCGTCCGTCAGCGTGGCTAGCGCCTCCGCCGCCGCGGCCTGCTCAGC
>CAYSXO010000197.1:1260-8838 GCA_964434995.1 uncultured Sphaerobacteraceae bacterium
GAACGCGGTCATCGAAGCGCGCTTCAACGACGAACGTCCGGGCGTGGTCCGGCCCTTCGGCAGCAACGGTTTCGTACTCCGGCGCCCGGCGATAACGCTCTTGCAGGAGCTCCTGCAGGCGCCCCTTCGGATTGGCCAGGTCTTCTGATTCCGCCAGAATCTCCGGCGCATCTTGCTCGAGAAGCCGCATGAGGAACTTCCGCGCGGCGCCAAAGCCCCGATCCAATGCGATTGCGCCGATCACCGCCTCGAAGGCTCCTGCCAACATGCGGTCGCGCGCGCCCTCGCCCGGCCGCTCGCCAGAGCCGAGGTAGAGGTATGCGCCGAGGTCGATCTCTCGCGCCCAACGGACGAGAGTTTCGGCGCGCACGAGAGCCACCCGCCTCCTGGTGAGCTGCCCTTCGTCGGCATCGGGATCGAGCGCATAGAGGTACTCGGCAGCAACCGCGCCAAGGACCGCGTCTCCCAGGAACTCGAGGCGCTCGTTCGTCAGGGCGGCGGTGCTTGCGCTTGCGTCGCCTGATTGGGCAACCTCATGCAGAATCGATCGATGCGTCAGCGCGGTCCGCAGGAGCCCGAGATCCCGGAAGCGGAAACGAAGCAATCTGGCCAGCCGCGCGGCATTGTCCGAGCCTTCAGGCCTCGGCAGTCTCGGCCCGGTGCGAGCGCTCCCCGACCCCTGCTCTACCTGCCGATGGCGGTCTGGCGCGAGCATCAGCCCTCCGGGATCGTCGCCGCGTCGGCAAGCACCGCGGGGAGATCGACACCTGCGTCGGTGGCCACCTGATAGAGAGCATCCCAGTTCACGGTGACGAAGTAGTCGTAGTGCCCTGGCTCAGTTTCAACGCTGCGCGACTCTGCCAGGTCGAACCCCACCAGATAGGCGATCAGCGCATCCGCAATGGCATTCTGCTCGGGTTGTCGGTCATCCAGGCGAATCTCGGGATGCCCTGTGCCCTGAGCTTCGAAGGCGAGAATCAGGCCGTCCCGAAAGGAGGGCAGCAGGTCCCGCGCGCGCCCGACGGCCGTGGCAGCGATGCGCGACTTTTCCGCCTCAATCGTCGCGGCTGTCTCGTCAGCTGTCGCGTTGAGGTCGACATCCTTCTGCGCGTCAGTAATGACGAAGTGGCGAACGATGTAGTCAAGAAGTAGCGCAAACGAATCGGCCACGCAACCTCCCCAGTCCTCTTGTCGATCGGACGCCGAGCGAAAATCTTCCAGCGGCCGTTCCAACCAACCAGGCGCCGCGCCGCTTCGGGATTATACGGCGACATCGCGATACGGTCGGTCCGCACCGGCACAAAAGCATGGTTGACACGGACCGGTCTTCATGATTAATTCGCGCATCCCCACTGTAGGGGTATGTGCCTGGCAAAGAGGCTCACAATCCAACAGGGAGGTCCTCAATGGCGAGCGACAAGGAATTCCGCACGTGGATCGAGACTCGCGATGAGGCGAGACAGAAACTGAAGGCGAGCAGGCGAACGCTGCTCAAGGGTGCTGGCGCGGGCGCGCTCCTTGCCGCCAGCTCGCGGCTCGGGAGCGTACAAGCAGCCCGGGCGCAGGAGAAGCCGAACTTCGAGGGCATTACGCTGCGCGTCTTCACCCAAACGGGCCCGTTCATCTCTGGACCGGTGAAGTTCCATGCCCCGGAGTTTCAGGAGCAGTACGGCGCGGTCGTCGAGGCAGTTGAAGCGCCAAACGCCGATCTCTTCGCGCGGGCTCAGCAGGTCGCGCAGACGGGCAGTGGCGACTTCGATCTCCTTTTGCTCGCGAATACCTGGATGCCCGACTTCGTCAATCTCGAGTATGCCATCCCGCTCCAGCCATATGTCGACCGCGACATCAATGACGAGCTGTTGGCCTGGGATGACATCCCGGACGGGATCAAGCGGAAGAACTCCTGGGCCGGGCAGACCTATACCTTCATCGTCGACAACGACAACCAGACAATGTTCTACCGAAAGGACATCCTCGCCGATCCGCGGTGGCAGGAGGCGTTCAACACCGCCACCGGCAAGGATCTGGCCACGCCACAAACACTGACCGACTTCATCGAAGTTGCCAAGTTCTTCTCGCCCAATGGCGGTGGGGCGGCATGGAATGATGCGGCCGCCGGATACGGGTTCATCACCTGCGTCCTGCGCGGGCAGCAGTCCTACTGGTATTCCTATCCGTGGACAGCGCCGTATTCCGTTTTGCCCACGGACAAGGCGCCCGACAACATCCCCGGCATCTACATCTTCGACCCCGACATGAATCCGCTGATCAACACCGAGGGGTACGTTCGCGGCCTGACCGAATTCGTCGACATTATTCAGGGCGCGATGAAGCCTGGGCTCGATGCCGACCGCGCGACGGTCATTGAAGACATGATCAACGGCACGACGCTGATGACGCTCGACTGGGGCGACATCGGCCCGGCATCCGTGGCAGAACGATCCGTGGTGAAGAACAAGATCGGTTTTGCCCAGACTCCCGGTGTCACCGAATACTACGACTGGGTCAACAAGACGTGGGTCACCATGCCCGACGGCGAAATCCACCAGACGCCGACGCACGCATACAACGGCTGGTCGTACTACATCACCTCCCAGTCGCAGAACCCGGACGCGGCCTGGGAATGGATCAAGTTCCATGCCAGCCCGGGAATCAGCGCGATCGACGTCGCGTCACCCGACTCGGGCTACCAGCCGTGGCGGAAGTCGCATGAAACGGACCTGGAGCCCTGGCTGTCAGCGGGTTGGGATGAAGCGGAAGCGAAGGAATACATCTCAACGATCATTGCCGCCACCGACCATCCAAACGCGGTCTTCGACCCGCGCATTCCGGGCGCCGCACGTTATCAGGAGACACTGGAACTCTATACGAACCAGGCCATCGCGGGCGAACTTTCGCCTCAAGATGCGATGGATCAATGCGCGGCCCAGTTCAACTCCATCACTGACGAACTCGGCCGCGATGCCCAGATCGCGGCGTATCGCGCTCATCTCGGCATGAGCTAGCCGGCTCGGACGCCTCGAAGCAGGGGCCGGTGCGGTTGAACCGGACCGGCCCCATTCCGCCGACAGGAACCCCATCATGAGCACTGCACAGCCGGCCATGGCGATTCCGGCGCCGCCGGCATCCCGGCGAACCGCCGAGAGCAGCGCCAAATACATCTTTCTCTTGCCCGCACTTCTCTATCTCCTCATTCTGGGCGTCTTCCCGCTGCTCTTTTCGCTGCGGCTCGTCTTTGGCGCCTGGAACGCCGGCCAGAAATCGATAACCTGGGTTGGGCTTGACAACATCTATCGGTTACTCAATGACGGCCGCTTCTGGGACTCGTTCTGGAAGACTCTCGCCTATGTCGCGCTGGCCGCTGGGCTGGAACTACTGCTAGGGCTTGCTGTCGCCTTGGCTTTGCAGAACATCACGCGCGGCAAGAACTGGATGCGGGTCGCCTTCGCCTTCCCGATGCTCCTGCCGCCAATCGCGGTCTCATTCACCTGGAAGATGCTCTTCGACTTCAATAAGGGTCCCATCAATTACTTCCTGGAAAGCATCGGCCTGGAGCGCGTGACCTGGCTCGCCGGACAGCGGTCCGCCATCATCTCGCTGGTGATCGTCGATCTCTGGCAATGGACCCCGTTCATTGTCCTCGCCGCGCTCGCCGCGCTCGAATCGCTCCCGGTCGAGCTGTACGAGGCGGCGACAGTCGATGGGGCATCGCGCTGGGACATGCTCCTGCACATCACGTTGCCGCTGGTGCAGCCCTATCTGGTCGCCATCGTGCTCTTGCGAGCCATTGACTGCTTCAAAGTCTTTGACACGATCTACATCCTGACCGGCGGCGGGCCGGGGACCGCAACCGAGCTCCTGACGTTCTATGCCTACGTCGCCGGGTTCCGGCCCTTCAACATGGGCTTCACGGCGACCATTTCCTGGGCCATTCTCATCATTATGTCGATTGTTTTCTTCCTCTTCTTGCGGGCATTCCGGCGTATCGAGGAAAACTGACATGGCTTTCCGCTCGGGCCGCGCGACGCGTGTTATCTCCTTCGCCATCCTGATCTTCTGGGGGCTATTCACCCTCTTTCCGATCTACTGGACGTTCATCACGTCGGTGAAGCCGCAGGCCGCCGTTACCGCTCCGACCCCAACCTTCTTGCCCTGGGTCCAGTTCCAGCCGACCCTGCAGCCATTTCGCGACATTTTCGGCGGTGGTGAAGGCTATGGCGTCAGCGGCATGGGCGACGTTACGAAGCTCTTCCGCAACAGCTTCGGCGCGGCCTTCTTTTCCGCGCTCATCGCGGTCGTTCTGGGCGCCATGGCCGCCTACGCGCTGAGCCGCTTTCGCTACCGCCGCTGGAAGAATGAGGACATCGCCTTCTGGTTCATCTCCCAGCGCATGATGCCGCCGATTGCCCTCGTCGTTCCCTACTTCATTCTCTTTGGCCGCATTGGCATGCTCGACAAGCTGCCAACGTTGATCATCGTCTACGCGGCGATGAACTTGCCGCTGGTCATCTGGCTCCTGCGTGACTACTTCCAGGACCTGCCGATTGAGATCGAGGAGGCCTCGATGGTCGATGGCTCCTCGCGCTATGGAGCCTTCTTTCGCGTCGCCCTGCCGCTGGCGGTGCCGGGGCTGGTCGTCGCGTTCCTCTTCGCGTTCGTCTTTGCCTGGAACGAGTTTCTCTTCGGCCTGACCTTGACGATCGACCAGGCCAAGACGCTGCCAGTGCAGCTCGCCGGAAATGTCACCTTGCGCGGCCCGCGCTACTGGGACATCGCCGCGCAGGGGCTCATCGTCATGCTGCCGCCCCTGCTCATCGCGCTGCTCGTCGGCAAGTACATCGTGCGCGGCCTCACACTGGGCGCGGTCAAATAGCCGCCTGGTCTCGCCGGACTCCAGCCGTTTCGACAACCGCCTCAGGCATCAGCACCCATTGGCAATCTGGGGAATGGTGACGAACCGGTACCCCTGGGCCATGGCATCCTCGATGATCCACGGCAATGCGACCGCCGTGCCATTGATGCTCTGCTGCGCATCGAGATGGAGTTCAATGATCGCCCCGTCGAAGAGCCCGCTCATCACGTTGTTGTAGATCGAATCGGCCGTCGCCCAGGGACTCCAGTCATCAGAGCCAACACTCCAGCCTACAGTGACGAGACCAACCGAATTGGCCAGGGAGCGCACCCGCCAATCGCTTGCACTGGCGAACGGGGTAAACCAGGGAACGGGCGCATACCCGAGCGCCCACGTCAGGGCGTTGGAGGCGGCGACGAGATCATTGACGATATCGTCGTCGGAGCGCAGGGTCAACTCGGGCGGCAGATTGCCGTGGCTGCCAACAGGGTGACCCCATGCGGCGATCGACTGCACCAGGCCTGGATTCTGCTCGGCCAGCCACCCCATGACGAACATTGACGACGTCACGCCATAGGCGCTAAGCGTCTCCAGGATTCCGTACGCGGGGTCGTAACCCGACCCGATGTTGAACATGAAGGCGAGCTGGCCGCAACCGGCCACACCGGCAGAGAGGTCGAACGCGCCTTCCGCGCCAGCGGAGGGCGCAAGCTCCCGGTGCTCCGGAGCCATACCGGCGATGCCGATCCCCGCGGCCGCGGCCATAGTCCGCTCGATCAGCCCACGCCGAGTAATCCTCTGCATCATTCGCGCTCCTGTGACCGCCAGACGCCTTGCGGGGAGCGTTCGGCTTCTGCCTTGAGATCGGTTCGTGCCTCGGCGGTGCTTTCCCGATGACAACGTGGCACGCGGGACAACGAATGGTACCAACTTCAGCATCGACCTCGGACCATGTACCGCGCTTGCCGACACTGGGACATTGCCGTATAAGACGGTGAACTTCCAACTCGGCGCGGACGCGAAGGCGCGGAGCAGGAATCCGCGACACGAGGCGGCGCAACGGCGCAAGTTCCTTCAGGAGGAGATGATGTCGGCAGCGGAGATGGCGACTGAAATCGAGCTCGATCGTGATGCACTTCTCGACATGTACGAGCGGATGGTCCAGATTCGGACGTTCGAGGATTTGGCTGGCAAGAACTTCGCGCTCGGCCTGATTCCCGGCTTTGTGCACCTCTATTCCGGGGAAGAGGCCGTCGCGGTCGGCATCTGCTCGCAGCTTGGCGACAGTGATTACATCACCTCCACCCATCGCGGCCACGGACACTGCATTGCGAAAGGCGTGGACATCGACGGCATGGTGGCTGAGTTGATGGGAAAGGCCACGGGCGTCTGCAAGGGCAAGGGCGGCTCGATGCACATCGCCGACGTCGAGAAGGGGATGCTCGGGGCAAACGGCATCGTCGGCGGCGGTCTGCCGCTGGCCTGCGGCGCGGCACTGACGGCGAAAACTCTCGGCACGGGAGGCGTGGCGGTTTGCTTTTTCGGTGACGGGGCTTCGAATCAAGGCACCTTCCATGAGGCGCTGAACCTGGCAGCCATCTGGGACCTACCGGTTGTCTTCGTCTGCGAGAACAACGGCTACGCCGAAGCGACGCCCGTTCACTACCACTGCTCGGCCAGCGATGTGGCTAACCGTGCAGGCGCGTACGAAATCCCTGGCGTCGTTGTCGATGGGCTCGATGTCTTCGCCGTGTATGAGGCAGCCAGAGAGGCGATTGCCCGCGCCCGGCGCGGTGAGGGCCCGAGCCTCATCGAAACCAAGACGTACCGCTTCTACGGCCATTTTCAGGGCGACCAGGTTACCTACCGCACCGCCGAGGAACTGGAGGCCTACAAGAAGCGGGACCCGATCACGGCCCTCCGCAAGGCGCTTGTCGAGCGCGGCATCGCGACCGAAGACGAGTTGACTGCCATCGACCAGCGAGTTGCGGCACACCTCGACAAAGCGTGGGACGAAGCGAAGGCAGCGCCGTTCCCTGAGCCCGAGGAGACGCTGACGGACGTTTATGTGAGCTACGCCTAACGCGCGTCGTTTCGCCACACGCAGGGTCAGAATCAGGAGGAATCCATGGTCGTCGAGACCGCGACGCGGCAAATGACCTATCAGCAAGCCATCAATGAAGCACTCAGGATCGCCATGCGCGAAGATCCCACGGTTATCCTCATGGGCGAGGACATCGCGGGCGGCGCGGAAGTCGATCACCTGGTGAATGAGGACGCCTGGGGCGGTCCAATGGGCGTCACCAAGGGGCTCGTCCAGGAGTTCGGTCGAGGCCGGGTCCTCGACACGCCGATCACCGAGGCGGGCTTCATCGGCGCGGCTGTTGGAGCTGCCGCGACCGGCCTGCGCCCCGTGGCCGAGCTGATGTTCGTCGACTTCTTTGGCTGCTGCATGGATCAAATCTTCGATCAGGGCGCGAAGCTTCGCTACATGTTCGGCGGCAAGGCGCGTTGCCCGGTCACCATCCGCACCCAGATCGGCGCGGGCGTCAGCGCCGCCGGGCAGCACTCGGGTTGCCACTACTCTGTCTTTACCCACATGCCCGGCATCAAGTGCGTCGTTCCCTCGACCCCGGCAGAGGCGAAGGGACTCCTGCTTAGCGCCATCCGCGACGACGACCTGGTGATGTTCTTCGAGAACAAGGTCCTTTACGGAATGAAGGGCG
>CAYSXO010000198.1:0-321 GCA_964434995.1 uncultured Sphaerobacteraceae bacterium
CGAAGAGGAACATGCGGTAGTTGGCGATGCCGATCACCTCGGTTTCCCGGGTAAAGCTGTAGTTGGTGAATCCAAGACCGAACGCGGCCAGCAGCGGAATGACGTTGAAGACCAGCAGCCCGACGATCGTCGGCAGGACGAAGGGGAGGGCCACCCGCCAGCCATGAAAGCCAGCCGTGGGCGCAGCAACGGACGAGGGCTCGCGTCGCGTTCGTCCAAACCACGATTGCCGCGCCGGTGTTCGAAGCATCTCATGTTCTCCGCGTTCATTCGCGATTGTGAGACGAGATCCTTCGTCCCTCGGAGGAGCGTCAAGGCGGC
>CAYSXO010000198.1:331-8810 GCA_964434995.1 uncultured Sphaerobacteraceae bacterium
TAAAGTCCTCAGGCTGCCTTACGAAAGCACCCTGAAGGGCGCTGAGAACGTCGCCAGTTCAATGCTGCAGCCCCGTTTACGGGGCTTTCGCCGGGGCAGCCCGAGGCTCAAAGCCTCGGGCGCCAAGACTACTGGCGATGGCGATTGAAGCGGAGCGGTAGGGTTCCGTGGCCCAGGAAAGAGCGTTGACGGCACGGAGTGCACACGCCCCGAACGCTACGGCTTGGCCAAGATGGCATTGATGTTCGCCGTCGCCGTCTGCACGGCGTCCTCCACGCTGGCCGCGCCGAGGAAGGCGGGGGTGAGATCGCTGTTCATGGCCGTGATGCGCCACTCCGTCCAGTTGTTGCTGATGAACTCGGCGCCCATCATGTATGGCTCCGTCTCCAGCAGCACCTTCTTGTTGGCCGGGTCCTGCCCTTCTTCCAGCCAGGCTTCGGAGTTGGCGGTCGCCTTGTAGATCGGCACCACGCCAGAGCCGAACGACTCCACCGTGCGCGCCGGGCCGACCGCATACTTCAGGAACTCCCAAGCCTCTTCTTGGTGCTCGCTCTCGGCGGAGATGGAAAGGCTGTCCGGCCCGCCGTAGATGACTCGCTTATCCGTGCCGGATGGGACCATCGCCACATCCCAGTTGAAGTTGACGCCCCGCGTCGTCTCGATCTGCCACGAGCCGTCGATGACCATCGCCACCTGGCCCGACTGGAAGGGGCTGTTCGCCGTGCCGAGGCCGATGTCGCGGCTCTGGTTGGCGTCCGGGGCCACCTTATGGACGGCGATCAGATCCACGAACCACTGGATCGTCTCGATCGCCTCCGGGCTGTCGGCCAGCGCGCAGGTCTTGTAGTCGTCGTTCAGCACCTTGCCGCCGTTGGCATAGATGGCGGCGTCGAGCTGGGTATGGGCGCTGTTGGAGTTGAACCCGAACTGCCCATCGCCGGTCAGCTCCTTGGCGGCATCGAGCAGCGTCTCGTAGGTCCAGGTATCGTCCGGATACGGCACCCCGGCCGCGTCGAAGAGATCCTTGTTGTAGTAGAGGACGGAGCAGACCCACTGGAAGGGAAAGGCGTAGAGGCGGCCGCTCGGGTCGGGATAGCGCAGCATCGGCAGCGGACTCTGGAAGTACTCGTCCTCCGGCATCTCCGCCTTGACCTGGTCATCAATGTCGATGATCTTCCCCTCGTTGGCGAAGTCCCACTCGTAGCCGACGCTCATGGCGTAGACGTCCGGCGCTTGCCCGGTGGCGTACTGGGTCTGAATCTTCTGCCAGTAGGCGTCGTAGCCGGCCACCGCGCTGTTCTCGATGGTGATGTTTGGGTGTTCCTCCTGAAAGGGGGCCACCAGCGTCTGCCGCTCGTTCTCGGCCTGCTGGGGATAGAGCTCCCATGAGGTGTAGCTGAGCGTGACCGGAGCATCCTGCCGCCGCGCCGGAACGAAGAGCGGGGCCCCGGCCGCGCCGCCACGGGCCATGAAGGTCGCGGTCAGGCCGGCAGCGCCGCTTCGCGCCAGAAAACTCCGCCGATTCAACCGGGTATTGCGTGACATGGCCACCTCTCCTTGTCGTTACGCGAACCACGATCCGTCTCTACCGCCAGCCCTCCCAGGAAACACTATGCACCGCGCGCGGCCACCTCGACCGGCATGCCAGCGACGATCGACTCGCGAATCGCCGCGATCACCCGTGTCACGGCCAGCCCATCCTCGCCCGTCACCACGGGCTCCCGGTCGTCAACCAGGCAATCGACGAAATGGCGGATGCCCTCCAGGTAGAACCCCTGAGGCGTGCCATAGCGGTCGTACTTGCCGTAGGGGGCGCCGGTTTCATAGCGATCACTCGCAAGGGTGATGCCCTGATCGTTCTGGTCGATCTCCAGGCGACCATCGGTGCCAAAGAGGGTCATGGTCGAATCGACCACTGAGGGCCAGGAATTGGGAATCACCCAGCAGGTCTCGAAGGTGACGAAGGCGTCATGCTCAAAGTGGACGACCGCCTGGATGGCGTCGTAGGCATCGATGCCAAGCGAGGTGAGTGTCCCCTTGCGGCCGGTGGCATAAACGCGCGTGATCTCCTGCCCCAGCACCCAGCGCACGACGTCGATCGTGTGCGGGAAGAGGAACCACTCCGGCCCCGATTGCGCGGCCCAGGCGAGCATGCCCGTCGGCACGCTGATGGTGTTGCTGAGGCGGGAGTAGCCCATCACGAAGTCGCCCATGCGGCCAGAGTTCATGGCGGCGCGCGCGGCCAGGAACTTCGGGTTCCAGCGGTTCGAGAAGTTGACCATCAGCTTCACACCGGCATCACGCGCGGCGGCGACCAGACGCTCTCCCTCGGCGACATCGGTGGTTAACGGCTTCTCCATCAGGACGTGCTTGCCGGCGGCGATCACCGCCAGGGCGGGCTCCAGATGGGCAAAATCGGGCGTGGCCACGCTGACGCCATCGACCGCCGCGGCGAGCTCGCCGATATCGGTCGTCCAGTCGCAGCCGTACTTTTCAGCCATCTGCCGGGCGCGGGCTTCGTTGAGGTCACAGATGCAGGTCAGCTCGCAGCGGTCATAGGAACTGTACGCTTCCAGGTGCATCTCGCCGTGGAGTCCAGCGCCGACGACTCCAACGCGTGCCCGCTGCGCCACATGCCCCTCCTTACGTCATCTTCACGAATGCGGTCGATCCTACCAAACATCCGCCGAGAGCGCGCCTCTCTCTGAACTCAACTCATGGATCAATCACGACCGTCGCATCGCCTTTCGGAGCGCAGCCGAAGAAAGACGAGGGGGGGGTGACAAATTCGAAGCATCCCTCGTTCTACCCATCACCCTCCGTATACTCCCTGCCGTGGCCACGTTCAGCATGAGGAGAACCGCGTGACGAAGCTTCTGCTCGATGGCCAGGCGGCCATTGTGACCGGCGGCGGAAAAGGGATTGGCCGCGCCATCGCCAGGCGGCTGGCGCGGGAAGGCGCTGCCGTCGCCATCTGCGGCCGTGACCCGGCGGCGCTGCAGGAGACCGTTGCCAACATCACCGAGGCTGGTGGGCGCGTCCTGGGCCGCTCGCTCGATGTGGCCGATCAGGACGCGCTCGATACCTTCGTGGCCGAGGCGCACCAGCAATTCGGGCAGCTCGATATTCTGGTCAACAACGCGGCCCTGACCGCCATGAGCAAAATCGGCTTCGCGCCCGTGCCAGACATGCCGCCCGACGAGTGGCGGCGCGTGATCGACGTCAATCTCTCCAGCGCCTACTCCGCCTCGCGGCTGGCGGGGCAGATCATGCGTGAACGGCGCTCCGGCAGCATCATCACCATCTCCTCCGTCCACGCCCACGTGCCGAATGCGCTCACCCCGCACTATGACGCCGCCAAGGCGGGGCTGGAGGCGCTGACGCGGAGCATGGCCCTCTATTTCGGCCGGTTCGGCGTGCGGGTGAATGCGGTCGCTCCCGGACCGATCGTGGAGCCCGGCACGGCCGGCAGTGAAGCCTATACCCCGGAGCAGCGCGAGAGCCAGCGAACATCGACCGCGCTCGGCCGCTTCGGCACGCCGGATGAGGTGGCCGCCGTCGTCGCCTTTCTTGCATCGGACGAAGCAAGCTACATTACCGGCAGCACGCTGCTCGTCGATGGCGGCTTTCTGCTGCGCCACCCGGCGCACAGGGGCGCCGTGGCGGCCGTGAGTCGGGGCTCGAGGAACGCGCGCTGAGGTTGGCTAGCGGAAACGGACGATGGTCATCCCGGAGGGATCCCGGCGCGGCAATGCGCACGTGCGCGGACCTGACGAGATCCCTCGCAAGCTCGGGTTGGCGCCCGTGCCGCAGACCGCGACGACGGCAGGACGGCTTCCGGTTTCATGTGCCGTTCAAACCGGGGGCGGCGCATTGGGTTCAGCTACGCAAGGAGGAACAACCGTGAAGCAGACTCGCACCTTCTCACGCCGCAAGCTCGTGCAGGCGGGCGCGGTTGCCGCTGGGACTGTCGCGACGGCCGGCGCCAAGCGCTCGACGCTCGCCGCGCCCTACTTCGCCCCGCGCCGCTTCCAGGGCGAGAAGCTGACCGTTCTGTATATGCAGTCCGGCACCTATGATGAGGCGGCCCGCCTGATCGCGCCGGAGTTCCAGGAGGCCACCGGCGCGACGGTCGAAGTCGTCGCCTTCCCATATCAGAACCTGCACGACAACGCTGCCAACGACCTGGTGACCCAGACCGGCGCCTACGACGTGATCGACGTCGCCGGACAGTGGGATGGCGAGTTCGCGCCCTATCTGATCCCGCTCGATCCCTACGTGGAGCGCGACGGCATCAGTGGCGACGCCTTCATCCCCAACATCTGGCAGCTCAATGGCCTCTGGGAGGGCAACCGCAACGGCATCCCGAACGCCAACGACGCGCGGGGCATCATCTATCTCACCGATCTCTTTGAGGAGGCTGGCGTCAGCATCCCAGAGACGTGGCAGCAGTACAATGAGAACGCGGCGGCGCTCACCGGCAACGGCATCTACGGCGCGTCGTGGACCGGGCTCGGCGAGCAGCTTCAAGGCTCGTGGCTCAGCCGCTACTGGGAGTCGGGGCAGCCGCTCTGTGAGGAAGACTGGCGGCCAGCCTTCGTCAATGACGCCGGCGTCAACGCCATCATGCTGCTGCGCGATGCCCTCCAGTACGCGCCCGAGGGGATGCCGGGCTGGGACATTCCGACGCACATGAACGCGGTGCTGCAGGGCGAGCTGGCGCAGTCGGAGGTCTGGCCGTCGTTCGCCCGCGCGGACGCCCGCGATCCGGAGAAGTCGAAGATCGTCGACCGCTGGGCCTTGACCCCCTTCCCCGGCCCCTCCGAGCTGAGCCTCTGGAACCTGGCCATCCCGGCCACCTCGCCGCGGCAGGACCTGGCCTGGGAATGGATCAAGATGTACACCTCGCCTGACAATGCCAAGCGCTTCGCGCTCGAGTTCGGCATCGGCTCGCCGCAACTGGGCACCTGGTCTGACCCCGAGCTGACAGAGCGCTATCCCGAGTACCCGCAGATTCTGGCGGCCATCGAGAACGGCAAGCCGATCTGGCGCATCCCGCAGTTCCCGGCCGCCTGGGACGTGCTGCAGAAGGAGTTGGAGAAGACGGTCTACCAGGACGCCGACCCGATGGCGACCCTGGAAACCATTGCCGCCGAGTGGAACCGCCTGCTCGACCAGGACCCGCCGACCGCGCCGTACGTTGAAGGCGTGCCTGAGGCGTAGCGGGTGATGGGTGATGGGTGATAGGTGATGGAGAGAGTCGAGGAGTCGAGCAGTCGAGCAGTCGAGGCGGCGGAGCGAGCTTCCTTCCTCAATCCTCCGTCCCCTGTCTCGACCCCATCACCCATCACCCAGCACCGATCACCCAAACGAGGCCGCTGGAGCGAATCGCCCGTCTTCGTCCTCTTCCTCCTGCCCGCCGTCGTCTTCCTCGCCTTCACCAGCATCTATCCCCTGGCGCGGACCTTCTGGCTCAGCTTCCATAGCTGGTTCATGAACAAGCCGAACACCGCCCCGCAATGGGTCGGGCTTGGCGAGTATCAGGCGACGCTGGCCGATCAGGTCTTTCGCACCTCGGCGCTCAACACCGCCATCTTCGGCGTCGGCACCGTCGCCGTCGAGCTGGTGCTCGGGCTGGGGCTGGCGTTGGCGTTGACTGGCGGCGGGGGAGGCATTCGCGTGGCCCGCTCGATCCTGCTGGTGCCGATGATCATGACGCCGGTGGTGGTCGGCGTCCTCTGGCGCATTCTCCTCTTCGACAAGGGGCTGATCAACTACCTCCTCTCCTTCGTTGGCCTCGGCCCGGTCTACTGGTTCGTCGACCCCTTCTGGGCCTTCATTGGCGTGATGCTGGTCGATATCTGGATGTGGACGCCGTTCGTGATGATCGTGCTGACGGCCGCGCTCGCTTCACTGCCAGGGGAGCCGTTCCGCGCCGCCCTGATCGACGGCGCCTCTCGCTGGCAGACCTTTCGCTATCTGACGCTGCCGATGCTGCTCCCGGTGCTGCTGGTGACCGGGCTGCTCCGCTTCATGGACGCCATCAAGGTCTTCGACACCATCTACGTTCTGACCAGCGGCGGCCCCGGCTACGCCACGGAGATGCTTTCGTCCTACATCTACAAGCAGGGCTTGCGCTACTTCAATATCGGCGGCGCGGCAGCGGCTTCGTGGATGTTCCTGCTGGTGATCGTGGTGATCGCGGTGATCATGATCCGCTTTCGCGCCCGCGCCGGAAGGCTCGGCTGATGTTTGTCACGGCAGAGCGTTGTTTTCTTCCAGCAGCTCATGTGACCTTTCCGCCTGAGGCTAAAGACCTCGGGCTACCGCACGAAAGCACCCTGAAGGGCGCTAGGGCCGATGCATTGGCGCGGAATCAGCCCCGTAAACGGGGCTTTCGTTGGTGGAGCCTGAGGTCTTTAGCCTCAGGCGGCCGTGGACGCCGCGTCTCTCCGTGCCAACACCGCTCTGGATCCCAGAGGATAACCCCGTGACAGCGACCTCCCTCTCTTCCGACACGGCAGGCTCGCCACATCGCAAAGCCGCTCGGAAGCGCTCTGCCTCCACCGTCCTCGGTTGGTCCCTCCTGCGTTGGGGAGCTGTCGCCCTGGCGCTGGCCATCACCATTGTTCCCTTCTTCTGGCTGGTGACGACCTCCTTCAAGCGGCAGGTCGATTACCTCTCCTACCCGCCGACGTTCTTTCCTCCCGCCTGGACGCTGGAGGGCTACCAGGTCCTCTTCGAGCAGCAGGATCTCGGCCACTTCTTCATGAACTCGGTGATCATCACCCTCACCTCGACCGCGCTCGCTGTCTTCCTCGGCGCGCTGGCCGCCTACAGCCTGGCCCGGGCCCGCTTCCCCTTCCGCCTGAACGGCATCCTCGGCTTCTGGATGCTGCTGACCCGCATGTACCCGGCAATAGCCACGGCCATCCCCTACTTCCTGATCATGCGCGACCTGCGCCTGCTCGATACACGCCCCGCCCTGATCATCACCTACACCGCCTTCAATCTCCCCTTCGTCGTCTGGCTCCTGATCGGCTTCTACGAGGAATTACCCATTGAACTGGAGCGGGCGGCGATGATCGATGGCTGCGGCCCCTGGCAGCGCTTCTGGAAGATCGTCCTCCCCCTCTCGGCGCCGGCGCTCGTCGCCACCGCTATCCTCTCCGCCGTTCTGGCCTGGAACGAGTTCCTCTTCGCGGTGATGCTCACTCGCGTCAACGCCAAAACCCTCCCGGTGGTGATGTCCGGCTTCATCACCGACAAAGGCACCCAGTGGGACCAGATGACGGCGCTTGGCGTTATCACGGTATTGCCCGTTCTCATCTTTGCGCTCGCCGTGCAACGGTATCTGGTGCGGGGGTTGACGCTGGGGGCGGTGAAGGAGTGAGCCGAGGGGGATTGGGGGGTAGGGGATAGGGGGTGGTCGTTAAGAGCGACGAGGGGAGGAGTGAAACACTTTGGAACAAAGGGTTGGCGGCGATGACGGAGTCGGACCCGGGTATCGACGATTGGTAGCATGGAAGAAGGGTATGGATCTTGTGGAGGCCGTATATCAGGCGACCAGAGATTGGCCACGCGAGGAACAATACGGCCTGACATCGCAAGTACGGAGAGCAGTGATTTCCGTGCCGTCCAATATCGCCGAAGGACACGCACGATCCGGCGCACGCGAGTTCTCGCATCACGCATCAATCGCCTATGGCTCACTGTGCGAAGTCGAGACCCAGATTCTCATTGCCCAACGGCTTGGCTACGCTGCCACGATGACTCGCGAATGGCTCATGACCCAAGCAGCGGAAACTCGCCGCGTCACGCTCGGCCTCTTGCGCAGCCCGCGTAGTCAAAGCCAAGCAACCAGCGAGGAACGCACATGACGACCAGCTTGAACGCCACTCGTCGTACTACCCCCCTACTCCCCTACCCCCCTACCCCCCTGGGAGCCACGCCGTGAGCTCCGTCCACTTCATCGGCGTAACCAAGCGCTTCGGCAAGGTCGAGGCCGTCAGCAACCTCAACCTCGAAATCCCCGATGGCCAGTTCATGACGCTGGTCGGGCCGTCCGGCTGCGGCAAAAGCACCACGCTCAACATGCTGGCCGGGCTGGAAGAGGTCACCGAGGGGGAGATCTACATCGATGACCAGGAAGTGAGCGGGCTGCCGCCGGGGGAGCGCGACATCGCCATGGTCTTCCAGAGCTACGCCCTCTATCCCCACATGTCCGTGCGCGACAATCTCGCCTTCGCGCTCAAGGTCCGCCACGATTCGAAGCAGGCAATCGCCGAAAAGGTGGCTCGCGCGGCCCGGCTGCTCGGCATCGAGGAGTTGCTCGACCGCAAGCCACGCCAACTCTCCGGCGGGCAGCGGCAGCGGGTGGCGCTGGGCCGCGCCCTGGTGCGCGAGCCGCGTCTCTTCCTGCTCGACGAGCCGCTCTCCAACCTCGACGCCAAGCTGCGGGTGCAGATGCGCGCCGAGC
>CAYSXO010000199.1:0-6913 GCA_964434995.1 uncultured Sphaerobacteraceae bacterium
TTCAGCGCGGAAGACGAGGAGTTGCCGCCCTACCTCGATCACCTGGCGCTCCTCGTCCGTTGTCAGGACGAGCCAGAGCTTCTTCTGGCAGACGTGGCATCGGGGCGCGGTGGGTTCGCCTATCCCTTGCGTGCCTCGTTCGGGGCTATTCAGACGCAGCCGGAAGCGGGCGCCCGCTTCCGGCTCATGCCAGAAGGCGACGGCTGTCGCGTCTGGCGCACGTCGGGCGGTGGCGAGTGGGAGCGCGAGTACCGCTTCACGTTTGCGCCCCGCGCCTACGCCGATTTCGAATCGGGCTGCACCCATCACCAGACCTCCCCCGATTCCCTTTTCACCCAGGATCGCCTGGTTACGCTGATGACGGAGCGCGGGCGGTTCACCTTGAGCGGGCAGCGCCTGATCTCGACCGTCGACGGAGAACGGACTGAACGGGATCTGGATGACGCGGCATGTACGCAAGCGTTGCGTGATCTCTTCAACATCGATCTCGACCTGGTTACGTGAAGGGAGACCTTTTGCCATGCAAGAGAATGGCCGGCTCGATCTGCCGCATCTTCCGCCGGTCCGACTGCTGGGCATTGGCGGCAGCACCCGGCAGGGTTCGAAAAGCCGCGCCCTGCTGCGCACTGCCCTTTCCATTGCCGAGGAGGCCGGTGCCGAGGTGACGCTGGCCGACGTGCGCGAGCTGGATCTGCCAATGTTCAATGACGATCTTCCGCTCAACGACTACCCTGCAAGGCTAGCGGGGCTGGTGGCGGCGGCGCGCGCGGCCGATGCCTTCATCTTCTGCTCGCCGACGTATCACGGCACCGTTTCCGGCGCGGTCAAGAATGCGCTCGATCACCTCAATCCCCTTGGTGATGACGAGCCGGCCTATCTGGCCGGAAAGCCGGTTGGCCTGATGGCCCTCGGCGGCGGTGGCGCGGCGAATGTTCTGACGAGTCTGCATCATGCCGCGCGCGCTTTGAATGGTCTGACGATCCCGATGACCGTGATCGCCAGCGGCAGCGCCATTCGTGGCGGCGACGTGGAGGACGAAGCCGTGCAGCGGCGGCTGCGTCAGATGGTGGAGGAGCTCATCGATTACGCGACCAGACTGCGCGGACCCGCGGCGGCAAATCTCTCGTCGTTGTAGCGGACGAGCCGAACCGAGATGATCGGGATTGCCACGCGGCGCGAGAAGAAGGAGCCGGCAGCGATTACCGAAAAGGACGCGCCGGCCTCGGCCGGCTTTGCGTGGGTCGTGCTCGCATCAGTCCTGCTGGCCAGCGTCGCGGTCTCCCTGAACCAGTTCAAGGTTCCCCCGCTGATGCCCGTGCTGGTCGATGCCTTGGGCATTGACCTTGGGCAGGCCGGACTGCTGATGTCGCTCTTTGCCCTGACCGGGTTGGTGCTGACCCTGCCGGCAGGGCTGATTGTGCATCGGCTCGGCCCGCGGGTGACGGGCCTGGCAGCGCTGGTCTGCCTGGCGGCAGGGTCTGCCTGGGGAGCGCTGGCCGACCGTTTCAGCCTGTTGGCGTCCAGCCGCGTGCTGGAAGGCGCGGGACTCGGCTTGATGGCCGTTACCGGCCCGGCCGTGATCGCGCTCTGGTTCCCGCGCGAACGGCGCGGCCTGCCCATGGGGATTTGGGCGGCGTGGTTCGGGATAGGCAGCGTGCTGATGTTCAATGCCGCTCCGCCGCTGGAAGCGTTGGCCGGTTGGCCGGCAGTCTGGTGGGCCGGAGCCGGGTTTGCGCTGGCCGCGCTCTGCCTGTTCGGGCTGGTGGTGCGAACGCCTTCGGGCTCGGCTGGCAACGCGGTCCCCGCGGAAGGAGCCGATGACCGTTCGATGATGCCAGCGCTTGCCGCAACGCTGGCAAATCGCGATGTCTGGCTGCTGGCGCTGGAGTTTGGCCTCTTCAACCTGGTCTTCATCGGCATTTTCACCTACTTGCCGGCGTTTCTGGTCGACGAGCGAGGCGCATCCCTTGCCCAGGCGGCCTTCGTGACGAGCCTGATCACGCTGCTTGGCGTTGTGTCGGCGCCGCTGTCCGGCTGGCTGTCCGATCGCTCCGGCTCGCGTCGTAACTACATTGCCATCCCGTTTCTGGTCATCGCCGCCTTGGTGCTCGTTCCCTTTCAGGCCGGCGGAGCCGCAATCTACGCCTTCGTGCTGCTCCTGGGCGCGGTGTCCGGGGCGACGCCGGCCGTCTCGTTCACCGCCGTGCCCGAGGTGATGGCTGATGCGCGGCGTTCGGCGATGGGGATAGCCATCGTCTCCATTGGGGCAACGCTCGGCAGTGTGCTCGGCCCCGTCTACTTCGGACTTTTCGTCGAGCGCGCCGGCTGGGTCAATGCCGGCTACGCGCTGATTCCTGTTTGTCTCGCCGGATTTGTCACCGCGTGGCTCGTGCGCGTGCGATAGCTCGCGTTGTCTGGCCGCGCCGAAACCACCGCGCGAATGCAGAGTGAAAGGCAGGCGCCATGAACGACGAACGCGATTGGGACGCCGAGGTGATCGCCGAGTTTCGCGCCAGCGGTGGCGACGTCGCGGCGCCGTACGACGACCCGCCGCCAATGCTCCTGCTGCACACTATCGGCGCCAGGAGCGGCCGCGAGCATATTGTCCCGATGCGCTGCCTGAGGGATGGCGACGCCCTCTATGTCTTTGCCTCCGCGCATGGCAGCCATCGGCGCCCTGACTGGTACTACAACGTGATCGCGCACCCGGAATTCACCCTCGAGAAGGGAACCGAGTCGTTCCTCGTCCACGCCACCGAGCTGCACGGCACGGAGCGCGACGCCATCTTCGCCCGGCACGCGGCCCGCTTCCCGATCTTCACGGAATACGAGAGCCGCATGACGCGGAAAATCCCGGTCTTTCGTCTCGATCGTCTTGCCGGTTCGCACGGGTGAAGTGGGTATTCATGGATTCGGGCATCCGTAGCCGCCATCTCTCCGAACGGCTGAAGTGAGCAAAGGAACTCGGATGTACAACGAATTGATCGACACGGTTGATGCCGAAGTATCGAACTGGCCCTGCGTGCGCCGGGAAGTGCGCGGATCGGCTTGGGGCGGCGTCATCATCTACTGGATTGGCAAGCGACAGATCGGCCACATTCACGACGACGGCGTCGCCGATCTGCAATTTCCGCGGGCAGTTCACGACCGGCTGATTGCCGAGGGGCGCGCTGAGGCGCACCGGGGCGGGTTCGCCGCCGTTGTCAGCTACAGCATGCAGGAGCGTGGCGATGAACTGGGCGCGATCGAGCTTTTCCGCCTCAGCTACGACCGCGCGATAGCGAGGGAGCATGCGGGATCGCGCCCGACAAGCGCCCTCGGCATTCAAAGCGAGGACGGCGGGAGGTCCGAGTGCGGCGCTTCCGCGGCCTGACCAGGGCGCGTTGTGCAATGCCGATAGCCCCAGGGAGAGATGCGCCATGAGCGAGATGGTTCCACCCGTGAATCCGGCAGACGTAATTTCGCCAACTGGGCTCTTCGAGATGGTCCTCGAGGTGGGCAACCTTGCCGACGCCGAGCGCTTCTATCACGAGGTCATCGGCCTGCCCGTGGTCGAGCGTTGGGGCGATGACCGGCCGGCGGTCTGGCTCGCGCTCGGCCGCGAGGACTTTCTCGGCCTCTGGCCGGTGGAAACCGGCGGCGAAGCGGCCATTCACGGCGGGCGCGGCGGAAGCCACGTCCACTTCGCGCTGCGCCTGCCGCTTGGCTCGCTCGATGCCGTTCGCGGCCGGTTGGCCGCGCTTGGCTATCCCACCGAGGAGCGCGACTTCGGCCGCGGCAACCGCGCCATCTACCTCGACGACCCCGACGGCAACGTCCTGGAGCTTACCGAACGGACGACGCTGTGGGGGGAGTGGGGGTGACGGGTGATGGGGTGAAAGGGTGTCGGGGTGTTGGGACGCAGCGCACGCTTCCTGACACCCTGACACCCCGTCACCGGTGGGGCGACGCTGAGGCCCCGCGCGGCGAGGGTGACCTCGAAAAGGACGCGTTCGAGACTGCCGCCTTGCCAGTGATCGACTGGCAGGCCGGAGCGCGGCGTACCGCCAGTGAACCAGCGCGTTGTCCGAAGTTCGCCGCTGGGCCGATGCACACTCCATAGCGGTCAGCCTCCTCGCGCAACACCACGTGCTGATGAGCATCGAACCGGGCCCCGCCACGCTCGACGATCTGCCCGGTTGCCGGGAACGTTGTGGAAGAGGCCCTGTCGCCGATGCGGTCATGCGCTTCAAGCACGACGTCGTATCCGCGGTCTCCCGGATCCGGCGCGGCGACAAGGCCGGCAATACCAACCCCGATCGTCATGACGTCAACCGCTTCCATCACCCATCACCCGTCGCTCAACATCCGCGCTGCTTCGATCGCCGCGGCTCGCCCCGAGTGAATGGCGCCGGTCATCCAGCCGGGCGATTCGAGGGCAATGTCTGCTCCGGCCATCACGATGCGGCCATGCGGCGTGGCCAGCAGATCGAGCAGACCGCTCGTCACCCAGCCGGGCGGTTCGCTCATCCAGGCACCGCGCGACCAAACATCGCCTGACCAGTCATGACTGCTGGCCGCGATGACGCGGGCATTTGGCGCATAGACGCGCAACGCTGCCTCGAGCGCGGCCAAATCTGCCGGATCGATCCGCCCGGTGAGGGCGAAGCCGACGACCAATTGGCCGACCCCGGCGTCTCCCTCTGCCGAAACGGCGTGAAATGGGGTGTCCCAACCGTAGGAGAGCATCCGGTCTGGCGCCCCCGTGGTCACCATCCAGACTTTCTGCACCTGACAGACATTCCCCTCTGCGACGGCGTGTTGCCGCGCCAAATCAAGGGACGGATCGAGGGCAATACTGGCGATCGTGTTGATCGGCACGGCCAGGATGCAGAGCGGAGCGGACATTGCCCCCTCGGTCGTCTCGACCTGAACGGAATTGTGCAATTGTCGAATTGCTGTCACTGGCGTTGCACGTTGGATGTTGCCGCGCACGTCAGCGGCGATGGCGTCAGCCAGTGCAGTGGACCCGTTGGCGAGGACGACATTTCGGGTCACCCCGACGCCGTACGCATCGTCCTTCTGCGCCAGCGCGTGCAGGATCGCCAGCATCGGGTGCATGTGCGGTTCCGCGCCACCCATCGCCGTCGTCCAGGCATAGAGGTAGTCGCGCGTTTCCGGCCCGATGGCCAGGCGCTCCAGCCAGGTGCTCACGGGCACGTCGTGATCGCGGATTTCGGCCGTCGACGCCGTGGTCAAGCCGTGCGCGGCGCGGCGCACCTCGGCCAGCGCCGCCTCCAGCCCCGGGCGTTCTGCCTCGCTGACGCCCGGATCACCGCGCAGCGTACGACCGGTGTACCACTGGATCGACCGGTAGGCCGTCTTCGGCATGAGCGGCTGGCCGTAGCGTTCGGCCTCCTCGCGGATGCACTGCTGCCGCGAGGGGTCGAACCAGGCTCCGCCTATCTCGAACCCGTGGCCAGCCTCGGCAAACTCCCGGAACCATGCCCGGCCGCCAACCCGGTCCCGCGCCTCCAATACGGCAACGTTGAATCCACACTCCGCGAGATCGCGCGCGGCCACCAGTCCGGCAAACCCGCCCCGATGACAATGGCGTCGCACGCATCAGGCGTTTGCACCTGCCTTCGGGTTATTGGCGGCTCAGATTCAGAACACCACCCCGGCCTGCAGAATCACGTTGTGATAGGGCGTGCACTCCCCGGTTCGGACGAAAGCGCTGGCCCGCGCGGAAATCTGCTTGAACTCCTCGTGCGACACGAGTTGCAGGCGCGCGTCAGGGAAGAGCTGGCGCAGGGCGTCGGGAAGGGAGGTTTCCCGGTCCAGCAGCTCGTCAGCGAGCACCAACGCCTCCACCTGCAGTTCGTCAGCGATGGCGCGGGTGACATCGAGCATTTGCGGCAGACCGCAGCGCACCGCCAGATCGATGCAGGGAACGCCCGGCGGAACCGGCAACCCGGCATCGGCGACGACCAGCAGGTCGGTATGCCCCATGCCGGCAACCGCCTCCGCCAGCGCCGCCTGCAAGATTCCCCGTTTCTTCACGCACGCCTCCTGACGGGCTATTGGCTGTTGGCTTTTGGCCATTGGAAGTTAGCAAGCGTCGCTTCTGGCTTACCTATTTCGGGCCGGCTTGCCGACGTACGACTTGCCGGCTTCCGGCTCACTCCGCGTAGCCAAAGAAGCGGTCGAAGGCTCTTTCCGCCCAGACCCAGCGCAACAGGTACATCCAGACCAGCACGACCGTGGCCACGATACCGTATTCCGTGCCGGTCAAGCCGCGCAGGCCGAAGAAATCACGCAGCGCCGGAACGACCATGATCAGCGCGTAGAGCGGCACCATCGCCAGCGCCAGATAGGCTGGCCGGCGCTCGCCGTCCATGTCCTCGATCACCGCGAACCATGGGCCGGGCGGCGCGGCGAAGAGGACCAGAATCAGCCCGCCCAGCACGAGGACATGAGTGGCAGCCTCCCGGCTCAGGTGATCGGTGACCGGGAGTGAGGTCGCGGCCGCCATGCCTCCCGCGCGCAGCGCGGGCAGATCGATATCGTTCAGCACATAGACGCCGAGGTACACCGAAAACGCGGCAAGGGCGAGGAGGCTCGATGCTGGCAACACGAATTGCAGCAGCCGCCGGGGGATGTCCCGGGGCGGCAGGCCGGGCCGCGTCCAGAGCGCGATGCCGAACGTCGGGATGCCGACGGTCAGGAGCGTCAGCAGGGAGATTTGCGCCGGAGAAAGGGGGAACCCGGCCTGCACGATCAGCACCGCCAGAATCAGAAACGCGACGGCGAAGACCCGCGACAGGAAGAGCTCCAGAATGCGGCAGAGGCTGCGCCGGATCCGCTGTCCCTCGCGAAAGGCGCTTGGCAACGCGCCGAAGGAGTCGTGGAGCAAGACGATATCGGCGGCATC
>CAYSXO010000199.1:6923-8802 GCA_964434995.1 uncultured Sphaerobacteraceae bacterium
CAATGCGCAGCACATCCAGTCCGGCAAGTTTGCCGGCATCGCGAGTGGCCTGGCTGCCGCTCTGCATGGCGATGCCAAGGTTGGCCTGCTTCAGGCTGAGCACGTCGTTGACGCCATCGCCCGTCATCGCCACATAGTGGCCCTGCTTCCGCAACGACTCGACCAATCGCTGCTTCTGCTCCGGCGTGACCCGGCCAAAGACGGTCGCTTGCTCCGCCGCTTCGCGGAACTGCTCGTCGTTCATGCCGTCGAGCTCGATGCCAGAGACGAGCCGCGCCTCCCCGCTGAGTCCGGCCTGTTTTGCAAGTGCAGCTACCGTCTCCGGGTTGTCGCCGGAGATCACCTTCAGCGTGATTCCGGCGTCGCGGAACCCCTGCAGGGCCCGATCAACATGCGGCCGTAGCTCGTCGGTGAGGCCCAGCCAGGCGACCGGCTTGACGCCCGTGGGCAACGCTGGCAGCCCGTCCTTCTCGCCAAAGGGCGCCGGCTCCGGAGCGTGCGCGAAGAGGAGGATGCGCTTCCCTTCGTCCGCCCAGCCTTCCGGAGGAGTCAGTTGCTCCGTGTTTTCGAGTTGCGGCCCGAGGAACTCCGGGGCGCCCAGGGCAAAAACTCCCCGGAATCGCTCGTCGTTGGCGCTGAGGCCACTCCATTTGTACGCGGAAGAAAAGGGGACTTCGGCCACAATCGGGTAGCGCTCGCCGGGGTTTGCCTCCGCCAGAGCTTCGCTCGTCTTGGTGCCAGCCGAGGTGCTGCGGGCGAACGCTCCGAGCATGGCTCGCACGTCGGCTTCATCGCTTGTCCCGATCGGCTGCACCTCCGCCAGCCGCATCTTGTTCGCGGTCAGGGTGCCGGTCTTGTCCATGCAGAAGATGTTGACGTTCGAGAGCGATTCGACCGCGTTCGTGCCCTGCACCAGCGCATCCTGACTGGCCAGCCGCACGGCGCCCATCGAGTAGGTGACCACGATCATCAGGAACAGGCCGGAGGGCACGATGCCGAGGACGACCGCCGCCGCAAGAATCGTATCTTCTGCCGGATAGTCCCAAATCAGGGAACCGAGGACGATCGTTGCCAGAAAGAAGGCGGCCATCACCAGCAACAGGCGCACGATCAGGTTCACCTGCATCTGAAGCGGCGTCAGTGGCACGCGATAGGCGCGCGCGCCGGCAGTCATCACGGCGGCGGTGTTGGCCGCCCCGACGCGGTCGGCCTGGTACCAGCCAGCGCCGGAGATGCAGTAGCTCCCGGAGGAAACCAGATCGCCGCCAAGTTTCTGCACTGGGTCCGATTCGCCCGTCAGCAGCGATTCGTCCATCTCCATCGCGCTGCCGTCGAGGACGGCGCCGTCGGCGAAGACCTGATCACCCGCGCCGAGGCGCAGCACGTCGCCGCGCACGATCAGGGCAGGGTCGACCTGCTGCTCTTCGCCATCGCGGACCACCGTCGCTTTGGCGCGGTTGAGGAGGGCGATCTGATCGAGCCTTCGCTTGGCCCGCGCCTCCTGAAAGACGCCGACGAGCCCATTCACCACGGCCAGCCCGGAGGCCAGGAGCGCGTCGCGTGGGCGGCCCATGGCGATCAGGACGATGCCGACAACGATCAAGGTGATGTTGATGAAGGTGAAGAGGTTGCGCCGGACGATATCCCACCAGGAATGACCGCCAGCGCCAGGGACCGCGTTGCCTCCTTCGCTGGCCAGCCGGGCGCTCGCCTCGGCTGCGCTCAGCCCCGTGGGCCCGGTGAGGCCAGCAGGCGCGGCTCCGTTTCGAGCCAACGTCGCTTCAGGCATGCGCTCCTCGTGATTCCCAACCGTGGTGGACATGCCGCCGCTCGTGCGATGGCGAGTTCAGAACCGCCTCGGAGTATGCCAGATTCCTCA
>CAYSXO010000200.1:0-7182 GCA_964434995.1 uncultured Sphaerobacteraceae bacterium
GGCCGCCGGTCAGCAGCGGCAGCCGCCGCTCCAGGCGTAGTTGCAGCGCGGCGATCGTGAGGTGAGCGATGCGCGCGCTGGCCAGCTCGATGGCCAGCGGCAGCCCGTCGAGACGCTGGCAAATAGCCGCGATTGCCGCCGCGTTCGCATCCGTCAAGGCAAAGTCCGGCCGGATCGCCCGCGCCCTCTCGGTGAAGAGTGTGACGGCTTCCGACGCCGCGACCTCCACGAGTGAGTCCGGTTCGCGCGCTGGCGGCAGCGTAAGCGGCGGCACCGGAAGGTTCTGTTCCCCTGAGAGTGCGAGCACGGATCGGCTCGTGACCAGCATCTTGAGGTGTGGGCAATGCGCCAGCAGCTCGGTGAGCGTTGGCGCGGCATCAAGGAGATGCTCGAAGTTGTCAAGCACGAGCAAGAGCGCGCGCGGCCGGAGGGCGTCGACAAGGCGCCTCGTACGCGATTGACTGCCGCTGTGCCCAAATCCGAGCGCGCGGGCGATCGCGGGGACGACCAGCGTGTGTTCGGCCAATGGCGCCAGGTCCACCCAGACGACGCCGTCGGCGAAGCAGCCGGCGACATCCTGGGCGATCGCCCTGGCCAGGCGCGTTTTGCCCACGCCACCAGGACCGGTCAACGTCAAGAGGGCAACGTCGCCAAGAAGGTGGGCCCGCGCCGTGGCCCGTTCGCGCTCCCGGCCGATCAGGCGCGTGAGGGGGAATGCTGATGAACCGCCTGGAGAGGATCGAAGCACGGCCATCGGCAAGGCCTTTGCAGGAGGGCAATGACAGTGTTTCGCATAGTGTGCCCGATTTCTCACCGGTCTACCGATGCCGGGCGCCAGGCAACCGGGTCTGAAAACCGGTAGTGCGAGCTATTCGTGGATGTGTTCGTGCGATCCAGAGCGGCGATACTCCGCGTGCAAGGTTTCGCGCCATGCGAGAGGATGGCTGGCTCTATGCGGCAGCCCGAACGAAACAACGGAGACGTCATGAACGAAGCGCGAGTCCGCTTTGCCGGCAAGATCGCGATTGTGACAGGTGGCGCGACCGGGATTGGCCGGGCGATTGCGTTGCGGCTGGCGGGCGAGGGGGCGACAGTCCTTGTGGCCGATGTCAACGAGGGTTTCGGCGCCGAGACGGAACGCGCCCTGGGCGACATCAGCCCCGGCAGTCGCTTCATTGCGTGCGACGTTTCGCGTTCGGCGGACGTGCAGGCGATGACCGCGGAGGTGATGGCCGAGCATGGGCGGATCGATGCGCTGGTGAACAACGCGGGCATCCCCGGCGCGCTCGTGCCGGCCGACGAGCTGGACGACGACATCTGGGACCGCGTGCTGGCGGTGAACCTGCGCGGCGTCTTCCTCTGCAGCAAGTACGCCGTGCCGGGTCTCACTGCCGCGCCGCGTGGGGCGATCGTCAACATCGCCTCGACCTTCGGCATGGTCGGCGCGCCGAATACGCCAGCCTATGCCGCCTCGAAGGCGGGCGTCATTGGCTTGACCCGGCAGATGGCCGTCGATCTCGGCCCGCGAGGGGTGCGGGTCAATGCCGTCTCCCCCGGCTACGTCGACAATGACATGGACCAGCGGCGGACACGGATGACCGTCGAGGCGGCGGCGAAGAACCTTGCCGCGCGCGAAGACGCGGCGGCGCTGCAGCCGTTGGGCCGGCAGGCGGACGTCAGCGAGATCGCGGCCGCGGTCGCCTTCCTGGCCTCCGACGACGCCTCGTTCATGACCGGGGCGGTCGTGCCGGTCGATGGCGGCTGCACGGCGTTCTTCAATCTGGGGAGGCGACCATAACCTCGCGTGACGTGACGACGCGGCGGGCTAGAATCCCGATGGACTCATCCCTTCGACCATCATGTCAATGATGACAGAACTCGTGTGTCGAGCGTCGCTGATGCGCCCCGGAGACGATCCGTCTTGCAGGAGAAATCGATGCGATCAGAAGAATGTGTGCCTGGCGCCGATCGCCTTTCCCGGCGGTCGTTTTCGCGCCAGGCGCTGGCGGTTGGAGCCGGCGTGGCAGCTTTGTCTGGTGGCGTTCAAGTCGCCAGCGCGCGGGAGGCGAGTCCGGTGGCTGCATCCTCTCCCTCAGATCCCGTGCGGTCGTCCCTGCCGCATGTCTTCGACGATGACGACTTCCAGTTTCAGTTTCTGCTCGCCCTGGGCCAGACGTACGAACGGGCGGCGGATGTGGGCGAGCTCTTCGCCACGGCGGCGCTGATCGCGGATCGCGATTACGATGCGTGGTATGACGCCTTCTACGCCCTGGCTGAACGCCTCAACGCGGAAGCGGAAGCCAGCGCTGCCACTGGTCAGGCCGTCAGCGCGCGAGAGGGGTTCTTGCGGGCCTCGACCTATTATGCGCAGGCGGCGTTCTTCGCGGACGGCACGAAGGATCCCACGCGGCTGATCCCCACGTGGGAGCAGCACCGAGCGGCCTTTGATGCCTTCGCAGCCCGCATCGAGCCGCCGGCCGAGGCGGTGACGATCCCTTACGAGGGAACGACGCTCCCCGGCTACGCGCTGACGGTCGATGCCTCTGGCGAGCGCCGGCCCTGGCTGATCATGAACAACGGCAGCGACGGCGCCGCGACCGACATGTGGGCGCAGGGCGCGGCAGAAGGCCTGCGCCGCGGCTATAACGTGCTCATCTTCGACGGCCCTGGGCAAGGAGCGGCGCTCTATCGCCAGAACCTCTCGTTTCGGTACGACTGGGAGGCGGTGATTACCCCGGTCGTCGACTGGCTGCTGACGCGGCCGGATGTCGATCCCGATCGCATCGCCATCATGGGCATTAGCCAGGGAGGGTACTGGGCGCCCAGGGCTGTTGCCTTTGAGCACCGCATCGCGGCGGCCATCGCCGATCCGGGGGTGATGGACGTGGGGACCGTGTTCACGTCCTTCGTGCCGCCGGAGGTGGCGCGGATGCTGGCGGCCGCCGAGGGCGAGGTGCTGAAGCAAATCGAGGACGAAATCCAGCAGGGTGTCGAGGAATTCGCCGCCAACGATCCGCGCGTGGCCTTCATGATCGCGTATCGGCTGAGGCCCTACGGCACGAGCTCCTTCGCGGAGGTGCTGAAACTGGTGCGCGACTACAACCTGGAGGGCGTGGCCAGCCAGATTCAGTGCCCGATGCTGATCGCTGACCCCGAGGGGGAACAGTTCTGGCCGGGGCAGTCGCGGCAACTTTACGACGCGCTGCCAGGGCCAAAAACGCTGATGACGTTCACCGCTGCCGAAGGCGCGGATTTGCACTGCGAGCCGAAGGCGCTCGGCCTGCGCGCCCAGCGCTTCTTCGACTGGCTCGATGCGACGTTGACGTCGCCGGGCGGCGGGTAGGGCCGGCTCTCCGCGCCGCTGGCGGCCATGGGCCGTGCCTGGGTTGCCGCCAGCCTCCAAGCCCGGAAGGTTGCCCGATATCAAACCAGCTCGGGCATGACGAACTCGGCGAAGCGCTCCATGCGCTCGACCACGACGTCGCCATCGCTCGAGTTGAACATGCAGACGATCTCGCTGGCCCCGGCGTCGCGATAGGCGGCCAGCGCGGCGGCCACGTCGGCCGGGCTGCCGGAGATGGTCTGCATGGGGGTAGCGGACATTGCCGCTTCGCCGGCGCCAAACTGGATCGGCAGGCGCGGCGCAAGCTCCGGCGCGGGGCGGCCGGCCACGGCGGCTTCCTCGAAGACGAGTTGGGCGTTCTCCGCGAGATCGCTGGCGCTGATGCCCACCGGGTGCCAGGCGGCGCCGAAGCGCCCCGCGCGCCGCCGCGCTCCCTCCGAGGCGCCGCCCACCCAGATGGGCGGCCCCCCAGCCCGCGCTGGGCCCGGACCGAACTTCACCCCCGGCAGATCGAAGAATCGCCCCGTGAATGGCGTCTCCGGCGCGCTCCAGAGGTGATCCCAGAGACGCAGGGTCTCATCGAGATATGCGCCGCGGACGGGGAAGCGGTCGCCCGCGCCGAGCATGGCGAACTCCGGCTCGCTCCATCCCGCGCCGACCCCGGCGATGAGCCGGCCATGGCTGAGTTGGTCGAGCGTGGCCAGTTCCTTGGCGAGCACGATCACATTGCGTTGCGGCACGACGATGACCGAGATGCCGAGTTTCACCGTGCTGGTCTGCGGCGCGAGGTAGGCGAGGGTGAGGAGCGCCTCGTAGATCTCGCTGTACGGCCCGGCCTGCTCCGGCGTCATGATGACGTGATCGGTCGTCCAGACCGAATCGAAGCCGAGCCGTTCGGCCGCTTGCGCGACTTTGGTAAAGCCCTCGATGGTTGCGCCTTTGGGATACGTCGGGAGCGCGACGCCGAATCGCATGAGCGGCCCTCCTTGATGATGCGGGTGCATGGCAGGGTCAGGCACTGGACCAGAACACGCCTATGGAGAGCGGCAGCCTCGGTCCAGGCCTGACCCACTGGGCAGTCACCATTGTGCATGCGTGTTGCGATACGTCCAGAGGGAGCATGTCAGCAGACGGACACGCGCGGGCCAAATGCGTCTGGCGCCTGCTTGTTCACAAGAACACCATGCACATGACAGAAGCGGGGAACATGGAAGCGGGTCTGTTCAGGCGCGGAATCGTCACGTGCGCAACGTCCCGCGCTTCTGGGGTGAACGTGCCCTGGTGTTGGCGATGGCTCGTGCTGCATGCGACAGCCCGGCGGAATGTCAAAACGGACCATGCACGGGGTCGGCCGCGGTGACCCGGCATCTTCCTCAAGAACTCGCGCGGCAGCGGCCCCCTGTCGCTGGCGACGGGGAGGCCGAGATCGCGCATGGCCGGCGGAAGCGCGTCGCAACGGATGTGGCAGGGCGTGCCGCTGCCTGGGCGAGCCGCGCTGTCAGGGCGGTGTGGATGCCCCTACCGTCGATGCCCCTTCTTCTGGCGGTCGCGCTTGGCGTGCTGCTGGTCCTGGCTCTTGCTTGCCTTCCTGGGCAGGGCGACGTATGGGGCCAGGAAGTCGCGCGCTGAGGACGTATCGAGGCGATAAATCACGTTCGTCGCCTTGCACAAGGAATCTCCGGTGATCGTGATGCCCGCGATGATGTTCGTCTCTTCGCCGTTCACCCAGAGGAAATTGGGCCCTCCAGAATCGCCATAACAGGTCCCGGCATCGCCAGTGTGGGGATTCTGGGAAAGGCGCAGCCAGGCAGGGTTGACCGCATTGAGCGAACCGACCGCAAACTGCCGGACATCGGGATACCCAATCACCGGACCGCCTGGCTGGTTGACCGCTTCCTCCCCGCCATAGCCGACGGCGGTGAACTGCTGGGGCTTCTTCAGCTTGGTGAACTGCTCGGCTACTGGCAGTCGGGCCAGGGCGATGCCGTTGATCGGCTGATCCAGGCGGACCACCGCGATGTCGTGTGGGTCGTTCTGGCGATGGCTGAACTCGGGATCGGGGATGAAGGTCCCGGAGTGAAGCGTCGAACTGGCACTGTAGATCTCATCGAACGTGACCTGGACAGTGCTCGTCCCGATGTCACAGTGGGCGGCGGTCAGGACCACGTCCGGCGCGATCAAGGCCGCGGAACACTAGGGATAGGTTCCCTCGTCGAACTCGCCGACGAGAGCGCCGACGTTGGGGTGCCGACCTCCATCGGGCTGCCCGTAGGTGATGGCCTGAACGGACGGCGCAACCAGCAACGCCACCACGGCGCAGACCAGGATCACGATGCGGCGGTGCATGGTTTTCTCCCTCCTGTATCACGCATCCCGGCGCGGACGATGTCCGACAGTGCTGGATCCATGCTGCCGCGGGCAACACACATCCCGGCGAAGCAGATGATCGCGCTGCGAGCAGAGGATGCCCTCTGATGACCCATCGCGCATCCGTACTTTGTACGGATATCTGGGATGCGTGGATCCGACGATGTGGACGCATGGGGGTACATGGTGACCGCGGTTTGCACCGTAACCTGGAGTTCTGCCAGCCAGTCCCTCTTGCAGAATTCCCCTTGCGCCAGGAAGATGCCGGTGACGACGACGGGGAGGGGCGGCATTGGCGATGCTCAACGACGTTTCAGAGGACGAGCTGCTTCGCTATCTGAACACCATCACCGCCGAAGTCCGCCTTTCCGGCTCGCCCGAGGAAGCGCGTGCCTTCGATTACATCCAGGATGAACTGGAACGATTGGGTTGTGACGTACAGCGGTTCTCCAGTGAGGCGTTGATCGGCTATCCCGTCAGCGCGGCGCTGCATGTCCTCGGCGACGATCCTCTCGAATTCCCCGCCAATGGGTACTCGCTGAGCCCGTCAACTGGCCCGGAGGGCGTCAGCGGCGAGGTGATCTACGCCGGCGACGGGATGGATGCCGATTACGCGGGCATCGATGCGCGGGGGACGATCGTGCTCAGCGATGGCCTGGCCATGCCGGGGAAGGCGCGCGCGGCCAGCGTGGCGGGGGCCATCGGTCAGATTCACAGCAACGACGAGCAGATTCACGAGATGTGCCTCTCGCCGGTCTGGGGCACGCCCACGCCGGAAACCGCCCAACTCCTGCCCAATGTGCCAGCGGCCGGCGTCACTCGCGCCGATGGCGAGCGGCTGAAGGCGCGGCTTGCTGCCGGGCCGCTGCGCGTGCGGCTCGTCACCAATCCGTACCTCGCCTGGACGGCGATCCCCACGCTGACCGCCGACCTGCCGGGCATGGAGGAAGACCGCTTCGTCCTCTTCAGTGGGCACGTCGATTCCTGGCATCTCGGGGTGATGGACAACGGCACGGCCAATGCGACGCAGCTCGAGGTGGCGCGCCTGCTGGCGGCGAGAAAGAGCGAGCTGCGTCGCGGAGTTCGCTTCGCCTTCTGGTCGGGCCACTCGCATGGCCGCTATGCCAGCTCGGCCTGGTACGCCGATAGCCACTGGCACGAGGTGCACGAGCGCTGCGTTTGCCACGTCAACATTGATTCGGTCGGCGCGAAGGGGGCTACGGTCCTCGAAGAAGCGCCGACGATGGCCGAGACCTACGGTTTCGGCCGGGAGGTCATGCGCGACGTGACCGGCGTGGACCTGGACTACCGTCGCATCAGCCGCTCCAGCGACCAGTCGTTCTGGGGACATGGCGTCCCGACCCTCTTCGCAACGCTCTCCGAGCAACCGCGCGACGACTCGCCAACGGGCGCGGCGATGGCACAGCTCCTCGGCGCCGGGTCACGCGGGGGTGGGCTCGGCTGGTGGTGGC
>CAYSXO010000200.1:7192-8778 GCA_964434995.1 uncultured Sphaerobacteraceae bacterium
TCGACAAGATCGACCCCGCCAACCTGGTGCGCGACTGCGGCGTCTACGTGGAGGCGCTGTGGCGGCTCTGCACGGAGCCGCGCCTGCCCTTCGACTATTCCGCTGCCGCCGACGAAATGGCGCGGGCCCTGGGCCACTACCACGAGGCCGCGAATGGCCAGCTCGATCTGGAGCGCACCCGAACGATGGCGCTCGCTTTGCGAGACGCCCTGCGCGGCGGCGTGCTGGATAGCCTCGACGACGACCAGGCCAACGCCACGATCATGGCGTTGGGACACCTGCTGATCCCGGTCAACTACACCCGCTCCGGACCGTTCGAGCACGACCTGGCCCTCGGCACGCGGCCCCTGCCTGGCCTCGCCGCCGCCGCTGTCCTTGGCCAGCTCGACCCGGCCAGCAACGAGGCGCGTTTTCTGCGCACCAGACTCGAGCGCGAACGCAACCGCGTCGAGCACGCCCTGCGCGCGGCGATGCGGAGGGTGACGGGTGATGGGTGATGGGCCGCTGGCTATCGGCTCTTGCCGTTTGGCTAATGGCTCCCGCCGTTCTCCCCATCACCCGTCATCCGTCACCCCATAGCCATCACCCCGAAACAGCGTTCGCCAGCCGCGCGCGCCGCAACGTGGACAGCGCCACCAGATGCGTTTGTTTCCGGTCGCCTTCCAGCGTACGCCCCCTTGCTCCCAAAGGGAGGTTTCGTAGCCGCAGTCGTCGCAGCGCAGTCGCCAGTCGCGCGACTCCGCCTCCAGCGACGTAGCCCAGGATGAGGGGACGATCCGGGTGATGAACCGTTGTAGCCTGTTCATGGCGTCCACCACGGCGCGGCAAATAGGGGATGATAGGGCGCCACTCGGGAGGGCGATCGGTTTTCCTGGTGCATCCGAGGCACGGTGCCGCCAGGCCGGTCGATGGGGGAGAAAGCCAGTGAGCCACAACCAGGAAACGGCAGCAGCACGGCGCTTTCACGGAATCACCAAGTACGTTCGCCCCGCCAGCGAGGGCGCCGTCTCGATCATGATGGGCGTTCCGCCTGAGGTCGGTCCCGCGCTCGGTGAGCAGGACCCGGCCATCGAGCCCTTTCCCTACAAGATCTACACCGGCCTGGACGCGATTCCCCTGCCGCGTGACTTCCCCGAGCGGGAGCTCCCGGCTCTCGATGCGATCACCGCTTCGGGCGACCTGGCGGCTGCGCGAGCCGTGCCGGACCTGAATACCATCGCGCACCTCTGCCTGCGCGCCAATGGCGTGCTGAAGCGTTGGCGCAGCGCCGCCGGGCAGGAGATCGAGTTTCGTTCTGCCGGCTGCACCGGCGCCCGCTTTCACCTGGAACTCTATCTGGTCTGCGGCGACATCCCCGGACTGGCGGCGGGCATCTATCACTACGCCGCTCACGACCATAGCCTGCGCCTGCTGCGCGCTGGCGATTTCCGCGCGGCCGTGACCGAGGCGACCGGCCATGAACCGTCCATCGCCAGCGCGCCCGTCGTCGCCATCTGGACCAGCACCTTCTGGCGTAATGCCTGGCGCTATCAGGAACGCGCCTACCGCCACACGTACTGGGAGGCCGCCACCGCGCTGGCCAATCT
>CAYSXO010000201.1:0-3309 GCA_964434995.1 uncultured Sphaerobacteraceae bacterium
GCTACCCGCCGGATCCACGGCGCGGGATGACCGCCGATCGCACTGTGCCGGCCCCAGGTGCGCGGCCGACACCCATGGCAGCACGTGGCTGGTCGTTCGTTGCCGGCATCGAGGCGGCTGAAGCCGCGGATTTCGTGACCCATGGAATCATGGCCCGGTGCTACACTCGGAGCATGATGACCGTACGTTCAGCGCCATCATGAGACGGCCACAACGAACAGCCTCACTGGGAGTATTGATCTGTGCGGTCGTCGTCCTGAGCGGGTGCGCCGCTGGGTCACCAGCGGTCATCGTGCCTGAAACGCCAGAGGCCACGGTCATGGCGGCTCCCGAAAGCCAGGCCGACGTGGCGGTGGTCGCCGTCGAGACAGAATCTCCCTCCGCGGCCATCGAGGAAGTCGCTGATCCGACGGTTGACGCCGCTGTCGTCGGGAATGCGCCATTCGATGATTCCGCGCCGGAATCGGTCGTTGGGCCAGCCAGTGGCAACACGCCTTCCACCGACTCCGCGGCGTTTGCTCAGGAGATCGCGCTGACTCCCGAACCTCCTCCGGCAGACGAGTCCGCGATCGATCCTGCCGTGCCAGCGACCGAGCCGGACGTCGTTTTCGTCGACGAGGTTGCAGCCGCGCCGGTCGAGACGTCCGCCCGGCCAGCCCCTCCGCCAGATCCGGGCACCGGCCTGAGCACCATGATCGAGGGTGGCAGCAATGGTCGCCTGGAGGTGGCGCTGACCTTTGACGCGGGCGCGGACGCCGGTTACGGCGCTGAAATTCTCGATTTCCTGCGCGATGAAGGGATCAAGGCTACGTTCGGCATGACTGGCGTTTGGGCCGAGTCGAATCCCGACCTGGTCCGGCGAATGGTGGCCGAGGGTCACCAATTGATCAACCACACATGGGATCATCCATCACTCACCGGAGCCAATACGGGGATGCCTCCCTTGACCCCGGAACAGGTGGCTGCCCAGCTTTGGGATACCGAAAATCTGGTCAGCGAGATCACCGGCGGCTATCAGATGCTCCCCTACTTCCGACCTCCATATGGCGATTATGACGCGACGTCACTCGGCTATCTCTACAGCAACGGGTTCTACCTGAGCATCTGGTGGACGTGCGACTCCCACGGCTGGGCAGGTTGGAGTGGTCAGGAAATTGTTGACTACTGCACCACCAACATCGCTGAAGACGAGATTCTTCTGCTGCATGTTGGCGCGTCGGCCCCGGGAGATTTCGAAGCGCTTCCAGGTCTGATTCAATTCTTTCGTGACAACGGATATGCCTTTGTCACGGTCGAGGAAATGCTTCAGCCCTGAAAAACCGGTTTGACCTTGACCGGTTCGCCGGGCTTGGTTAGTGTTCCGCGAAGCAGCCGGGGATTTCCTGCGCCGAGTAGGCCAGGGGTCGCTGGCGGCTGGTCGTCACGGGGGATGTAGGGAGCGGGAATGATCAGGTTCGGTCCGCGCCAGATTGATGGAGCAACGACGTCGCGAGTCAGGCGCTGGCCGCGACTTATTCCAATGCTGGCGCTGGTGTCCATGGTTGTCGTCCTCGCCGGGTGTGGGGCCGAAGTCAACCAGCCCTATTCGACGATTTCCCCACAGAACTCCAAAACGCAGGATATTCAGTGGCTGTACCAGATTACGTTCTGGGCCTCACTGATCGTCTTCATCGCGGTTCAGCTCGCGATCGCCTACACCGCTATCCGCTTCCGCCGCCGCGGCGCGAACCGGCCGGAACAGGTGCATGGCTCCAAGGTCCTGGAAATTGCCTGGACCGTGATTCCGGCGCTGATTCTGCTGGCGCTCTTCATCCCCACCGTCAAGATCATCTACGAACACGCGGACGCGGCAAATGTCGATGACGGGTTCAACGTCAACGTCATCGGCAAGCAGTGGTGGTGGGAAATCAGCTACCCTGACATCCCGGCCAACCCGGAAGACCTCGCGCGCGGACCATTGGTGACCGCGAATGAAGTCGTTCTGCCTGTTGGGGCAAACGTCGTCTTCAACCTGCAAAGCAATAACGTCGTTCACTCCTTCTGGGTGCCGCAACTCAGTGGCAAAGTCGATGTCATGCCTGGGCATGACAACAAGCTGCAATTCGTCGCCGAGCGGGAAGGCGACTACTTTGGCGAGTGCGCCGAGTTCTGTGGCAGCGCCCACGCGTGGATGCGCTTCAAGGTCAAGGTCGTCTCGCAGGATGCCTTTGATGCCTGGGTTACCGCCTGGCGCACCCCCCCGGTCGATGGCAATCCTGAAACCGCGGACGTGGTCGATGCCCCCGCGGCGTTCGGCGCCTGCCTCGCCTGCCACCAGGTCAATGGCACCAATGCGACAATCGCCCTTGAAGGGATGTCGGCGATATCCGGCTACTACAATGCAGACCATGAGATCGTTCCTGGCCCTGGTCCGAACCTGACCTTGCTCGCCTGCCGTGACACCATCGGCGCCGGCCTCCTCGTGAACAACCAGGAGAACCTGGAGACGTGGCTCAAGCACACCGATGAGGTGAAAGAGGGCGTCTATATGCCGAACTACTACAAGCAGGGGCAAATCAACGACGAGCAGGTTGCCGAGCTGGCGGCCTATCTCTCGAGCCTCAAGCCGGCCGAAGGGTGCCCCGAGGCCGGGCTGCCGGTTGGCGGCCATCTCGAGCCAGCACGCGCAACGCCGGTAACCGCGGAGCAAGAGTAATACGCAATCTCGCGGGAGGCCGTCCGCGTCCTCCCGCGAGATTGCTCGCACGTGTCGGAGTCCAGGAGTCAGGCAATGGCATCGATCGCCCAACCACATGTCCAAGCGCCCGCGCTTCCGAGGCCGAAGGCGGAGGCTACCGGCCTCTGGTCTTGGCTGACGACCGTCGATCACAAGCGAATCGCCAAGCTCTACGGGGTAACGTCGTTCATCTTCTTCATGGTCGGCGGCATGGAGGCGCTCTTGCTTCGCATCCAGCTCGCCAGACCGCAGAACGACGTTGTCGATGCCCAGCGCTACAACGAGCTCTTCACGATGCACGGCACGACGATGATCTTCCTCGTCGTCATGCCCCTCTCCGTCGCCTTCTTCAACTTACTCGTCCCGCTGCAAATCGGCGCCAGAGATGTAGCGTTTCCCAGATTGAACGGATTTTCCTACTGGACGTTCCTCGCGGGCGCGCTGACCCTGAATATCCCGGTTCTTTTCGCGCTCCCAGGCATTTTCGTCGGCATGGCAGCGACCGCGTGGACCAACCTGATTGGCGTGCCGTTCTTCGCCGGCTTGCAGCCCTGGCTCGACTCCACCCTCCCATTTGCCAATCGGGTGCCGGA
>CAYSXO010000201.1:3332-8757 GCA_964434995.1 uncultured Sphaerobacteraceae bacterium
CAGGGCTGGTATGGCTACGCGCCGCTGACTCAGCAGCTCTTCTCCGGGCGCGAAATCGATTTCTGGGCCTTTGGTCTCCAACTTCTTGGCATCGCGTCGATGGCAGGCGCCTTCAACTTCATCGTCACCATCCTGAACCTGCGCGCGCCTGGCATGACCATGATGCGGGTGCCGATCTTCTCCTGGTCAACGCTTATTACGTCAGTGCTCATCATCATGGCGTTCCCCGCCATCACCATCGCTCTCTTTTTCCTCACGTTTGATCGCCTGGCGGGCACCCACTTCTACAGTGCGTTCAATATCGCCGATGGCGCGCTGATTCCCATTGGCGGCGACCCGATGCTCTGGCAGCACCTCTTCTGGATCTTCGGTCATCCGGAGGTCTATATCATGATCCTGCCGGCATTCGGCCTTGTCTCTGAAATCATCCCGGTCTTCTCACGCAAACCGCTCTTCGGCTACGCGGTCATGGTGTATGCCACCGCCGCCATCGCATTCCTCGGTTTCGGCGTGTGGGTTCACCACATGTTCACAACAGGCCTTGGCCCCACGCCGCAAGCGGCATTCTCGGCCGCCACGATGCTCATCGCCATTCCGACCGGCGTGAAGATCCTCAACTGGACCGCGACGATGTGGGGTGGCTCGCTGACGTTTACCACGGCCATGCTCTTCGCGGTCGGCCTCGTCTCCCAGTTCGTCATCGGCGGCCTCTCCGGCGTGATGCACGCGGTGGTGCCCGTCGACACGCAGCAGAACGACACCTACTTTATCGTCGCGCACTTCCACTACGTCCTCTTCGGCGGCAGCGTTTTCGCGCTGCTGGGCGCCATGTACTTCTACTGGCCGAAGCTCTTTGGGAAGCTCCTGGACGAGCGGCTGGGCAAGATCCAGTTCTGGCTGACGTTTGCTGGCTTCAACATGACCTTCTTCCCGATGCACTTCCTCGGCCTTGCCGGCATGCCGCGCCGCTATCAGAGCTACAGTTTTGAGAGTGGGTGGTGGTTCTGGAACGCGGTCTCCACCATCGGCGCTCTCCTCATCGCGACGTCAATTCTGGTCTTCCTGCTGAACGTATTGCGTACCGCCCAAACAGCGCAGGATGTGTCGGCCAACCCATGGGACGGCGCCACGCTGGAATGGGCTATTCCCTCACCGCCTCCGGTCTACAACTTCCGTATTACGCCGCGAGTCACGCACCGCGATCAGCTCTGGCACGACAAGTACGACCAATTTGCGCCGACCGCGCACCAGCGGCAGGAAGCGGTCGCCGATGCCATCGTCGAGATCGACCAGCTTCCGGTCGGTTCGCCTGTTGGCGTGGCTGTTGCGGAGGCTCAAGCAGAAGTTGGAAACATTCACTTGCCGAACCCGTCGTTCTATCCATTGCTGTCCGGCATCGGCCTCTTTCTGCTGCCGTTCGGCATCCTGATGAACAATCCGCACATTCAGCTCGGGTTCATCGGGATACCGATCGTTTCGCTTGCCGGGTTCATCATCTTGCTGACCGCCATTTACGGCTGGTCGTTGGAGCCGGCCGGGTAGCGCGGCGTTGTTCTGGCGGGGCCAGTCCGGCGGTCCCGCGCGTTTCACTCCGGAGCGGCATACTTCGTTCCGGTGCAGGCGAGTTCTGAAGGAGCGCGACGTTGGCGACAGCAATCGAGGTGGTGACCGCGCACGGCGCGGGGCACGATGGCCACGGGGGGCACGATCATGCCGATCACCCACCTTCCAGCACCGGCCTTGACAGCCGGAAGATGCTGATGTGGCTCTTCCTGACCTCGGACTGCATGTTCTTTGGCACGCTGATCGCGACGTACATGACGTACCGCAATCGGAGCATCGAGCTGCAGACGCCGCCCTACCCGAACCAGATCTTCGATATTCCCTACACCTCGGTCAGCGCATTTGTGCTCCTCATGTCCTCGCTGACGATGGTCCTCGCGTTGTCAGCCATTCAGCGCGGCGATCATCGCGGCCTACGCATCTGGATCAGCGCCACGGCATTGCTGGGGGCCATCTTCGTCGGCGGCCAGTTTTTTGAGTTCACGACCTTCGCGCACGAGGGACTCACGCTTTCCAGCAACATCTTCGGCTCCTCGTTCTATGTTCTGACAGGATTCCACGGCGCGCACGTGACGATCGGCGTCGTCTGGCTCCTGTCGTTGCTGGTTGTCTCCTTGCGCGGCGGCCTGCCGCAGGAAAAGGCGCTGGATGTCGAGATCGCCGGGCTCTACTGGCACTTTGTCGACATCGTCTGGATTGTCATCTTCACGCTCGTCTACCTCATTCCCTACGGCAATCCGGAAGGCACGGTGGTCGAGGGCGCGCACGAAGCGCTCATTCACGTGACGACGATTGGTGATCGCCTGCTCGCGGCGCTGCCGTTCTAGCGCGAATCGCAAAGGCTCGATGAGCCGGGAGACGGAGAATGGCTAGTAATCACGCCGTGCATGGACACCATGAAGCGGGGCATGGCGCGGACCATGCCACGGACCGAACGTACATTCGCGTTGCCATCATTCTGTCCATCATTACTGCAGTTGAGGTCATCATCTACTACATGCCGAGCGTGCGCCCGGTCCTGGTGCCGGCACTGATCGTTCTATCGCTCGCCAAGTTTCTTGCAGTCATTGGCTACTTCATGCACCTGAAGTACGACAGCAAGATCTTCCGGTACATGTTTCTGGCCGGACTTGTCGTCAGCCTGGCGGTCTACCTGGCTCTCCTGGTCATGTTCTGGTCGGCGACGAGCTACGCGCCGTTTGTTCTGCCGCTCGCCGGCTGACGTCTCTCAATCTGCCGGGAGCCACGCGGTGCATGGCTCCCGGCAGATAAACGTTCAAGGATTCCCTCGTGCCGCAGCTCTTTCGTGGTCCTATCCTTCATGCTGGCGGCGTCGATCCCACTGGATGGCTCTGGAGCGACTGGAACGTTGAGCCAACCATTGCGATCGGCCTCCTGGCGCTCACCACCATATATCTCTACCTGACCCGGCAAGCCGCTCCACAACCGATCGACTCCCCCACTTCTGGCAAGACCCGGCAACACCAGCATGACGCCTGGATCAACCGCATTTTTCCGGGCGAGCGTCCCGTCACCGGCAAGCAACGCGCGTCGTTCATCGGCGGCGTGGTAGCCCTCTTTGTCGCCCTTGGCCCGCCCATCGACGACTGGTCCGACCACTATCTGCTCATGGCGCACATGATTCAGCACCTGTTGCTGGTGCTGCTGGCCGCGCCGCTGCTCCTTGCTGGCATCCCTGGATGGATGCTGGAACCGCTGACACGAAACCGCGTGACCAATGCCATCGGCTATTGGCTGACACGCCCCATCGTGGCCTACGCCATCGCCAACATCGTCATCGTCCTCTGGCATCTGCCGGTTTTCTACAACCTGGCGCTTCTCTCGCAGCCGATGCACATCCTCGAACACATGACCATGCTGACCTCGGCCATGCTGGCCTGGTGGCCCATTGCGGGCCCCCTGCCCCAGTGGCCGCGGCTTCCGCTGGCCCTGCACAGCCTCTACTTTTTTGCCATGACGATCCCCGGAAGCGCGGTGGGCGCGTTCATCACCTTTGCCGAGCCGGGACTCTATGCGGTCTACGACACGGCTCCTCGCATCTTTGGCATCGATCTGGCAACGGATCAACAGGCAGCAGGGTTGCTGATGTGGGTCGTGGTTTCTACCATCTATCTGGGCTTGATCACAGTCAGCTTCTTCCGCTGGGCTTCCCGCGAGGAATCCGCCGAGGCGGGAAATGCGCCGCGGTCCACGAAGCTTGGCGCAACGGTCCCCGCAAACGTCGACACGGGCGCTACGACTTGACAAAAGGCGATCCTGTCGTCGGTCTATCCGGCGACGGTCCCTGCAGGCACACGATCTACGTTGAGAATCCGGAGCATCGCCGCTCCGAGAAAACGCGAGACGCCGATGATCCCCGTTCCACAGTCGCCGGACACTTCTGATGACGAGACCGAAGGCTCGGCCTCGGTCTGGGGCTTTCTCATCGCGCTGTTCATTTTCAAGCTCGTCACCGTCGGGGTCATTTTCTGGCACATGCAAACGTGGGAATCGGGCGTCATTCTGGGCGCCACACTTTGGTACTGGTTTCCACCGCTGATCCTGCTGGGAGCTGGACCGGTTCTGTTCTATCTGCGGCTTCGCCGAATCCGAAGGAGGAGAGCCGAGCTGCGGCGCGCGGAGTGGATGCTCGATGATCAGGACGTGCCTACTACCGCTGCCCACCAGCGCTGATCCGCGTGGCCCACGCGGGACGCGCAGCGCCTATACTTTCGCGAGAGGGATATGACTTGGCCGCGTGGCGCGGCAAGACAAGTATCGGAGGGAACGACTACGATGGGTGGTGGGTTTGCACGGGTGATCCTGCGGCCCGCGTTCGTGTGGATTCTGGTCGCGGCCATTGTCGCCGCACTCATTGTCGGGATCGGTAATCTCCTGATCGACCTTCACCCAAGCTATGAGGGTGAAGGGGTTGTCGTCCATACGCCAGACCTGTCGACAGCGGCAAGTGAGTTCATTCGGCCCGATCTGCTCGTCGCGTTTGGGCTTTCCCTTGCGGTGCTGTTCGTTGGCGCGATCTTGAGCCGGCCTCGGTCTCGTGAGGGCTTTCTCGATGAGGAAGTTGCCATCGGCGAGAAGTCGATGTTCGCCCCGGTTGCGCCGCCGGAAACGGATCTGGAAGCAACGCAGCGCGGGCCGCGGGGAACCTGGTCCGACATCCAGCCCGGGTTCACGCTGTACGCGCAGAACGGCGCGCTTGCGAAGGTGCTCGCGCTCCTTCCAGCGGAAGAGGAGTATGGCAAGACCCGGCGAGGCCTGCTCTACGGCAGCGGCCTCTATGGGGCAAATGAGGAAATGTGGATCCCCATAGAGGCAGTCTACGCGGTCTACCCGGAGACGGGGTCAGCCTTCCTCGCCGCCAAGGGTGACGAGATCGAGACGTTTGGCTGGAACCGGCCCCCAGCAAGCTTCCGGCGTGGCCAGGAGCTCCACACGCCGCTTTCGTCGTTCTAGTCTGAAGTACGCGGTTTCAGCATCATGGGGCGGCCAAAAGGCCGCCCCATTGCCATTCCAGACTTCGGAAACACCGCGGCAGCCATTGCCACCGCACGACGGCTCATACGGAATCCGGATGATCACTCCCCTTTTCGCCCGCGTGCCTCGGACGCCGCGCTCCCCGCTCCCAGCGCACTGGCTGAGAGGGGGAGGTAGTGACTCAGGCAACGGCGTTGCCGCGACGACCCCTCGCCCCACCCCCTCTCCCATGGCGATGGGCGAGGGGCGTGTGCCTGCCGCGATCGCGAAGAACCCGGCATACCTCCCCTCTCAGATTGCAATGGGAGAGGGGCTTGGGGTGAGGGCGCTCTCCGCGCAGGAGGCACTGATCAACCGGGTTCCGTAT
>CAYSXO010000202.1:0-8704 GCA_964434995.1 uncultured Sphaerobacteraceae bacterium
GCTGATGCGCGACCTCACCAAGGTGCACGAGACGATCGACCGCACCGCGACGCTCTTCATGCGTCTCGCCAGCGTCCACCTCCTCTTCGGGCTGGCGGCCGGGCTGGCCATGAACTTCTGGCGGCTTGGCAGCGGGCGCTGGGATCTGGTCTGGGCGCATGCCATGCTGGTCGGCTTCTTTCTCTCGATGGCCTCCGGCGTCTGCTACCACGCCCTCTCGCGCTGGGCAGGCCGCGAGTGGCGCTTCCCCGCGTTGATTCGCGTCCATTTCGTGGTGCTGGCGCTCGGCTTGCCAATCATGCTGCATGCGCTGGCGACCAACCAGTTGGCGCTCTTTGCCATCGCCGGGCCGCTGCAGGCGCTGGCCATCGCCTTGCTGCTGGTCAACATCGTGCCGATGATCCCGGCGTTGCCGCATCTGACGCGCGCCGCGTTTGCCGTGGCGGCGCTCCTGCTGCTGAGTGGCATCACCCTCGGCGCGCTCTTCGCGCTCGACCCCGCGCTTGGCGCGCGCCTGCGCCAAACCCACGCCGAGATCAATCTCTTCGGCTGGACCGGCCTGCTGATCTCCGGGGCCGGGTACTACCTCGTGCCGCGCTTCGCCGGACAGCCGCTGCGCTGGCCGCGCCTGGCGCCCGTGCAGCTCGGCGCTCTGACGCTTGGCATCCTTCTCGGCATCGTGGCGTTCGTCTGGCGCGCGTACGGCCATGGCCCGGCCGAACTGGTGGTGGCCGCGCAACTGCTGGTGGCGGTGGGCTTCGCGCTCTTTGGCGTGCTGGTGGCCGGGACATTCCGCCCGCGAAAGCGGATGGGCGCGGGGACGGTGGCGGCGTTGCCGATGGTGGCGCGGCCGGGGTGAATGAAGCGCCAAACGGGGAAGGGTTGGCAACTGGGTGATGTCAATATTTGTTATGCTGCCCGTCAGGAGGCGGCGCAATGAATGTCTCCCTGACCCCCCCAACTGGAAGCGAAGATTCACGAGCGGGTCGAGTCCGGCCGTTATGCCAGCGCCAGCGAAGTGGCGCGGGAAGCGTTGCGCCTGCTGGAGGAGCGCGAGCAGTTGGAGCATTTGCGCTCGTTGCTCGAGGAAGCTCTGGACGAGGAGCGCCGGGGCGAGCTGATCGACTTCACGCCAGAACTGGTAGACGACATCGCGAGAGGTGCTCGGGAAAGGTTTCTTCGCGGCGAGGAACCGGATTCCGATGTCAGCTTCTAGGAATACGTCCGTCCGGCTGACGCCGAAGGCCCGGAGAGATTACGAGCGCATACTGCTTTCTTCTCAACGCATCTGGGGAGAAGAGCAGAGCGTGGTCTATCGGAGCGCAATTGCCGAAGCGATCGACAGACTGAGTGAGTATCCCCGAGTCGGACGAGAGCGAGACGATCTGTTGCAAGGATGTCGCGGCGTTCCCGTAGGACAGCATGTTATTTTTTAGCACCAGCCCAACTCGACCGATATCGTCGTTCTCTGCATCCTTCGCAATAGACGAGGCTCGACCGGCAAGGTCGGGGACCGATCGACATCGTGATCAGGCTCGCTCCCAGCCGAGCTGTTCTCCTGCCAGCGTTTCCTGAAAGTCTGCCAGCTCCTTGAGCGCCAATTCGGCGCCGCCCGGGTTGTAGAGGGCGATCAGGCGCATCGGCTCCCAGCCGGTGTTGAGCGTCGCGTGATAGACGCCTTCGCCGATGTAGATAGCATCGCCCGCGCGGACCGGAAACGGCTCGCCGTCGGCGACCATTTGCTCCCCCTCGCCGGAGAGGATGTAGAGGATCTCCTCGGCGCCGGGGTGATTGTGGCGGCTGTGCCCCTTGCCGGGCATCACCAGCACTTCGCCAAACGTGAGCGTTGCTCCAGGCGTGGTTCCCGGCGTGACCAGCCACTTGATCGCGCCCCAGTCGAAGCTGTGGGTGGGGATCGCCGCGCGGTCGATCGTGCCATTCGCCGAATCGGACTTCGCCGTCATGCCCTTCCTCCTCGTTGCGGAAACGGTCTGCTCGATGCATGGAAAAGGGTATCGCGAAGCACGTCCACGTAGGCGCGACGGCCTTCGGGGCCGGAGAGCAGGGGCAGAGGAAATCTTTTCGGATGTCAATTCTTGCTATTCTGCCGGTTGAACAACGGAGGCGCCACGATGAACGTTTCACTGACACCCCAACTGGAAGCGAAGATTCACGAGCGGGTCGAGTCCGGCCGTTATGCCAGCGCCAGCGAGGTGGTGCGCGAAGCGCTGCGCCTGCTGGAAGAGCGCGAGCAACTGGAGCATTTGCGTTCATTGCTGGCGGTCGGCCTGGAGGAGGCCCAGCGAGGCGAACTGATAGAGTTCACGCCGGAGTTAATGGAAGAAATTGCCAGAGACGCCCATGAACAGTTCCTGCGGGGCGAGGAACCGGATCCTGATGTCTGCCCGTAGGGCAACGATACAACTCACCCCCAGGGCTAGGCGAGACGTTCAGAACATCCTCGCTCACAGCCGGCGAACCTGGGGAGCCAGACAAGCCGCGAACTATCAAGGCGCGCTAACCAGGGCGTTGTCGCTGCTGCGCGACCATCCGCTGATTGGTCAGCCACGTGACGATCTGTTTCCCGACTGCCATACCATGCAGATAGAACGCCACGTCATCTACTATCACCAGCCCCAGCCTCATGAAATCGAAGTGATCCGCATCCTCCACGATCGGCAGGATCCCACCGGTAAGGTCAGCCAACCACCGCTTTGAACATTGCCCGGGCATACCGTCAGGCCGAGAAGCCTGAATCCGGCCCGCGCTCGCCTGCTTTGGGTCGCCGCATTCCCGGCGTGACTGCTGGGAAGCATGCCAGCGTGGCAACCAACCTCATCGTATCCTGTAGACAAGAGAGAACTCGGTCGGGTCTCGTGACCCTCCCTTCACCATGAACGCGCACCATCAGGGAGTGACCGCCATGCATGCTTCCGCCTTCGACCGCCTGGCCAGGTTCGTCTCCGGGCTATCGTGGCGAGATTTGGCCCGCGCCTTCCTCTTCGCCGCCACGGCAATTCCCCTCACGCCGGTGCGCATAGCCAAAACGCGCTCTTGTGGCCATGGTCTTCGGGTGGGACCGCGCCCGCGTCGATAGCGATCGGCATCGCCGCTTCGATCGCGCCCTGGTCCCACGGCCGGTTCATGCCATGACCTCTCAGGTCATGGCGCCGGCACTCCAGGTGACATACCGTGAGATTCCTTCCCTTCATCGAGAGACGTTCCGTCCAGGTTCCTGAAGTGAAGGGCCTTCCTGTTCGCGCAATGCCGCGCCACTTACGGAGGATGACCGGTATGCCCGTGACCTTCACGATCCGCTTCGCCGTCGTACCGGAGGAACGCGAGCGCTTCCTCGCGTTGCTCGAGGGAGTCCTCGATGCCATGCGCGACGAGCCGATGTTCCGTGAGGCGATCCTGCACGCCGATCCGGAGAACGAAAATCGCTTCATGCTCTACGAGACCTGGGAAGATCTCGACGACGTTGTCACCGTGCAATTGGCGCGCCCGTATCGTCAGGCCTGGCACGCGGCGCTCCCGGAAATCCTGGAAGAGGAGCGAGATATCGCGGTCTGGCGTCCTCTGCGCGCTGATCGGAGGGGAGATTGACGGGGCGATTGTCGCGACGAATCGCGTGCGTTCGGGTCAAGGTGGAGCACGCTCATGGGCAACGGCCATTCCGGAATCAAGACCGGGGGTGCGATGATCTCTCCCTCGGCAACATGACCGGCACAATCGAAGGAGGCAACCCATGACAACGGACGCGGGCTGGACGCGGCGCGGCGCGCTGGTGAGCGGAAGCGCAGCCCTGGCCGCGGCAGCGGGGATCGTTCTTGCGCCGCGCGCTGTCACGGCGCAGAGCGCCGAGGCGACCCCTGCCATTCCGCCCGATTTCCGGGTGGTGCTCCACGCCGCTGAAGTGCAGAACTGGCCCTACATCCTCTCGAACCTGAAGAACCTCACGCACGACTGGCCGCACGCCCACCTACGGGTGGTGGTTGACGGCTCGGCGGTGACGGCCTTGCAGGGTGAGAACAACCTGACCGCCGAACTGGAGACTCTGGCGCGGGCGGGGGTCGAACTGCAAGTCTGCCCGAACGCTCTGCACGAGCACCAGATCGATCCCTCGACCATTCCGCCCTCCGCGACGACCGTGCTGGGCGGGGTGGTGGCGCTGGTGCTGGCGCAGCAGGAAGGGTTTGCCTACGTCAAACCGTGAAGGGTCTGCCGAATCGCGCACCACGGACGTACAGCACGCTTCGAAATGCGATACGCGGGTCAATGCGCAGATCACGATTCCAGCGGCCTGTCCCAGCGCGACGCCATCGGCGGGTGCAGCCAGTACGCTCGCCAGCGCCCGACCGCTTCTCTTCCTCCACGGTGCGTTCGACGTCGCCGACCCCTCGGCAGGCAGGTGATGCGTCTTTGAAGCAACGGCAGCCGTGGCGACACCATGCCAATTTCCAATCTGCCGCGCCAGGCCGGGAATTGGCAGACGCGCGGGGCGGTCAACTCGCTATCTGGCGTGGGACAATATCCGTTCGCCCGCCCGTGGCGCACACAACCTGTCAGGCACGGTTGCCTGAGGAGGAGACCATGCGATTTCATCAAATTGCTCCCCGCCCCACGCGGCGCCGGTTCATCGCGGGCGCGCTCGCCGTCAGCGCCGGCATGGCCATGCCTCGCCTTGGCCTCGCGCAGGACGCAACACCAGAAGCGCTAAGCGAGACGATTGTCTCCCAGAAACGGGATGAGTTCCGCAAGGAGATCGAGGAGGCGCAGGGGTATACCGACGCCGCCACGCCCGGGGGCGCCTTCATCGACGCCAACGTCAATGACATCCAGACGATTCATCCGCTGCTGGCGGATGACGCCGATTCTCTGGGTGTCGTCGGGATGATCTACGATCAACTCGTTGGCGGCGACGTGCGCACCGGCGGCCCGGCCCCGAACGGCCTGGCCGATTACTGGGAGATCGCTCCCGATGGCCGCACCTATACCTTCCACCTGAACCAGGACGCCAGGTGGCACGACGGCACGGACATCACTGCCGATGACGTTGATTTTTCCTTTGCGGCGCTGGCCAACCCCGAGGTCGGCTCGTCCTACAGCATGAGCTTCCGCGATGCCGTCGAATCGTGGCGGGCCGTCGATGAGCACACCTTCGAGGTGGTGGCCAAGGAGCCGCTTTTCACCTTCCTCTACGATCTGGTGACGTGGATCATCCCCAAGCACATCTGGGAGGGCGTCCCTGTTTCTGAGTGGCGCACCGATGGCGGGGCCACCGGCCAGGATCCCGCGCGGGTGATCGGCTCCGGGCCGTGGAAGTTCCAGGAGTGGCGGCAGGGGGAGAGCATCACCCTGGTGCGCAATGATGATTACTACGGCAAGGTGCCGTATCTCGATGCCTATACGATCCGCATCTGGCCGGATCAGACCTCCGTCGTCAATGCCCTGCTCAATGGCGAGATCGACGCCTCGGGGCTTCAGCCGTCCGACATCGAGACGGTCCGGGCGACGCCAGGCTTGATCATCGCGACCTACCCCACGCGTGGCTTTGCGTTCTACATGACCAATCTCGATCCGGAAAAGACCGAGCTCTTCCAGGATCAGCGCGTGCGGCAGGCGCTGCTCTATGGGCTCGACCGGGAATCGATTACCCAGGATATCCTGCTCGGCAATGCCGAAGTGGCCAATGGTTCGCAGCCGGTCATTTCCTATGCCTACGACCCGGAGAGCGTCACGACCAGGTACACCTTCGATCCCGAGAAAGCGAAGGCGCTGCTGGCCGAGGCCGGATGGACTGACACCGATGGCGACGGCATCGTCGACAAGGACGGCGTTCCCTTTTCCTTCGAATTGCTCTATAGCTCCGGCGTGCCGACCACCGACCAGATCATCGCCTACATGCAGGATGCGTGGCGGCAGATCGGCGTTGAGGCCACCCCGCGGGCGATGGAGTTCTCCGCCATGATCGAGGTGCTCACCGGCGACCACAATTTCGATATGGCGCTGCTCGGCTTCAACTGGAACGCCACCTTCCTGCAGGACGCCATGTTCTCCTGCAATCAGTATGAAGGTGGCTTCAACATGGTCAAGTATTGCAACCCGGAGGTCGATGCCATCTTCCAGGAGGCCGTGCGCACGTTTGACGAGGATGCGCGCGTGGCCCTGATGACCGAGGCCGGAAACATCATCAACGATGAGCTGCCGGTCGCGGTCATGCACTTCAGCAAGGCAAACATCGGCTACAGCGACCGCCTCCAGAACTTCAAGCCGAACTCCTGGGGCGTCGATACCTCGTACGTCTGGATCGATCAGAGGTAACGGGGTGTTGGGGTGTCAGGGTGTTAGGAACGACGTGCGTTACGCTCGTTTCCCAACACCCCGTTACCCCAACGCCCCAACACCCTAACACCCTATCACCCCGGCACCCACGGAGCACCATCCATGCCCAGCACTCTCGTCTCCCAGCGTGCGGATACGCTTGCGGCCACGGGGCCATTTCATCAGTTGATGGAGTACCTGGCGACGCTCGGCTACGACGATCGCCGGGACGCGCCCGACGTTCTCAATTTCACCTTCGGCGATCCCCGCGAGATGGCGCCGGAGGCCTTTGTCGCGGCGCTGCGTGACGCCGCCATCCCCAGGAACGAGGGCTGGTTCGCCTATACGATGTACCGGGAAGAGGCGCAACAGGCGGCCGCGGCATCGCTGGCACGGCTGACGGGGCTGCCTTTCGCGCCAGAAGACATGCTGCTCACCACTGGCGGATTCACGGCGCTCTCCGCCGGGATGAAGGGTGTTGCCGACCCTGGCGACGAGGTCATTTACAGCCTCCCTCCCTGGTTCGGGTACGAATCGCTGGCGGTCGAGGCCGGCCTCGTGCCGGTCAAGGTCCGCATCGACGCGGAGACGCTGGATCTCGACATCGACGCTATCGCCGGCGCCATCACCCCGCGCACGCGCATCGTGATTGTCAACTCGCCAAACAACCCGACCGGGCGCGTCTACAGCCCGGAGACCTTGCGCCGCCTGGCGTCGATGCTGGAGGAGGCGTCCGCGCGCAACGGGCGCCGGATCTTCATCCTCTCCGACGAGCCATACAACCGGATCGTCTTCAGCGGCGTCGCGTTTCACACGCCCGCCGAGTTTTATCCCTACACGCTCATCGCCTATAGCTACGGCAAGACCCTGCTCGCGCCCGGACAGCGACTCGGCTACCTGGCCCTGCCGCCCACGTTGCCGGAGCGCGAGGCGCTGCGCGACGCGGTGTTAACCGTGCAGATTGCCATTGGCTGGGCGTTCCCGAACGCGGTCATGCAATACGCCCTGCCTGAACTGGAAACAATCGCCTTCGATGTGCCCCGCCTGGAGCGGCGGCGCGATCTGATGGTCGATGCGTTGCGGGCGATGGGCTACCGCGTCAACCGGCCGGAGGGGACCTTCTATCTCTTCCCGCGAACGCCAATTGCCGACGACGTCGCATTCACCGGGGTGCTCGCCGAGAATGGCATTCTGGCGATGCCGGGGGCGCTCTTCGAAACACCGGGCTTCTTCCGCCTCTGCCTGACGGCGACCGACGAGATGTGCGAACGTGCCCTGCCAGGGCTCGCCGCGGCGCTGCGGCAGACGGAGGCGCTGCATCATTGAGGGATCGTGATCACGGATCCTCGGGATGTATCGACTGGGATATTCACCCAGCCAGCATCTGTGATAGGGTGACGATGAACCCAATGAAACGACGGTCAAGACCAGGGAGGTAGAGGCCATGGACAATCTGCTGAAAGAGTTGTTCGGCAGTGGTGATGATGGGCCCGACGCCGCAAAGGCCGCTCCAGCGGCGGCTGCCGCCGCGCCGGCCGCGCCGATCGACCGCGAGGCCGCGCTGGCGGAGCAACGCGAGGCTCGCCGCGAAGCGCGCAAGAAGCGGAAGGCGGATGCCAAGAGCGAGGAAAAGCGGAAGAGCTTCGTCGAGCGCTACACCACCGGCGATCCATCCGAGGGATTCACCGCCGAGGAAGCGATCGAGCATCTGGCGGAGCTGCGCGAGGAACTTGGTCCGGCAGAGTTCCAGGTGGCCATGGTCAGGACGTTGGACAATCTGCCGGTTGACCAGCGAGACGAGTTCATCGCCCTGATGCGCAAGCACAAGGAAGAGGCCGATGCGGCAGCCGCATCGGCGAAGGACGCCGCGGCCAAGGCGGCAGCCCCGGCCGCTGCCCCGGCGCCGGCCGGAAAAGCACCGGCTGCCGATCCATTCGGGGGCCTGTTGACCGGTCTCTTTGGTGGCGGTGGCGGCGGGACCGCGGCTGCCGCGGCGGGCGCGGGCGCTGGAATCCCCAACGTCGGCGACGTGCTCACCGACCTCAGGTCCGGCGGGCTCAATGCTCCGGCGTCCGGCGGTGGCGGCCAACCGACCGCGGACGACTTTCTGGCCCTGCTCAACAGCCCACTGGGCAAGGCGGTGCTCGGCGGCCTGGCCGCGTATGGCATGCAGGCCGCGCAGCAGGATGACGACGACGCGCCAAAGGCGCGCGCGTAAGGGACCAGCGTCCCGGTTCGCGAACAGAGAAAGGGGAGCGGTGTGCCGCTCCCCTTTTCTTACGCCCCGCAACCCCATGAGGCGGTCCGTGTCGTGATCTGAGGCGGTGGCCGCTCGTGACGAATTGGCCAGTAGTGATGCGCCAGGGCGTGCTGACCCATG
>CAYSXO010000203.1:0-7296 GCA_964434995.1 uncultured Sphaerobacteraceae bacterium
AGCGGGCGGACGTTGTCGATCCGCGTTTGCCCTCAAGGACGACACGGCCCCGGCGATCGCGGCGATCTGCCGCCGTCTCGAAGGCCTTCCGCCAGCGATCGAACTGGCTGCTGTGCGCGGCCCGCTTATACGGAATCCGGATGATCAATCCCTCGTTCGCCCGCTTACCTTGGACGCCGCGCTCCCCGCTCCCATGGCGATGGCTGAGAGGGAGAGGCATGCCGGGTGCTCCGCGATCGCGGCGGTCACACGCCCCTCGCCCATCGCCCTGGGAGAGGGGGTGGGGTGAGGGGTCGTCGCGGCAACGGCGCAGAATTTGCCCATACCTCCCCCTGTCAGAGTGCGCTGGGAGAGGGGTTGGGGTGAGGGCGCTCTCCGCGCATGAGGCACTGATCAACCGGATTCCGGATGAGTCCCCAGGAAGTGTTGACTCGCCTGGAACCGGCACTGCCGCTGCTGACCGCTGGCCCAAGGGACGCACCAGATCGTCTGCGCACGATGCGGGATGCCATCGACTGGGGCAATGACCTCCGCTCCTCGGCAGAACAGACGCTTTTCCGCCGATTGGCCGTCTTCGTCCGCGGCTTCACGCTGGAGGCGGTCGAATGGGTGATGGGTGGTAGGCCATTAGCCATCGGCCTGACAGGAGACGGATGACGGATGACGGAACGGCGCCCCCATCCTCCGTCTCCCGACTCCTGTCTCTTCAGTCGCTCTATGCCCCATCACCCAGGTAAGCCGCCAGCCGCGCGAGCCGCGCCTTCCAGATCGCGCGCCAACGCTCGACCTCATCGGCGTCGCCAAGGCGTTCCTGCTGGAGCTGCGCGGCCGATTTCTCAGGCCCCTTGGCGACGAAGGTCACGTTCAGTCGGGTCTCTCCAGGCAGCACGTCGAAGCGGGCAGACCTGATCGGCTGACTGGACCGCGTCCGCAACGCCAAGCCGTCCAGCCAGCGGTTCCGCTCTTCCCCATCGAGGAACGCCGCGAAAAGCCGTCCCGCCCCAACAGGGAAAGTCTTGCTGGCATTGACGGAGAAGCCATCCGGCCGCTCGTGCAGGGCGCGCATCCCGCGCGCCCGCTCGTATCCGACGGTGACGTTCTGCGCCCACCAGCCGCTGATGCCAAAGGTCTCCTGGACGTATCGCGCGATCTCCGGGTGCGTCTTCTGCAATGCTCCCCAGGCGTCGAGCAGAGCCAGCCATTCGTCCCAGGCTTTGCCGGTGGCCCGCTGCACGGCGGCATCGCTGACGCCCGGTTCGGCAATACGGGACGGAAGGGTCAATGCGAGGGGGGATTCGGCGAGCAATATCCCGCTATTGCCGGAGCTGACCGCATCCGCTTCGGGAAGAGCCAGGCGGTCGGCAAGAACGGCCCCTGCAGCCACATCCTGCTGATTGCGGTGGAGATCGAGAGCGTAGTGGCGAGCCGTGGTGTAGCGCTCGCCCGTCTTGCTCATGCGCGAGCGTGTGGCGCGCTTCAGCGCCTTGTCCCTGGTCATGGTCGGTTCCTCGCCAGCCAGCCGCCGCGGGGCTCACGCTCCCGAAGCCGCCAGCCCCGGTGAAGACCGCCACCATGCCGATCCCCGCGCATCGCGCCACGAGGACCGCTCCCGAGGCAGGGCCCCTTTGCTCCCACGGGCCGGCGGCGTGAGCGCCGGATCGGGAGTTCGGCGTGGGAAACGCCGTGACCGGAGCGTAGGAGTCCCGCCGGGAATCGTCAAGCCCTCGCGGCCCCGCCGGCAGGCGCCAACTCAACTATCCTTGCACGAAATCAACCCGCGATCCGATCGGAAATACGTCCAGATGGCGCGGTCGCGCAACACGCCGGTCACAACGGCCTCGCGGCCAAATCGGAAACGAGAGGAGAGAACGATGCAGAGACGCTTCACACATCGGCTTGCCCATCTGATTCCCATGGGATTCGTCATCGCCGCGCTCACGGCGAGCGGGGCGTCGGTTGGCCGGACGAGCGCGCAGGCAACGCCAGAAGCCACCGGCCCCATCGCTATTGTCTCCCCGGCATCAGGTGAAGAGCTCGTGGGGCGTGACGTTGCCGTGAGCTGGGAGGCGCCGGGCCTGACGATCGTTGCCGCCGCGAAGGCGAAACAGCCCACCGATCTCCACGCCCACTTCATCGTCGATGGCGCCTACGACGTCGTTGCAGGCGCCCCCCTCCCGCAGCAGTGCGGAATCCTGCACACCGCCGCCAACCCGGCCACACTGGTCAATCTGTCGCCGGGCGAGCATACCGTGCAGATGGTCATTGCCGATCCGGGCCATGTGCCCGTGGCCGAACTGGACAGGCCCTCGGTCACCTTCACGGTCGCTGAGGATCCGGACGCCATCCGCATCACCACGCCGGAGCAGTGCGACGAGGTGTCGGGACCAGACGTCGACATCGCCTGGGAAGCGCCGGGGTTGACCATCGTCGCCGCCTCGGAGGCCACCGCCGAAACCGACCTGCACGCGCACTTCATCATCGACGGCGCCTATGACGTGGCCGAGGATCTGCCCATTCCCATGCAGGACGGCATCGTTCACACCGCCGCCAACCCGGTCACCATCGAAGGTCTGGCGCCCGGTCAGCACACCGTTCAGCTGGTCATCGCCAACCCCGGCCACGTGCCGGTTCCCGATCTTGCTCGTCCGACCGTAACGTTCATCGTGACCGAGCCGGAGGCGCCTGCCACGCCCGTGGCCAGCACCGGCGCGGCAAGCGGAAGCTCAATGACAACGTAGGCGCCGTGCCGCGCCAGAAAGGCGGATCGACCATGTCCGACGATCCCCACGGCTTGCGAAACATCGCGCTGGGCACCCCGGTGCGGGCCTTCGATGGCTCGCTGCTCGGCTATGTGCGAGACATCCACCCACATTTTCTCCTGGTAAGCCAGGAAGGCGAGCATGCCACCCTCGAGGTGCCGGCGCATGCCATCCGGGGCTATGTGGACGGCGACCTTCAGGTGTCGGTCAACCGGGAGGCCGTCACCGAGGTCGACAATGTCGAGACATTGCACGACCTCGGAGAAAATTAGGCGAGCCTGAGTCTGATCAGTTCGGCCTCCAGACACTCCAGGGGAGCACGACAGCATGGCAGCGGCCCGGAGCGACCTGCCCCTCACCTCCGACCACGAAGCGGTCTGTGCCCTTCAACGTCGCCTGCTGGGCTCCGGGAACGCTCGGGGCGCGGAGGCCTTCGCAACGACGGTGACCGCGAGTGGGGACGGCGTCCGCTTTCCCGCGCCGAACGCCACACCTCTCCCCGCGGTGGCCAGCATGGCGCCACGAGGGCATTCCGCCCTCGAGCCGGATGCCGGGGCGGCGCCGGCGCCTGTCGCCGGCAAGCGCGCCGGCGCATGGCGCATCGCGGCGTGCAAGAACACCGTGGCCCAGTTTCACGGCCCGAGTTGGGGGAGGCGCTCGCGGCAGCGATGCGGTCGTTGATCCCGGCCACGTGAGATAACGAACCGCGCCTCGGCCCGGCCGCGAAGTGATGGAGAAGCACCATGCCCTTCAGCAGCCAGCAAGTGTTCGACGTCGCTGTTGTCCAGGCCGCATCCACTTTCCTCAACCGCGAGGCGTCCATACAAAAGGTCGCCGGCCTGGCCACCGAGGCAGCGGTCAACGGGGCGAAGCTCGTCCTCTTTCCGGAAGCCTTCATCCCCGGCTATCCACGCGGGCTGAGCTTCGGGGCAACAGTCGGCAGCCGCTCGGCAGAGGGGCGCGCCCTCTTCCGCCGCTACGCCGACGCCGCCATCGCTGGCCCCGGGCCGGACACCATCCGCCTGGGGGGATTGCCGCCGATCTGGAGATCTATCTCGCGGTCGGCCTGGTCGAGAAAGATGCAGCGCTCCCAGGCACCCTCTACTGCAGCCTCGCCCTCTAGGGTCCGGACGGCACGCTCCTCAATCTGCACCGCAAGATCAAGCCAACCGCCAGCGAGCGCCTGATCTGGGGCGAGGGCGACGGTCTGACCATCAGCACTGCCGCGACTGACATCGGGGCCATTGGCGGGCTGATCTGCTGGGAAAACCTGATGCCCCTGGCCCGCACGGCGCTCTACAATCAGGGCGTTGAGCTGTACCTGGCGCCGACCGCCGACAGCCGCGAAAGCTGGCAGTCAACCATTCGCCACATTGCCCTGGAGGGGCGCTGCTTCGTCCTCTCCTGCAACCAGTACGTGACCAAAGCCGACTACCCGGACGATCCTGGCAAAGCATCGACGCGCGGGATCGAGACGATGGACGACCCACTCTGCCGGGGCGGCAGCGCGATTGTCGGGCCGCTCGGTGACTACCTGGCCGGGCCGCTCTGGGACGACGAAGGCATTCTGTATGCCACGCTCGATCCCGGCGCGATCACCGGGGCCCGCTTCGACTTCGACGTTTCGGGGCACTACAGCCGGCCCGACCTCTTCCGGCTGTGGCAGGCGCCAGGCATCGGCATGCCGATCGGACCCGGAGGGCTCGAATTGGCGCTCGGCGATCTGCTTCCTGGCGTTGGTCCCTTCCTCTTCCCGCTGGACGACGACCTGGGGTTGGAGGAGGAAGGCCCCTTCTTCCCGAGCTTCCCGGTGGCCTGGACCGAGAAGGAGCCCGCTACCAACCTCCCGGCCAAGCCAACCAGGAGCCGTCGCCGCCCGAAGCACTGACATGGCCGGCTTGGCTGAGCAATCATGCTGAAGAGAGCGACATGGCTGACCAGGCATTTTGAGCGCCGGTGAAAGATCTCGATCCGCCGCGTCCGTACGCATCCTGAGGCGTGATGGTTCGCCGCGCTCACGAAACCGGCACAGCCAGGGTGTCATCCTGAACGCGGCGAAGGTTCTCGACCCACGGCCGTCGACGTCCGCGGAGAACATGAGATGCGTCGCCCGTCTGGAAGAGTACATTACCGTCGTGTCAGACTATTCGCCATGACAGATCACGATCGACAGGCTCCTGAGCTGGTGAAGCATCGCGGCGCCGCGGCCTTCGTGCCGTTGCGCCGCGATGCTTCGCCGCGCCCAGGAGCTCGAAATGCCTGGCGCGGGTTGGTGAAAGCACGCCCGACTACTGCCTCCAGACGCCCGCGCCTTTGCCCGAAGCCAGCCCTCTTCGGATCGTGGGGCGAGGCCACGCTCCTCCGGGGCAGGGGTCTGGGCACATCCCCCCAAATGGCTGGCACGCTGTTTGAATGTGTTTCCTTGAACCGAGCATCTGCTCGCGGCGCGACCGCCCGAACCCGTGCCACGGCACAAACCTCGGCGTGCCAACTCCACGAGTGAAGCAAGGTTCACCGGCCACCGTTCTTCCCTTCACGATGCCCTGAAAGGAGTCGGCCATGATCCAGGAAACCGCAAAACGACGGTCGGAGTCGGTCACGGGCGTCTCGAATGTCGCCTACGACCTCATGGTAGTGCTGACCAACAAGCTCGAGGGCATCGCCGCCATGGAGGAGTACAAGCTTGATGCCGACGTCGCGAACGACGCTGAGGTGCGTTCCCTCTTTGAGCGGATCGAGCAGCGAGACCGGGAAGCCATCGACGAACTGCGGCTCCTGCTGGTGAGCCATCTGCAGCGCATCCAGCGGCGGTGATCTTCTCGATGCACGACGAAGGCGGATCCCGATGACACTCCCCTACCGCGACCGCCGCGACGCCGGCCGCCACCTCGCGGCGAAACTCTCCGCGTACGCCAATCGGGCCGATCTCCTCGTGCTGGGGCTGCCACGCGGCGGCGTCCCAGTCGCCGAGGAGGTCGCCGCGGCGCTCGGCGCGCCGCTCGACGCCTTTCTGGTGCGCAAGCTCGGCGTGCCTGGCCATGAAGAGCTGGCCATGGGGGCCATCGCCTCCGGCGGCATTCGCGTTCTCAATGACGACGTCGTGGCCTCGCTCAGCATCCCGGATGCGGCGATCGACGCCGTCGAGGCGGCCGAGCGCCGCGAGCTGGCGCGCCGCGAGCGGCTCTATCGCGGCAGCCAACCCCTCCCCAATGTTGCCAATCGCACGGTTATCCTCGTTGACGACGGGCTGGCCACCGGCTCGACCATGCGCGCGGCAGCGCAGGCGCTGCGGCAACTGCGGCCCGCGCGGCTGATTGCCGCCGTGCCGGTCGGATCAGTGAGCGTCTGCGAGTCTCTCCTCGATGTCGTCGACGAGAGTATCTGCGCCGAAACGCCCGAGCCCTTCTACGCCGTCGGCATCTGGTATGAAGACTTTGGTCCGACGTCAGACGCCGAAGTTCAGGCGTCGCTGCGTGCCGCCGCCAATCGCCAGGCCGCCTATCCTGAGGTCACCCCGGCTCTTGGCAAGGCGCCCGCCGCGGCAGCGGACGTCGATGTCGTGCGCGCCGCGGCCCAGCCACTCCACGGTGGCAGGGACGACTATGACGCGCTGCTGGCCGTGATCGGCGATGCCCGGTTCGTCTTGATCGGCGAAGCGTCGCACGGGACGCACGAGTTCTACCGCGAGCGCGCCCGCATCACCCGGCGGCTCATCGAGGAGCAGGGCTTCAACGCCGTGGCGGTCGAGGCCGACTGGCCCGACGCCTACCGCGTCAACCGCTATGTGCGCGGAGCCAGCGAAGATCGGACAGCGCAGGAGGCGCTCGGGGATTTCGAGCGGTTTCCGCGCTGGATGTGGCGAAATGCCGATGTGCTCGAGTTCGTCGCGTGGCTGCGCGACTACAACGCCGCGCTCCCTGCCGGCGCGCCGCGCGCCGGCTTCTACGGCCTCGATCTCTACAGCCTGCACCGTTCCATCGACGCGGTGCTTGGCTATCTTGATCGCGTCGATCCCGATGGCGCGGTGCGGGCCCGCGCGCGCTATGCCTGCTTCGACCACTTTGGCGACGATCCCCAGGCCTACGGCTACCTGACCTCGCGCGGGGTCGCCGATCCCTGCGAGAACGAAGCGGTCGGGCAACTGGTCGAGATGCAACGAAGGAGCGTGCGCTCCACGCAACAGAACGGGAAACGCGGAGACGACGAGCTCTTCTTCGCCATCCAGAATGCGCGCCTGGCGAAGAACGCCGAGGCCTACTACCGGGCCATGTACTATGGCCGCATCCCGTCCTGGAACCTGCGGGACCGCCACATGGCCGAGACGTTGCATGAGCTGACGTCCCATCTGCAGGCGCGTGGCGGCCGGGCCAAGATCGTCGTCTGGGCGCACAATTCGCACATCGGCGATGCCCGCGCCACCGCCATGGTGGCCGAGGGGGAACTGAATCTCGGTCAACTCGTTCGCGAGCGGCATGGCCGCGACGCATTTCTGCTCGGCCTCACAACCAACAGTGGCGTCGTCACCGCGGCCTCGAAT
>CAYSXO010000203.1:7306-8690 GCA_964434995.1 uncultured Sphaerobacteraceae bacterium
GGACGAGCCAGCGCGGCAATTTCGAGTCAGGCCAGGGCTTCCTGGCAGCTATGAAGCGCTGTTTCATGAGGTTGCGGCCAGCGCGGCCAGCGACTTCCTGCTGACCCTGCGCGACGGCGGCGCCGCGGCAAACCGGCTCCGCGAGGCGCGGCTGGAGCGCGCGATCGGGGTAATCTACCGTCCTGAAACCGAGCGCTTCAGCCACTACTTTCTGGCGAGTCTGTCCGGCCAGTTCGATGCGGTGCTCCATTTCGACGAAACCGAAGCCCTCGTGCCGCTCGACCGCGACCCCGGCTGGGAGACGCCGCTGGAACTCCCGGAGACCTTCCCGTTCGGGGTCTAGGGTGTCGGCTCCTGGCTATCGGCTATCGGCTATCGGCTATCGGCTAATGATGTACGACGCGACTCGACTTCCGTCTTCCGTCTTCCGTCTTCCGTCTTCCGTCTTCCGACTCCCGACTCAGGAGGCACGCCATGGTCGATGAAGATGTCGCGGGGCTTCGCCACGAGGTGACCGGCGATCATCTCGGCTTCTGCGATCTCTGTGGCAGGCCCGTGCCAAGGGCGTCGCTGGTGCGGCACGCCGGCGTGCCGCATGTGGCGGAGCCTGTCGAGGCCCTTCAGGTCTGTCCAGAGTGCCTTGCCCGGATTGCCGCCGACGACGTTCCGTTCGATGAAGAGATCGCCGCCGGCCTTCAGGAAGCCGACGAATAGGGAGTGGAGCGGACCCATGCGGACACACGCGCCCCGGCACACGATCCCCACGCCAGAAGACATCGACATCGCCCTCCCGGACGCCACGCTCGGCGGCTCGCTCGCGGTTCCGCCGGGCGCAAGGGGCGTCATCCTTTTCGCCCACGGCAGCGGCTCTTCGCGTCATTCTCCCCGCAACCGCTACGTGGCCGAAGTGCTCCAGCGCGCCGGTTTGGCGACCCTGCTGCTCGATCTGCTGACCCACGACGAGGACGCTATCGACCAGTACACCCGCCAACACCGTTTCGATATCGGCCTGCTGGCCAGGCGGTTGACCGGCGCCATCGACTGGTTGGCGCGGAACCCGGCAACGCGCGACCTGCCAGTTGGTCTCTTCGGGGCCAGCACCGGCGCGGCAGCCGCCCTGCGCGCGGCGGCCGAACGGCCAGATCGGGTCCTCGCGGTCGTCAGTCGGGGCGGGCGTCCCGATCTGGCCGGCGAGGCGTTGCCCGCCGTCCATCGCGATGGTCTCGCCTGTGAGGTAGTCACACGCATCGGAGAAGGCGAAAATAACGAGATTCGCAAGTTCGTCAAAGATTTCGTAGGCACGCTGCGAGTCGCCTTTTTCGAGCAGGTAGAGCCGCCGCCGCTGCTGCTGCGCGAGCCGGATATAGAAAGTGTTCTCTGGAAA
>CAYSXO010000204.1:0-8666 GCA_964434995.1 uncultured Sphaerobacteraceae bacterium
GCAACAGCCGCGGGCAACCCGCTAGGGCCGCCGGAATGGCGCGGGGCTCTTCGGCAGTGTCGCCCATTGCGGCGCATCGTGTCCCATGACCAGGAACGCATCGGTCTCCTCGGCCAGCGCCAGGAGCTTGTCGCGCGATCGCCGCGCCGCCTCGGGATCGGGATAGGTGCTGGGAAACCATGGCATGTCGAGCTGCTCGGCGATGCTGATCGCGTCGATGGCAAGGAGCACCGGCCCATCGGCTGTCTCCACATAGACCGATTGATGGCCGAGGACATGGCCCGGCGTGGCGATCAGGCGCAGGCCCGGCTCCACCTCGACATCGCCATCGACGGGCGTGTAGTCGATGCCGGGGATCTCCCAGAGGGCGTTATCGAAGCGCGGGTCGTCGCGCGCCGCCTCGAGATGCTCCCGCTGCACGAGGGAAGGAATGCCTTTCCCGGTGAAGGCATCGTGCCGCCCGCAGTGGTCGAAGTCGAAATGGGTCGAGATCAGCAGATCGACATCATCCACGGTCAGGCCCAGCTCGGCCAGCCGGTTGACGATGTCGTCCTCCGGGGTAGTGTTGTTGAGCAGATCCCACCAGGGCGAGGCGTCCGCCTTCCCGACCAGCGCCGCCGGGTTCCCCGTATCGACCAGGACGACGCGCCCGCTCTCTGTCCGAATCAGATAGCCCGGAACCTGATTGAAATGGACCCGGCCAGTCGCCTCTTCCCGGCTGCCAAGCTGCCCGAGATCCAGCAGGTAGAGCTCATGTTGACCCACGCCGTCCCCTGCCCATCCCCGCGATCGTCACTCGCGGATCGTAACGGAGATCATCGGGGAACGCGAGGCGCGGACGCATCTTCTCTTTCTATTGAAACATCCGTTCTCATCTGATACGCTCGTCCCTGCAGAGGTTCAGCGGGGATGTAAGACTGATCCGGTACTCCGCGTTTTCGCTGAATCCCCCAGGCGGCCACTCCGGTGGCCGCTTCTGCACAACCTTCACCCGCGCCGTGACAGCGATTGGTCATCTGGCCAAGCCGTCTCGCCATCTCGCCGTCTCGACTTCCGACCTACGAATTACGACCTACGACTTCGGCGTCCGCAAAAGCCGCAGCCCATTGAGCACCACGATCACCGTGCTCCCCTCGTGGCCGACCACGCCGAGCGGCAGGGGGATGCCGCGCGTCAGCGTCGCCACCACCAGGGTGACGATCACCGCCAGCGAGAACCCCAGGTTCTGGCGGATGGTGCGCCGCGTGCGCCGGCTCAGGTCGATCGCGTAGGGCAGCTTGCTCAGGTCGTCGGCCATCAGCACCACGTCGGCCGTCTCCAGCGCCACGTCGGTCCCTGCCCCGCCCATCGCCACCCCGATGCTCGCCGTGGCCAGCGCCGGCGCATCGTTCACGCCGTCGCCAACCATCGTCACCGGGCCGTCGCGCTTCAGGTTCTCGATCATGCGCAGCTTTTCTTCCGGCAACAGGTCGGCGTACACCTCCTCGATCCCCAACTCGGCGCCGATGGCGTCGGCCACCCGCTGGTTGTCGCCGGTAAGGACCACGATCCGGGTGATCCCCTCCGCCTTCAGCGCCTCGACCACCCCTCGGGCGCTGGCGCGCAACGTATCGGCCACCGCCACCAGGCCGCGAACTCCGTCACGGTCCCCCACGAAGACCGCCGACTTCCCCTCGTCCCGCAGGCGGTCCGCCTCGGCCTCAGCCATCGGCGGGACCGTCACCCCATGCTCGGCGAAGAGCATCCGGTTCCCCACCAGCACCTCGTCGCCGTCAGCCCGCGCGTAGATGCCCATGCCCGGGAAGGCGCGAAAGGCGGTCCCCTCCTCCAGCGGCAGGCCGCGCTCCCCGGCCCCGCGCACGATCGCCATCGCCATGTGATGCTCGGAGAAGCGCTCCGCGCTCGCCGCCAGCATCAGCACCCGGTCCGCGCTCCAGCCAGTGTCGAGCGAGACGACGTCCGTCAACGCCGGGCGGCCGTGCGTCAGCGTGCCGGTCTTGTCGAAGGCGATCGTCTTCGTCTCGCCGATATCCTCCAGGTACGCGCTCCCCTTGAACAGGATTCCGTTGCGGGCGGCGTTCGCAAGCGCGGAGAGGGTCGAGGCCGGGGTCGAGATGACGAGCGCGCAGGGGGAAGCCACCACCAGCAGCGTGATGGCCCGGTAGATCGACGGCTCCCACGCCTCGCCAAGCAGCAGTGGCGGCACGACGCCAACGACGATCGAGAAAAGGATCACGCCGACCGCATACCACCCCTCGAAGCGGTCGGTGAAGCGCTGCGTTTCGCTTTTCTCGGCCTGCGCCTGCTCGACGAACTGGACGATCTTCGCCAGCGTGCTCTCCCGTGACAGCCGGTCGACCCGCACGCGGATGGCCCCATACCCATTGATCGTGCCCGCGAAGACGGCATCGCCAACGCCCTTGTTGACCGGAACCGACTCTCCCGTGATCGCCGACTGGTCGATGGCGGTGTCGCCAGCCAGCACCGCGCCATCGACCGCCACCCTCTCGCCAGGCCGCACCAGAACCGTCTGGCCAAGGCGCAGCGCCTCGACCGGCACGACCCGCTCGCCTTCCTCGTCGACGACGGTCGCCACCGCCGGGGAAAGCTCCATCAGGGCGCGCACGGCCCGCTGCGTCCGGCCCAGGGCGTGATGCTCCAGCGCGTTCGAGGTCGAGAAGAGGCCGAGCAGGATCGCGCCTTCCTCCCAGTGCCCGACGAAGGCCGCGCCAATCGCCGCCGAGATCATCAGGAAGTCGACGCTGATGGTCCTCTCGACGAAGAGGTCATGCAGGGCGCTGCGCGTGGCGAACGTTCCGCCAGCCAGATAGGAAAGGGCATAGAGCGCGGTTACCGTCATCGGCGGCGCGGCGGTGAAATGCGCCACGATCAGCGCCAGCGCCAGGAAGCTCCAGCAGAGAACCGCCGCGGCAGCCAGGCTCCACTGCTCCCACCAGGTCTCGCCTTCAATGGTCCGGCGTGGCGCGGGAGCGGGCGCCGCTGCCGGGAGCGTCGCGGCCAGGGAGGGCGCCAAACCATCCCCGCGGTCATGCCCATCGGGCGAGATCGGCTCGATGGTCGCGCTCGTCACGTGACGGCGCTGCTTTTCCGTCGATGTATCCGTGGTCGTCTCCGTCTCCAACTGCCGTTCGCCTCGCGGGACTTGTCGCGGGGACAAGAAATCTGACCGTGGCGGTCAGATTTTATGTCATGTTACGAGTATAGCAGGGTCGGATTATCCCCGGGACTGGCGGCCACACTCCTGGGAATACTGCATGCCTACCCGATCGCGGCGAGCCACCGGGGACCGGGCGGGAATGTGCTGGCGACGGCGACGGGCGCGCCGCCTCAGGCGCTCATGCGAAGCACCGTCCTGCCCGCGTGCCGATCGAGAAAGTCGCGCACGATCGGCCCGGCCACGTCGGCGCGAGTGGATTGCACGCGGTGGTTGTCGAGGCCATCCATCCCCGCGCGGTTGAGAATCACCATCTCGGATGCCGGAATGCACCGCCGCATCGAGAGCATCTGCTCCACGCTCAGCGCAAAGTCGGCCTTCCCCATTACCAGCAGCGTCGGCACGGGGATGCGCCGCGGATCCTCCTCGCTCCAGGCCAGCTCGGCCTCCGCGTTCTCCCACACCTGCCTCACCAGATCGCGCCAGTAGCCGGGATAGTGATGCGCATCGTGGCGGCGGGCCAGCTCGGCGGCGAGCTCGGGCGCATCCCGCTCCAGCATGGCCGCGTCGAACAGCGCCATGCCACCCCGCGGGTGGTCCTCGATGGAAACGTGATAGCGGCTGGCCAGGCAGGGGGAGCAACGGCTCGCCTTCCCCCTGCTCCTCATAGTCCATGCGGATGGCATTGACGTTGGTGTACGGCATTGTCGTAGACCTTTCTGCATGGCATTCGAGGCGTTCAGCCCCAGGGGCGATTTCCTCACCGCTAGAGGTCCGCGATGAACCGCGCCACCTCATCGTGGAACCGTTCTGGCTCTTCGAGGAACGGGCTATGCCCGCTCTCCTCGAACACGACGAGCCGGGCGTTCGGCCGCGTGTGCGCGACGAACTCCCCGGCCTCCATCGCCGAAAGCGCGCTGTGCCGTCCCCAGCACAAGAGGGTCGGAATGGTGACCTGCGGCAGGAGCGGACGGGCGTCATAGACGAGGTCATCGAGCAGCATCACCCCGGCCACCGGCGGGGGTACGCGCAGCATTTCCGCCAGCATCCACTCCACGTCCGCATCTGCCGGCGGCCCTTTGAAGACGAGATCAAGCAGTTGGCGGGCTGCTCCGGCCTGATCGACCTGAATCGAGGTGGCGAATTGACATGCCTCAAGGAGATCGGATCCATACGGCCAGTCGGTTCGCTGGCTGTCGCACGGTGGTTGATCGACGTTGACGAAACCGGCCAGGCGATCGGACCCGAACTGCCGCAAGTACTCCCAGGCGACGAATGCGCCCATCGACCAGCCAACGAGGACAACATCCCTGAGATCGCGCCCGGCAATGAAGGCGCGGAGATCGCGCGCGTAGCCGGTCAAGCTGTGCCCAGCCAGCGTCTGGGTCGATTGCCCATGGGAACGGTAGTCAAGCGCGATCGCGCGATGCTGTTGCGCGAAACGGCAGATCTGGTGGCGGAAAGCGCGGGTGCTCGCCGACCAGCCGGGCAGGAAGAGGACCGGTCGTCCTTCACCCGCTTCTTCATAGTGAAGATGCAGATCCGGTTCGAGGTCGAAGTACGGCATGATGGATTCCTCCTCGGACGGGATGAATTGGGATCGCGCGTGGCGCCGCCATCCTTGCGCCGCTCCATCGCGGCCGTCGGCCATTCCGCTGCTGGCAACACCCCACTGACCGCAGCATAGAGGGTTGCTGCCGTGGGGCCATCGGGGATTTCCCCTATTTCGTATCGAGCCAGGGGCTTCGCGCGAGGGGAGGTCAGGCGAGCAGGTGGTGCTCCATGGCGAAGAGCGCGGCCGCGGCCCGGCTCGAGACGCCGATCTTCTCGTAAATGTGCGTCACGTGGTGCTCGGCCGTCCTCGGCGAAATGGAGAGCTGGCTGGCAACCGCCTTGTAGGATGCCCCTCGGGCGATGAGCCGCAGCACCTCCACCTCGCGCTCGCTCAACCCGGCCGGCCATGGCTGGCGGCGGGAGGAACGATGCCCGGCCGCCACCAGCACGCGGCGGACAGCATCGCCGTCGAGTCGTCCGCTCTCTGCCTCGGCCAGCAGCGCCTTCGCCGCGTCCTCAGCGGGCAGAGCGGGCCGGTACGGCCGCGCCTGCCTCATGGCCTGATATGAGTCGGCCGCGGCAAGGATGCGCGCCGCCCGCGGCAGCAGCGCGGCCGGGCTGCCGCGATGGTAGCCAGTTCCATCCAGCCGCTCGTGGTGCGCGCCGGCGAGCGCCGCCAGGGGCGCCAGCCCAGGCGATTGCGAGAGGATGCGCTCGGTCAGGTAGGGATGGAGCCGTACCCGCTCCCACTCCAGGCGCGTCAGTGGGCCCGGCTTCTCCAGGATGCCGTTCGGGATGCCAACCCTGCCCAGGTCGTGGACGAGCGCCGCCCGCCGCAACGTGACGGCCTCCGCCTCGGCCATCCCCGCGTGGCGCGCCGCTCCCTCGGCCAATGCCGCCACCCCCGCCGAGTGGCCTCGGGTAAAGGGCGTCTTGAGGTCGGCGAAGGCGGCGAAGGCCTCCAGCACCACGTCGAGCCGGGCATCCTCCACCCACGGCCAGGGGGCTGGCTCGGCAGCCAGCGCTACCTCCCAGACTGGCGCGCTCGCGATCTCCGCCAGCCAGCGCTCGCCGGTGGCCAGAAAAGTATCGACAACCGCGGGATCGTACGATCTGGCCCGCCGGCGGCGCAGAAGTTCATCCACGGCGCCCCAGCCGTCGAGGCGGTAGAAGAGATCGACATCGCGGGCCACGGCCACCAGGCGCGCCGGGGCCGGGATCGCCTCGCCTGCCAGTTCACCGGGCAGCCCCTTGCCGTCCCAGCGCTCAAAGATGTGGCCGACGCTTGCGCCGACGCTCCCCGGCAGGCCCATACGCGTGGCGAGCATCCGCGCTACCTCGCAATGGATGGCAATGGACCGTTTCGCGCCTGAGGAGCCATCCGCCAGCACGCGGCCAACGGCGCGCACACGCGGCGCTGGCGGGAGATCGGCGCCGAACCGCCGGACCAGATAGGCGAAGTACTCCGACATTTCGCCCATCACCAGCGGGGCGACGCCGGCGTAGTAGGCGATCTCGTCCCCGCCGACAAGGGCCGACACTTCATGGGCGTCGGCCGTGCAGCCGACGAAGCGCAACAGGGCGAGATAGTAGGCATCGGCCCGCGCGGCGCGATCCAGCCCCAGCTCGTTCCCGGCAGCGGTTGCCAGCAGGCAGGTGCGCAGCGCCTGTTCCAGCGGCTGGCCCATGCCGAGATCCGTGGCCAGGGAGAGGGCGGCGACAAGCTCGGCGAGGCGGATGCGGGCCCCGTTCCCAGCGGTCATCTGGCGTCCGATCGCGCCCGCCAGACACGGAGCGAAACGCATTCGTTCCGATCATCCGGCTACCTCGTACGCTACACCCGCTCGGGGACATGTCAAGCCGGATTTCTCGGTTGGGGCCGCCACGTTTTCCCTCCCTCTGGATTCTCCTCCTCGCGTTCCATCTCGAGCGATTCGCCCGCCAATTGCGTCTCAGTCAATTCCTCATCCGGCCACAGGCCGTTATCCACCACTTATCCACAAGCGGTGCCAGCCGGTCGCCGTTGTGCCCCGCGTTGTCACAGCCGCTGACCCCTCGGAACCATGCGTGCATTTCAGGCAAGAACGGTGTCTGCCGGTCAAGAGAATGCTGGGGATTGTGGATAAGTGGACAGCGGTTGTGGATAACGGCCGTGGACTGGGGAAAAGCGTGCGGAGAAGTCCATCGTTGGCGGGGATGACTCGCGTACGTACGGTGGGTTTGGGAGAGGGTGTGCGTGGATTGACACAGGTGTGTCAGCCTTGGCATGGTCGGCGCTGGGGAGATGTGGACGGGTTATGCACACGTTGTACGCGGCGAAACTGGCGCAACGACGCCAGATTTCGCGGTTATCCCCGCCTTCCCCACCACTACGGCAAGGACTGACGTTCTCTATCTCTCAAGAGAGAGAAACGTGTGGAAGACGATAGTGGTGCGGAGAAGCAGGGAGAATTAGCGACAACGCGGACGCTATTCTTCTTCCGAGTTCGTCATGGCGAATGCCGGGGCTTTCTGTTTCATGGTTACGGCGTTGACACGGGCGAGAAAATCGAGGAGCGTGCTCTGACTGGCGCGGAACGGGCCGCTGTCTCCGCCGTGGCCAAACCACCGTCCCCGGACGCCCTGCGCGACGTAGCCCAGGTTGCGCTGAAGCTCGGGTTCACGGCGTTTGGCGGGCCGGCGGCGCACATCGCGATGCTGCGCGAGGAGGCCGTGACCCGCCGAGGCTGGCTGACCGATGCCTACTTCCTCGATCTCGTCGGCGCCACGAACCTCATCCCCGGGCCGAACTCGACCGAGATGGTCATCCACGTCGGCCTGCTGCGCGCGGGCTGGCGCGGCCTGATTGTCGCCGGCGCGCTCTTCATTCTGCCGGCCGCCACGATGACGCTTATCCTCGCCTGGGCGTATGTCCAGTACGGCGCCACCCCCGCCGGCGAATCGCTCCTCTACGGGATCAAGCCAGTCATCATCGCCGTCGTGGCGCAGGCAATCTGGGGTCTGGCCCGGAGCGCGGTCAAGGGACCGTTGCTGCTGGCGCTGGGCGTTGCCGCGGCGGCGCTCTACCTGCTCGGGTTCAACGAGCTGGCCATCCTCTTTGGCGGCGCGCTTCTCGTCCTGCTCGTCCGCTCGGCGAGCCGGGCGCTGTCAGGATCGCCAGACGCGGCGATCCTTCCCTTTGGCGCATTGTCGCTGCCGGCGCTGCCAACGCTTTTCCTGCAAGCGGCGGCCGTGCCGGTCAGCCTGACCACCCTCTTCCTGACCTTCCTCAAGATCGGCGCGGTCCTCTACGGCAGCGGCTACGAGACGTTCCTGCCCCGGGCCGTCGACGCCGAGCGGCCCCGGCTGGTCACCGTCGTGGGCAAGCATTGCGAGAGCGGCGACCTGCTGGTGCGCGACGCCTCGGTGCCCGCCGACCTGGCGGTGGGCGACGTCCTCGCCACGCCGGTCACCGGGGCCTACGGCCACAGCATGGGCAGCAACTACAACAAGGTGCCCCGGCCGCCGGTGGTGTTCTGCCGCGACGGCGCCGCCCGGCTCGTCGTCCGCCGGGAGACCGACGACGACCTCCTCGCAACCGACCTGGGGTGATCCGGCCGGCACCGCTACCGTCGTCGGCCATGGCCGAGACGATCAGGGTGGGCTTGCTGGGGTGCGGCAACGTGGGCGCGCCGCTCGTGCAGCTGGTCGACGACCTGGCCGCCGAGATCGAGGCCCGCACGGGCGTGCACCTGGAGATCGCCGCCGTGGCGGTGCGCAGCGCCAGCAAGGAGCGGGCCGTCGAGCTGCCCGAGGGGCTGCTCACCACCGACGCCGCCGCCGTCGTCGCCGACCCGTCGATCGACGTGATCGTCGAGGTGATCGGCGGGATCGAGCCGGCCCGCACGCTGCTGCTCGACGCCCTTGCCGCCAAGAAGCCGGTGGTCACCGGCAACAA
>CAYSXO010000205.1:0-2453 GCA_964434995.1 uncultured Sphaerobacteraceae bacterium
ACCAGCCGCCACGGCGTCTCGAAAACGCGCTCGCCGATGAAGCGCGCGACAGCGTCACGGCCGTCGAACCAGGCGGGCAACGGCGGCATGGTGAAGCGGGCGTCCGCTGCCAGCAGGTCGATCAGCGCGGCCAGATCCTGCTCTTCCCAGGCGGTGACGAAGGCGTGAACCAGATCGCGCTGGCGCTCCGCGCCAAGGGCAATCAGGGTTGCCTGCTGGCTTTGCGCGGGCAGGCGCTGCGCCAGGTTGGCGCGAGCGCGCTGCGTGGCGCTGTTCACCGCGGCGACGCTGAGATCGAGCATTGCGGCCACCTCGGCGGCGGAGAAGGCCAGCACCTCGCGCAGGATCAGCACCGCTCGCTGGGTTGCGGGGAGGTGTTGCAGTGCGGCGACAAAGGCCAACTCTATGCTCTCCAACACTTCCACGCGCGTGGCCGGGTCGGGCGTGCTCGCGGTCCATGCTAGGGACCGCTCCGGAAATGGCTCCAACCAGATCGCCTCGGACACGGGGTCGCCCAGCGCATGGACCGAGGTCGAGGCAGGGTGCGCATCGAGGCTGATCTGCCGGCGTGGGCGGCGCTGGCCAAGCCGCAGGCAGGTGTTGGTGGCAATGCGGAATAGCCAGGAGCGCAGGGAGGAGCGGCCGGCGAACCCTGGCAGCCCTCGCCAGGCATTCAGCAGCGTCTCCTGCAGGGCGTCCTCGGCATCCTGGATCGAGCCAAGCATGCGATAGCAGTGGGCAAGGAGTTCGCCGCGATACGGGGCGACCAGCCGATCGAAGGCCTCGGCATCGCCGCGTTGCGCGGCCTTGGTCAGATCCCGATCCGGTTCTTGCGGACAGTCAGGGTTCACCATCGCGTCAGTATGCGCGGCCCCGGACCGCTCGAGCCCATCGCCGGCCGGCTGGCGCATCGGGCAAGCACAATGGCGGGACCGGGGCGCCCCGGTCCCGCCTGATTCCACGCGAACTGAATCGCGCCGTCGTCTACTCGCCATCCTCCGGCACGACATTCACCGCGCGCTGGCGGCTCGGATCGCGCGGGTCCGGGGCGACGTCGAAGGTAACGCGCTGCCCAATCTGCAACAGCTCGAACCCCCGATCGGCAACGGCGGAATGGTGGAAGAAGAGCTCGCTACGCGAGTCGCCGCCGTCCGGCTCAATGAAGCCGAAGCCGCGGTCGCGCAACGTCCTGATCGTCCCTGTCGCCATTCGTGCTGACCCTTCCCTTTCACCGTCTCGCGGCGCGCCACACGGCGCGCACGTCGTGACCGGAACCAGTTCCCGGCCTGTGGAAGCAGCTACCCCGGCGGGTGCAACGCCGAGGCCGGATCGCTCGGCCGATGTGGCCCGCGCGGCGCGACGATCGATGAGAACGCCGGCTCCGGCCGCGCGACAGATCGAATGGCGATTGATTGGTCGCCACGCGATCATCCGGCAAGCAAGGAAGTCATGCTTGTGCGGCGCGTCGCCACGATCTCCGCGGTACGGAACATCCGGTTCCCGCGTGACGATGAACGACACGATTGGGAGCGGCTTCAGGAATAGTGTAGCCGGGGTTTGGCGGCTTGTGGTTGGCGCGCATATCGTGCGCTGTCGCGGTTCGGGTTACGTGCCAGAGGCGTTGATCAACTTGCCTGGCTAACGGCGCCGGCCAAGGCATCGCGCTCAACCGCGTCGCTGGCCTCATGGCGGACCGATCGAGGGGTTGGGATCGACAGTGGCGGCCGCGGCTGCAGCAGGATCTTGCGCAATCCGGCGCACTCCGCCTCACGCAGCCAATCCGCCGTGTCGGCTTTGATGGTATCGACCAGGGCCGGCAATTTGTCCTGAGTCGATCCCCACCACCCCGCCCAGATGGCGTTCCCGGTAACCGGGATGCCGCAGGCGCTGCACTCGAAGGCGGCAAGACACCAGAACCGCGGCTGGTTCGGATCTCGCACGGGCGCGACGCGGAATAGCCGTTGATCGTCCCCGACCCGCAGGAAGACGCCGAGCCCGCCGGACCCGCGCAACTCAATGACCTGAACGTTCGTCTCGTCCATCAGGCGCTCCTCGCACGCCGGGATCGCGCACGATCCGCGAGGTAGTCGCCGGCCATCCACCGCACGGCGATCACGGTCTGTTCTGGCTGCTGGATCACTGCCGCCTCCGACTGTCCGCGATCATTGCGTGATCACGAACTCGCACGACGGTGGCGATGCCGTGGGGGGCGGCATCGATGCACGCACCAATCGCTCGAATACGCCCGAGGAAACTATCCTGAACGCGTGCGCGGTGAAGAATACCATAACTTTTGGAATGATGCGCTTTATGGGTTATTGGGTGATGAGGGGATGGGATATGAGTGAAAAGAAGATGGAGCGAAGGCGTGGAGATCAGCCGCCGGCACCCCGCCTCGGCCGCGCCCTGGCGCGTTCGCCCTGGCGCTTTGCCGTCAGATAGGCGAATACCCA
>CAYSXO010000205.1:2553-8625 GCA_964434995.1 uncultured Sphaerobacteraceae bacterium
TCCCGCGATCGCTGGCCAAGAGGCGTTGACGTCCTCCGAGCCGATCGGATGCGTGTTGCCCTCGCGGTCAACATCCTGGAAGTGATCCTGACCGGGCAGATCCTGCAAGCGGCGGATGATGCGGGCCATGCGCCGGTCTCGCACGTCGAGTTCATGGAGCTTGCCGCTCTTGCCTCGGAAGGTGAGGCGCAACGTCGGGCCATCAATGTCCACATGATCGTGCTGAAAGGTCGTCAGGCCATACGACCCATTGCCGACGCGCATCAGCGTTTCGTCGAGCAGGCGCACCACGGCCGCCAGGGTCTTGTCATGCGGACTTCCCGGCCGGCCGAGATCGCGGGCGACGCGCTCCCGGATGGCCGGCAGCGCCCGCGCGAAGTCGGTCTGGCGCGCGAACCTGGCTTCGTCGCGCACCACGCGCCAGGTCGCGTGATAGCGATACTACTTGCGGCCACGGGCATCGCGGCCGATCGCCTGAAGGTGTCCGCGCGGGTCAGGGTTGATCCAGACGGCGTGCCAGGCCGGTGGCATGGCAATGGCGCGAATGCGCCTCAAGGTTCCGGTATCCCGGACAGGCATGCGCGTGGCGTCGAGATAGCGCCCGCCTCGCTCGCGCCGGCGCCGCGCCATGCCCGGCTTGCTGTCGGTGGCAGAACGCGGGCCAGCGGCGCGGGCCGCGGCGACGGAGGCATGGCCTGCCTCATTCATGGCCGATCTTCAGGGCGGCCGGGCCTGGCGTCATCGTGACAAGCCGAGTATCACGCCGGAGCTGCTATGCGGACTTGCGCCCCGGCAGAAGATCAGCATCATGGCGCTGCAAGACGGAGTCCTTGGCTTCCGGCGCCGATTGCATGACAGAATCCGGCGCCAGCGGCTGATCTCCTGTCCTCGTGTGGCGCTCAAGCGCGCGCAGGCCACTTTCATCAACGTGACCGTGATAGGCCGGGGCCAGCGGCACGGCTCCCTCCCACCTGGAGTCCGGGGCCAGGCCGGTTTCCCGGTCTTCATCACACAAATCTCGATCCCAGGCGAAGCCGGTGGCCGCCAGAAGGTCGTTCACGAGGTCATCACCAGAATCGGCGGGCTTTGCGTGAAAATGTCCGCGCCGCCGCGAGCCCGCCCGATTATCGAACCACGGCCCGCGCGTTCCCCAGGGCCGGGAGCGCACGTATTTCATTGGAAACGTCCCTCATCACGTCGGGGCGAGCGGGGCATCGTGTGTCAGAACGCATGATCCATGCCACGCTGTCAACGCTTTGAGCCGCTCGTGGCGGGTCAGGGCTGATCGCGCGGGGCTGGCACGATCGAGATGCCGCCGCTGCGCTCGAGGATCGCGTACTTGATCTGGTCCATCCGTTCCAGACCCTGCAACATGCGGGCGGAGGTGAGAATTTCTCGTTCGTCAACCCGAGATTTGCGCAGCCGCTCCACAATCGGTTGGCCATCCTCCACCAGCACGAGCGGAGCGCCTTCGATCAGCATTTCCAGCGGCCGCGATCGGCTCTTCAGCAAGGAGAGGGCGATATCGGCGCCGACCAGCGTGAACACCAGCAGGAGGCTGTTCATCATCGAGGCGTCGTCACTAACGAGGGCAGGCTGCACGGCCTCGGCGACGATCAGCAGCAGGACAAAATCGAAGGTGGTGATCTGCGCCAGGGAGCGCTTGCCCGCGACGCGGAAGACCACGAGCAGCACGAGATAAACGACGGCAGCGCGCACAATCGAATCCATCAGCGGCTCCTTTCCCCGGTCCCCTTCGGGAGCCTCAAGCATTCAGGGGTAGATGACCTGGCTGAAGGAGACTTCCGGCCCATTAACCAGCCCGACGCTCCCCCGAGCAAGGCCGGGCCCGCTCGGGACCACGGTAAAGGCAACCTCCACCGGCTGACCTGACTCGTTGACAATGAACCGGTAGACCACCTGGCCGGCCATGGCTGCCATGCCGGCGGGCTCCGGGAGGACGCGTTGAACGGCGGCGCTTTCGAGATAGTCCCGGTCAAGCCAGATGGCGGCCACACCATTGACTGCCGAGCCGTGGAGAAGCGTGACGACCATCTCGGACTCGGCGCGCGTTCTGGCAAACCGCTCAAAGTGCACGGTCAGCCCTCCGGAGGCCGCCGTCGCCTGGCTGAGTGGCCCAACTCCCCAGATGCCCGCGAGACCCGCGACGAGGATCAGCAGGATGACTACCCAGCCAACACGCTGCGCGGCCCACTCCCGGCGCTCAACGGCCAGATCCTGATCGATCTCAAGCGAGCCAACGCGCTCCATGGCGCTCCCTCCACCGCGCGATTTGCAGAAGCCATGCCAGCTCAGTGAAACCAGATGATTCGGCAGAGCGTTCTGGAATCACTTCCGAGCGAGAAGCTGGCAACGAGACTCCATGACGGGGAAGAGAAGGAGTGTGCTGTGAGTGGGTCGTCCTCCTGTCGTCCGCATGCCACGGGCTCGCGCCGCGGTCTGCTCGCGGCAGGCGGCGTGCTCTTCGCGACGGGCGGGCTCGCGCTGGCCCAGGGGATCGCCGGACCGGACAGGCGGGACGCGATGGCCGCATCCGGCCTGGTGCTGGCGCAGGGTTTTGGGAGCGGCAACCTTTTCCCGACCCAGGGGGATGCCGGCGTGGCTCCCTACACCGCCATCCTCTGGGACGCTGCCGATCGCGGACTCGTCTACGCCACTCAGGATGGCACGGTAGGGATCGCGCCGGCTGAGGCGCTGATCGCCGCCATCGAGGCCGGAGAGCAGCCGCGGGCCGCCGTGATCGCCCCCGCGGCCGGCGCCGCCGGCGCGCAACAGGTGTGGGCCCTGCGCCTGCTCTATGCAGGACTCGGCGCTGACCCTGGCGCGATGACCTACCAGGGCGAGCCGATCGAGGAGGCGGAGGCCGCCGGGTGGCTTGGCGTCACACCGCTGGCGCTGCCCGAAGGGGCGCAAGAGTTGGCGAGCGGCTATCTGCTGGTTGCCGGCCTCCCCGCGCTCGACCTTCCAGAAGGCGAGGCTGTCCGCCTGGAGGGCTGACCCGAAGCAACACTCGCGCCGAGCGCGACGGGTTCGGGATTGGCCCCGTCGCGCACGTTGCTGCCTCTCCGTGATCCACATCGCGGCCTGAACGCGGATTTGGCCGGTCGTTCGGGCCGTGCCCGCGTTCTGCATGCCTCGGGTATGCTATATCCGACTGATTTTATCGGAATTCATATCCAAGGGGCTTCGTGTGGGAAGAGGCGGCATCGTGGCAAGGAACGGGGCGACGCGGCGGCAGGTGATCGGGGCGCTTGGTGGCCTCGCGGCGCTCGGCGCGTTTGGCCACGACGCACACGCCCAGGAGAGCACGCCGGGCGCCTCGCCAATCACTGGCGAGTGGCGCTTTACGGACGATGCCGGCAACACCGTGACGGTGCCGGAGCGGCCAACGCGCATCGCGGCCGATCTGAATGCTGCCTCGGCGCTGTGGGACTTCGGCATTCGGCCCGTGGCCGTGGCCGGCTGGACGGTCGGCACCGAGGCGGCGTGGGGCAATGTGGACCGCGACACGCCGAACATTACGCTGAGCGCGGAGACGAGCGAGCCGAGCATCGAGGAGTTGCTGGCGCGGGAAGTCGATCTCTTCGTGACGATCACGTGGGGCAACAACGAGGAAAACCCCTATCAGTGGAGCTTCCCCGACCCGGCCGCGTACGAGCGCGCGAGCAAGATCGTGCCGGTGCTCGGCATTTCCGGAACCGGGCGCGCCGACCAGAACATGCTGCGCTTTGCCGAGTTGGCCAAACTGCTGGGGGCGGACCTGGAGACGCCCGAACTGGCCGCGGCGCGGGCGGCCTATGAGGAGAACGCCGCGGAGTTCACGCGGGTCGCGTCGGAGAAGGCCGATCTGACCTCGCTCTTTGTCTATGCCGATGGTCTGGCTGAATACGTGGCGTACCCACCAATCTGGGCCGATCTGGCAATGTATCAGGCGATGGGCCTGACCATCATGACGCCGACGGGCGTGCCGGAAGGAGACTACTGGGAAGAGCTGAGCCCGGAGCAGGCCACGAAGTATGTCTCCGACATCATCTTTCAATCGACGCGCCTGGGCACCTTCACGCCGGACGAGTTGGCCGCGCACCCGACCTACGGCAAGCTGCCGGCGGTCGCATCCGGCCAGGTTGGCGCATGGAACCAGGACTTTATCCAGAGCTACCAGGGGTTGACCGCCGCATTCGAGACGTTGCTGGCGACGTTGGCGGGCGCGAATGATGTGACGGGATAGCCTGCTAGCGAAGCCATGGGACGAGGCGGTTTCCACGGAGCTTGATCGAGATCGAGGCGCACCGTGGACACGCGATGGCCATTTGTGTGATGAAATACCATCACCTGAGGCAATGTTTGCGACAATCTCGGCTCGGCAGGATGCATCCGGCAGCGTAACCCGGTGTTGGTAAAGGGGGATAGCTCGTGCCTACGCGTGTGCTTTCGTTGTCCTTGCTGGTGGGGCTTTGGCTTGGCCTGACCATTCCCTTCTTGACCGCGGCCGCTCAGGAGGCCACCCCGGCCGTTTGCCCGCCCGGGACCATCGAGGAGAACAAGGCGCTCGTGGAACGCTACTGGGCGGACGTCTGGACGGCCGGCGGCGAGGAGGCAGTGGCCGAGATCCTGTCTCCGGACGAGGTTCATCATTGGGGCGTTGGTGGGGACACGGTCGGGCACGAGCCGTTCATCGAGCGGTTGACGACGTTCCTGGCCGCGTTCCCCGACTTCGCCATCACCGTTGATCTGATGGTGGGCGAGGGTGATCTGATTGTCAGCTCCTGGACGGCCACGGGGACCCAGGAAGGCGAGTGGATGGGCATCCCGGCGACGGGAACCAAGGTGGAATACACCGGCGTCAACTTCTTCCGCATCGCCTGCGGGCAAATCATTGAGAGTTGGGGCGAGGCCGACCACCTCAGTCTGCTGCGCCAGCTTGGCGGGGAGCCGTAGGGCCGGATCGGTGAGATCACGTCGCTCTCAGGGGAGAGTCGTCGGCGTGTCGCGCACACGGCGCGAGATGTGTGACCGGTCTGGGGCGTATCTGTCACAATCGCCCCAGAAACCGCCGCGCAACTCAAGGGGGTAGCGCCATGCTCTTCTACTGCGCCTATACCTGGTTCCCCAACACGCGCCCGGAGGCCGTCTGGGAGCGGGTCATTCACCAGCACGAGCGCGGGGCGAACGCGCCCGAGCTTATTCGCGGCTGGTACGACCTGGCTGGCGGCGGGGCTGGTTTCCTGATCGTCGAGACGGACGATGTGCGCGAGTTGACCTCGATGCTGCGGCCCTACATGGACCTGATGGCATGGGATATTCGCGCCCTCTCGGAAAACCGCTACGACGTGACCATCCAGCAGATTCGGGACGCGCTGGCGCAGATGGGCGATGCGGCCGCGCCCAATGGGGCGGCTGCCAGGGGACGTTCCTGACAGGTTCGGAGCGGCGGGAATGCCCAGCGCCTGCAAGGGACCGTGCGTGACGGACTTCCGCGTGCGATGATCTCCGGCGGCAACTGGTGCGTGTTGTGACGGAGGGCGTGAATCGTGCTTCCGATCGCCCTCGGTCTTGGCGCGGCGGCCTGCATTGGGGTTGGCGATTTCACGGCTGGCGTCGCCTCGCGGCGCATTGCGCCGCTGATGGTTGCTTTTTGGACGCATGTCGTCGCTGCATCGCTCGGTGTCCTGCTTCTCTTTTGGCTGAAACCGGCGCTGCTCCCCGGACAGTTGCCCTGGTCACTCGCCGCGGGTGTGGCGATCGGCATTGGACTGGCCCTCCTTTACCGGGCCATGTCCGTCGGGGCCATCTCGTTGGTGGCGCCGATCACCGCTTGCGCGGTTGTCCTGCCGGTGATCTGGGCCGTGGTGAACGGGGAGCGGCTGGAGCCGTTGCCCGCGCTGGGGATCGTGGCGGTTGTCTGCGGTGTGGTGCTGGCCTCGTTGCAGCCTGACTCACTCTCGGGCGCGGCCACCGGTGCGAGCTATACGGACAACCGACGCGCCATTGTCCTGGCCATCGGCTCGGCCCTGGCGCTTGGCATCTTCTACATCCTTGTCGACATTGCTC
>CAYSXO010000206.1:0-8584 GCA_964434995.1 uncultured Sphaerobacteraceae bacterium
AATCAGTCGGAATTACGCTTGCGAAGGTTACGAAGCGGAGAAAACCCTGTCAAGGAGTTGACTTAGCCTGCTGCTGGCACGACCCCGGGGAAGAGACGGCGCCCTTTCCCCGACAGCACGCCGCGTGTCCATCACCCGGCAAGTACGGCATGCAGAGGTGTACGAACTGTGCGACCATGCGATCATTGACACGTTGTCATTGGCTGATTGCCGCTCAGGCCTGTCGTCAACGGGCGGAAAGCAACGTGGCAGCCTCGCGCGGTTCGCCCTCTCGAAGGCCTTGATACGATGAAACATTCGCGACGCTCGCTGTTGCGTTCGCTCGGCGTCGGACCTATCGGCATGTTCGCCGGGCAGGCGTGCCTTCCTGGCAAGACGCCCCTGGCCATGAGCGCTCGTTCGGCATCGGCGCGCGCGCGGTTGCCTGAGCGCCCGAACGTCATCCTGATCGTGGCCGACGATCTCCGCGCCGACGATATCGACGCCATGCCCGCGGTGCAGGCCCTGCTTTGTGATGAAGGCCTCAGCTTCGGGCAGTGCATTGTGACGACGCCGAGCTGCGCGCCATCGCGAGCGTCCATCCTGCGGGGCCAATATCCCCAGAATCACGGCGTGCGACGCGGAGGAGAGCAGGCTTGGGGCTTTGGCCGGTTTCATGCGTTGGGCCACGAGAGCTCCACAATCGCCACATGGCTCCAGGATGCCGGCTATCGCACCGCGCTGATCGGGAAATACATCAACAACTACCCATCGGGTGCGGCGGTCAATTACCTCCCGCCCGGCTGGGATGAGTGGGGCGCCCTGACCCAAGGGGGATACACCGACTTCGAACTCAATGAAAATGGCTCACTTGTTCACTACGACCGGCGGGACCGCCATTACTCAACAGATATCCTCTCAACCAAAGCGGCCGATTTTGTCTCCAGCGCGGCAGCCCTCGACGCACCATTTTTCCTCTACCTTGCGCCCCATGCCCCACATGGGCCGACGAGGGGCGCGGCGCGGTTTGAAGGGGCGTTTGCCAACGCCCTGGCTCCGCGGCCGCCATCGTTCAACGAAGAAGACGTGACGGATAAGTCATCCTGGGTTCAGACGATCGCTTCTCTTGACGCTGATAGCGTTGCCGATGTGGACGATGTGCACCGTGGTCGAATGGAGACGCTGCTGGCGTTCGATGAGTTGATTGGCCATCTTGTCCGGTCGCTCGACGAGGCCGGCGCGCTTGCGAACACGTACATCATCCTGACGTCCGACAACGGCTACCACCTCGGCGAGCATCGCATCGTTGCCGGGAAGGGGACGATCTTCGAGGAGGCAATTCGGGTTCCGCTCATTGTCCGCGGACCAGGCGTGTCGCCGGGCCAGACCCAGTCCCTGACGTCGTTGATCGATTTGGCGCCGACGATCGCCGCCTGGACCGATACGCCCATCCCCGACTTTGTCGATGGCCGTCCCCTGACATTGGGCCATGAGGCAACGTCCCGTCAGGCGATCCTCGTTCAGCTCCATCGGGACAACCCAGAGAAGAACGACGGTCCTCCCGCGTTCCAGGCGCTGCGTGGGAACGGCATCGTCTTCGCTGAATACGGCGATGGCGAGCGCGCGCTGTTTGACCTCGATGCCGATCCTTACCAGCTTACGAACCTGGCGCCGGAAACCGGCACGGCCACACTTGACATGCTCTCCACGCGGCTGGCCGCTCTCTCCGTCTGTTCGGGGCAGTCGTGCCGTGTCGCCGAAGACGCGCGTCTTGATGACTGGCGCGTCGCCTCCGGCGCCTCTTCGTAGCCAGCCCCTCAGACTGCCGGGGTGATCCCGGGAGAATCGAGCGGCTTCAGGCCGGCCTCGATGGCCGCGCGGTTCGGCTCCAGGAAGGGTGGGAGCGCCAGCGCCTCGCCGAGATGCTCGGGGTCCTCGTCGGTGGCGAAGCCAGGGCCATCGGTGGCGATCTCGAAGAGAATGTGCCCCGGCTCCCGGAAGTAGAGCGACTTGAAATAGAAGCGGTCGATGACATCGGTGATGCCGAGCCCGGCCGCCCGCACGCGGTCGCGCCAGGCGACGTGCTCGGTATCGTTCGGGGCGCGGAAGGCGACGTGATGCACGCCGCCGCTGCCGAGCCGCGCCGGGCGCAAATCGGGGCGTTCTTCAACCCGAACCTCGGTGCCCGGGCCGCCGGCGCCACTTTCGAAGACGACCATCCTGACTGCCGGATTGTCTGGCGCGGGGAAGACCCCTGCCTGGCGAAAGTTGAGCACGTCGGTCAGGGTGTGGGCGGTCGGTCCCAGGCGCGACACCGTCAGGCCGATGTGGGCCAGGCCGCGAATCTGATGTTCGGCGGGAACCGGACCGCGCCGCCACGGGGCGAACGCGCCATCGCTCCCCCCCGCCACGAGCGCCAGCCGCTGGCCCTCGGGATCGGTGAACCGGAGCGTCTGGTGGCCGGCGATCTCTTCGATGCCGCGATGCGGGACGCCGAGCGTGTCGAAGCGATCGACCCACCACGCAAGCGATGCCCGGTTCGGGACGCGCAGGCCGATTTCGTTGATGCCGCCAGCCCCAGGGACGTTCGGCGCCATGGCGGCCCAGTCGAAGAAGGTGACCTCTGTGCCGGCGTTGCCTTTCTCATCACCATAGAAGAGATGATAGGCCGAGACGTCGTCCTGGTTGACGGTCTTTTTCACCAGCCGCATGCCGAGCACATTGGTGTAGAAGGCGAGATTGCGCGGCGCGTCCGCCGTGACGGCGGTGACGTGGTGCAGCCCGCTGAATTCCATGGTCGTTGTCCTTTCCCGGCTTGAGCAGCAGATGGCTTGATGCTCTTGCGCGTCCGCATGCCGTGCGGTGATGACACTAGCCCGAGAATGATGGCATGTCGAGTGTCTGGCTTGTCCACGGGCGGAACGGTGGCCGCCAGCCTCGAGGGTTGGCGGCAACACCGGCCTCGGGTCAGTTATGCCCGGTGATCAGGCGCAAGACCGAATAAGTGATCCAGGCCAGGACGATGCAGGCCGGCAGGGTCACCACCCAGGCGGTGACGATTCGCCCGGCGATGCCCCAGCGAACGGCCGAGAGGCTGCGCGTGGCGCCGACACCAAGGATCGACGACGAAATGACGTGCGTGGTCGAGACGGGAATGCCAAGCCGGCTCGCCACCTCAATGACCGTCGCTGCCGCCGTCTCGGCGGCGAAGCCGTCGATCGGCCGCAGCTCGACGACGCCTAGCCCCATCGTCTTGACGATGCGCCAGCCGCCCATGGCCGTGCCAAGCCCCATGGCCGCGGCGGCGGCGATGACCACCCAGAGCGGCACCGCCCATTGTTCGCCTGTCCAGCCATGATAGCTGGCCAGCGCCATGGTGAGGACACCCATGGTCTTCTGCGCGTCGTTGCCGCCATGGCTGAAGGCCATGTACGCGGCGGAGACGACCTGCAGGCGGCCAAAGAGGCGGCTGACCCGTAGCGGCCTGGAGCGCGCGAACATCCAGAGGAGCGCCATCAGCAGCAGCAGGGCGACGCCAAATCCGAGGATCGGCGAAAAGACCAACCCCTGCAAGGTCAGGGAGATGCCGCTGAACTGGATGGCGTCGAGCCCACCGGCGGCAATGCCCGCGCCGACGATCGAGAAGATCAGCGCATGGCTCGAGCTGGAGGGAATGGCCAGCCACCAGGTGAAGAGGTTCCAGGCGATCGCCGAAATCAGCGCCGCGCCCACAAGCTGTTGCGTGGCGACCTCTGGCGGCACGATGCCCCGGCCAACAGTACTGGCCACGGCCGTGCCGGTCAGCGCGCCGACGACATTGAGGATGGCCGCCATGCTGACCGCCTGCCCAGGGGAAAGCACCCGGGTAGCAACGGATGTCGCAATGGCATTGGCGGTATCGTGGAAGCCGTTGACGAAATCGAACGCCAGCCCGAGCGCGACAATCATGATCAGGGCTGCCAGGGCGGGCTCAACCATTCTTCAGGTAGATACTTTCCAGCACGTCGGCCACGTCTTCCGCCCGGTCGGTCGCGTCCTCCAGCAGGCCGATAAGCTCGCCCCAGCGCATGCGCGAGATGAGGCTGGGCACCTCGGTGACTCCGTCGTAGAGGGCCGCCAGCGCCTGATTGAGCGTGTCGTCGGCTTCATTCTCGAGCCGGTGAATCTCCAGCACGTGCCGGCGAATCTCCTCGCCTTGCTTTGGCACGTCCGCCAACAGCGGCACGGCCTTCGCCAGGATGGTGGACTGTTCGTGCAGAATCCTGGCCAGTAACGTGGCCGACTCGTTGGTGTCACTCAGCTTGTAGAGCCAGAGGCGCTTGCCCGCTTCTTCCGCGTCGTCGACAAGGTCGTCCAGCTCCACTGCCAGAGTGCGGATGTCCTCGCGGTCGAGCGGGGTGACGAATGTGCTGTTGAGCGCGCTGAAGATGCGGTGTGTGATCTCATCGCCACGATGCTCGAGGTCGCGCAGTTGGCGAATGTCCCGCTCGCGGTCCTCATCGCCCTGGACGACCTTGGCCAGAATGGCGGTCACCGCGGCGGCGTTCTCCGCCGAATCACGAAACAGATCGAAGAACTGCTCATCTCGCGGCAGGAACCGCGCCAGAACCATGAATGCCCTCCCAACGTGCTCGGGCCGGCGCGGGCAATGCTCCCTCGCGGCCGATACGGCAAAATGCTAACGACATGTTATCCGTTCGGGCGACATTCCGTTGCCCAGATCTGAAGCTCAGGGAGCGCCTCATCGAACCGGCCGCCATTGCGCTAGTTCTTTTCTCCGCGGTGATCCATGCCAGTTGGAACCGCGTGCTGCATGCCGAGAACGACCGAGTGGCGTCGATGGCCGTCGCTGGCCTGGTCGTCGGGGCGCTGTTGCTTCCGGCCATCATCATCTGGCCGCCTTGGGCGGCCTGGCCGTTCGTGTTGATGTCGGCCGTGACGCATGTCTTCTACGCCCTCGGTCTGTCGGCGGCCTACCGACGAGGCGCCCTGTCGGTGGCCTATCCGCTGGGCCGCGGCGTTGCCCCGCTGCTCGTGACCCTGGGGGGCTGGCTGGTGCTGGCGGAGCGCCCCGACGGCGGAGCGGTAATCGGCGCGGCGCTGCTGGCGATCGGGCTGGGGGTGATCGCCGTGAGTGGAGGGCGCTCAGGACAAGGCTCGGCAGTCGTCTTCGCGTTACTGACTGGGCTGACCATCGCCTGCTATTCCGTCGTCGATGCCGGCGCCGTGCGCCAGGTGTCGCCCGTCGGGTATCTGGGAGCTGTCCTGGCGATTCAGGGCGTGATCCTGACGCTACTGGTTCGCGGCAATCCAGCACGCCTGCGCGGGGGTATCCGCTCGGGAACGTTGATCGCCATTGGGTCAGTCGCGGCCTATCTGCTGGTCCTCTTCGCCTTTCAGCGAGCGCCCGCTGGGCGAGTTTCGACGCTGCGCGAGGCGTCTGTTCTCATCGGTATCATGCTCTCGGGCGAGCGGCCCGCGCCGTCGATCTGGATCGGCGCGGCGCTTGTCCTGGCCGGGGCGCTGCTGGCCGCGGGATAGCCGCCAGCGGCGCCTGGTAACCGCCAGGATCAGGCGTCGTAGCCTCCCGGCCTGCCGCCGGCGTTCACAGCAGCGGCTCCTTGCTCGATTTGCTCACTGGCATGGCGCAAGGCGATCAGCGGCAGGAATGTCTTGACGTTACTCGTTGCCCACAGGCTCCGCACGGCCGCTTCAATCAACTGGTCAAGCTCCTCGGCGGGAAGCCTGCCCGAGAAGCGGCGGTCGGCGCGAGCATCCTGCTGAACCCGAGCGATCGTCTCCTGCAATTCAGGATCATCATCCAGATGCGGACGCGCCGTGTCCCCGTCGCGCGAGGTGCTGATGTCGTCTCCAGCGAGAACGTCACTCATGAGATCCTCTGTCGGCAAAACCCGATCGGGAAATGGCTGTACGCCGCCGCGCCGCGTCGAACGGCCGAAGAGCGCGAAGGTGACGCGCCGGCGGCGCGAGCGAACGACGGAACCTGATTTGTCCATTGACTCACGTGACTCCTAGGGCGTCGGCGACGCCGGAACAGGCGTGGCCACGGTTGGCGACGCCATGTGGTCGATTTCTGGCGCGGAAGGATCTGGCGGCACGGGGCCGCGTGCCGCCTGCGCCCCGAGTTTGGACCGAATATCGTTCGCCTCGCTTTCAACCGTGGCCTCTTCAACCAGGCCACTCCCCGCGATCACGCCGGCGAGCCGCGCTAACTCAGCGGCGGCATGGCCGTCTGCAAAGAGTGCATCGTAAACCGCGGCGTACTCGCGTGCATAGAGCTCGCGGAACCGCGGGGCTGCCAGGAACCGATCCTTGATCGGGTGACCCATGCTCAGGCCCCCCGGACCGCCGAACGACTTGCCCTCCTCGCGCGCCACCCGCTCGAAGCAGGAGAACATGGCGTCGAGGTCAAGCGCACCCATGCCGTCCGAGCCGCCAAACGGTCCCTGACCGCCCGGCCCTCCGAATGAGCCGAGCGCCAGATTGAGATCCCAGGAGACGACGGTGAATCTCTCCGACTCGAGGTCGTACCAGAGGTAGTAGCTCTTGCCGGGGCCAGCCATGTCATCGAAGTTGTCCAGCAGATCCTGGAGTGCGATGGAGCGCGCCAGCGACTCGATCTCGACGTGCTGCGCGAGCTCGGCGACGAACTCCGCGTCGGAGGCCTCGGCCACCCACTGCATCAGGTCGATCAGCGGCTTCAAATCCTGATGATTTTTCCTGGTTTCCTGATCGAACGCCGTCTCGTAGAGGGTTGGGTCGTCGCCGAGATAGTCGAAGCCACCGGTGCTCAGCGACTTGTAGAGGACGCCAGGCGCGGAGAAATTCCGTGCGGCGAAGGCATCGCCGGGCACTTCGAGGAGCACCTTCAGCGCGGCCGCGCTGTCGTTCATGACGACGGACGAATAGGCAGCGCGTTCGGTCGGTTCGCCGGCAGCGCCGACCAGCCTGAGCGCGAGCGCTTCGTTCAGGATGCGTCGTGTACGTCAGAAGGACGTCATTCAACAAATCGGAATAGCCGTTTCCAGCAGGAGCCTGCACTTTCAGGATCTGGCCGCGGACGTCGAGTTTGAACCAGGTGAGGCGTTCCATGAGATTCATGGCCGCGCTGAGGGCGAGGGTGGCTATGATGGCGAGCAGATAGAACCGGGCGCCAATCGCCATGCCAATGGCCATGGCGAAGAAGATGAACCCGACGTCGCGCGTCTCCTTGATCGCATTGCGGAAGCGGATGATCGAAAGCGCGCCGACCAGGGCAAAGGCGCGCGCGATGTTCGATCCGACGACCAGCATGACCACGGGAATGATCATGCCCATCATCACCAGCGTCTGGACGTACGTCTGGCTGTAGGAGATGCCACGGTGCGTGGTGCGGTAGACCAGACCGATGAGCGGACAGAGCACGAACGACAACGCCATCGCCAGGACGACGTCCGTGACCGAGAAGGTTCCGGTCAGGTCCTCGAACCCGGCGAAGGGATTCTGCACATCCATCAGCGAACGACCCCGGTGAATCCTGGTTGCGCTTCGGCGAGGTGAAAGATCGAACGCGGCGCTCGGCCGAATGTTTCGACGCTCTGCACGTACTTGGAAACCCGCACCAGGTTGATGTTGTGCCGAGCGATCAACTCGGTCAGCCAGTAGGGCACGCGCTCGTTCACCTTGATCTCGACGACCGACAGATGCGGAGGGACGATGAAGCGGTTCTCGGCGCGAGGCCGCGGATCGAGATCGCGGTCACGCCCGCGAATTCGGCTGTCGATGGTGACACGCGGGCCGCTATCCTCGTCCCGGCCCAGATATGCCTCCCTGACGTAGCCGACGATGGTTGTCGGAACGAGATGGTTTTGGGCGACCAGGACCAGGATTTCCTCGACGACCGCTTCGTCCTTGACATCAACGTCCACGGGTTCGCGGCCAGCACAGAGTTGCAATGCCTGGGCGTATGGCAAGCGGGCGCGCCGCTTTTGCGTAACGCGATTGACACGCTGCTTGATCTCGACCCAGACGGGCGTCTCGAAGGTCAGGTCATCGGGCGTGCCGTAGTGGCGGATGCGCAACTTGCGGCAGAACTTTTCGCCGTCGATCTTTTCCCAGTAGAAGCGCAGACCCTGGGTGTCGTAGTAGGTGCTCCAGACGGGGTAGAACCCATCGACGCCATGCGGATCGCGTTCGAGCTTTTGCGGCAACTCCGCGCGAAAACGTTCGATCAGCTCGCGGTTGGCGAGGTACTTCAGTTCGAAGCGGTTGAAGCGGCGTATCGCCGAAAGTGGACTGACGACAGGAGGCGTTGTCGCCGCGAGCGGGTCGACCCCGGATAACGCCGCCGGGATCGTGGCCAAGGTTACGGTCATGAATGAATGTCTACTCCTTGTCCGGGCCGAGTCGGTGACCCGCGCAAGGCAATGATCGGGGCGTGACCTCAACGCCCGCTTGGTTCGACATCAACACGTCGTTAACATCCTGGGAACGAGCGCCGGAAAAGGTTTGCCGGGCAATCAGGACGTCCGAGCCTGAAGGCAAGCGTTCCATGCACACGTGCGCGGTCCAAAGCCAGGTTGCCGTGGCGGCGGATGCGCAGCGT
>CAYSXO010000207.1:0-8565 GCA_964434995.1 uncultured Sphaerobacteraceae bacterium
GACGGGTTGGGCTGGCGCAAGCGGACGGAGCGGAGGCCATGGAGCCGCTGCCGCCACTTCCGGGAAGCTTCTCCACCCCCGAACCAGTCAAGCTCGCGCCGATCGTCTCGCATCACCCTCGTCCCTCGATCGCCATTCCACTGGCGACCCAGCAACATCTGCTGGGCGCGGTGCAGTTCTTCCTGCACCGCGACTCCACGATGGAAGACCTCTGGCTCGCTACCGAGTTTGCCCAGCGCTGCGCCACGTTGCTCGACAATAGCCGCCTCTACCGGTCGCTGCAGGAGAGCGAGGCGCGCTTCCGCCTCCTGGCGGATGCCATCCCCAAGATCGCCTGGGTGGTTCGCGGCGATGGCACAACACTGGACTACATCAACCGGCGCTGGCTCGACTTCACCGGGGCTCCGCTCGAACCGCTCGCCACACCGCTGACGAGCTCGCGGGTTCACCCGCACGACCGCGGCATCGCCGCGCGGCGTTGGGAGGATGCGCGGCGCACCGGAGCGTCGTTCTCAACCGAGTTCCGGCTCCAGGCCGCAAATGGCAGTTACCGCTGGTTCGATGGCCGTGTCGAGGCTGTCCATGACGCGGCCGGCCACGTCGTGAAGTGGTTTGGCGCGGCCACCGATATCGACGACACCAAGCGAGCCGAGGCTTCGCAGCGATTCCTCGCCGAGCTGAGCGGCGTCCTGGCCATCTCGCTCGATCCCGCGGAAATCCTGCGTCGCGTGTCGCGGCTGGTCACGCCGGTTCTGGCCGACTACTGCCTGATCGACCTCGTGCAGCCCAACGGCGACATCCGGCGGATGGCCTGGGCGCACGTTGACCCCGACGAACAGCGAGTGCTCGACGAGCACATGGTCTCATACGAGATGTCCAGTTCCGGCAAGCGGCATCCACTGATTGCTCAAGTGATCGAGCTCGGGAAGCCGCGGTGCGTCGAAGATGTCGACGATGTCTGGCTGGCGAAGATCGCCGCATCGCCGGAGCAGCGAGCCTATCTCAAGGCCCGACGCCTTCGTTCGCTTCTCTCGGCGCCGCTTCGTGCCAGGGGGCGCACGCTTGGCGCTCTGACGCTCTGCTGCACGGACATCTCTAGACGCCGTTATAGCGAAGACGATCTCGACCTGGCGCGGGATGTGGCCGAGCGCATTGCCTTTGCAATCGACAACGCCCGCCTCTACACGGAGTCACAGCACGCGGCGGCCAAGGTGCAGCGTCTGCTCGATGCGGGCGTGGTCGGCATCGTCGTCGCCGATAGCGGCCGCATCCTGGAGGCGAACGATGCCTTTCTGGAGATGGTCGGCGCCTCTCGGGAGTCTCTTGCCGAGGAGAGCCTGCGCTGGACCGCCCTGTCGCCGCACGAATTCGATGACCTCGACGCGCGCGCTCGGGTCGAGCTGAACGAGCGCGGCATCTGGACGCCCTACGAAAAGGAGCTGGTGCATCGCGACGGCTCGCGCATTCCGGTAATGATCGGTGGGGCCATTCTGGAGCGCGATCCCCTGCAGTGGATTTGCTTCGTTCTCGACCTGACGGAGCAAAAGCGCGGCGAGGACGAATGGCGCGAGTTCATTGACGCCACCGCGCATGACCTGCGAAACCCCCTGACCTCCGTTCTCGGCCAGGCGCAGCTCCTGCAGCGCCGGCTTCTGCGCCACGGTGGGCTCGATCCGGTGGATGCGGCACACCGGCTCGGCGCGGTGACAGCCTCCTCGCGCCGCGCGGCGAGCCTGATCGACGACCTGATCGACACCGCACGCCTGCGTGCCGGTCAGCCCCTGGACATGTGTCCGGCCCCGTTCGATCTGCTCCGGCTCGTTGTCGGGTGCGTGGACGAAGCGCGGCGGGTGGGCCGGTCGCACACCCTCCACGTCGAGGCCGCTTCTGCCCAATTGCCGGTGTTGGGCGACGAGCCGCGTCTCGAACGGGTCGTTCGCAACATGCTCGACAATGCCATCAAGTTCAGCCCGAACGGCGGCGACGTGACCGTCACGGCCGGCCGGGAGGAGGGCGACGAGGGCGGCTGGGCCGTGGTGACCATTGCCGATCGCGGGCTGGGCATCCCGGCAGGTGAACTGGCGTATGTCTTCGATCCTTTCCGGCGCGGGTCGAATGTCGCGGGGCGCATTCACGGCTCGGGCCTTGGCCTTGCCGGGGCGCAACAGATTGTGGCGCGGCACGGCGGCCAGATTCAGGTGCATAGCACCGAGGGCGAGGGGAGCATCTTTACGCTGCGCCTGCCGCTTCTTCCCCAGAATTGACGCGGCGAATGCCGAGAGACAATCCAGCCTCGCGCCGGGAACCATTTCGCCACGGTTCAAGTACACGATGCAGAGGACCTGGGATCGGGGATCAGGCTCACGAGCGCTCGTGGAAGGCTGCCCGCTGGACGACTCGGAATCCGTGCTGGTGGAACGGGCGCGGGGTGGCGACGCGGCCGCGTTCGAGGAGCTCGTGCGCCAGTATCAGGATGTGGCCTTCCGCGTCGCGTACCTGATCGTCGGCTCGGCCGAGGAAGCCGAGGATGCCGCTCAGGAAGGCTTTCTGCGCGCCTGGCGAGCGTTGGGCCAATTCCGCCCTGGCGCGCCGTTGCGCCCCTGGCTGCTCACCATCGTCGCCAACGCGGCGCGTACCCGGCGATCCAGCATGGCCAGGCATCCGACGCTGGCCCTCAGCGTCGCGGCCGATCACCCCTTGGATGACGTGGGATCGTCTCCGGAACCGTCGGCCATGGCGACAGAGCGCCGCGGCGAGTTGCTGGCCGCGGTCCAGACCTTGCGCGAGGACGACCAGCAGGTTATCGCCTACCGCTACTTCCTCGAGCTAACCGAGGCCGAAATGGCCGCCTTGCTTGGTTGCCCGCGCGGCACGGTCAAGTCCCGCCTCTCCCGGGCGCTGCAACGGCTACGCCAGCGCCTGGCTGCCGGCGCCGAGGTTGGAAGGACGCCCCATGCCTGAGCACCGCCTCCCACACGCCGAGGCCGCTGAAGATGCGCTGGAGCAGGCACTCATCGACCTGGGACACACCATCGCCTTTCCGCGCACCCCCGACCTTGCGACGCGGGTTGGAGAGTCTGTGCGCGCGGTTCCCGCGCGGCATCCAGCCCCGCTGGAGATGCGTCGCATCAGGCGGCGCGTCTGGCTGGCGGCAGCCGTCGCGCTCCTCCTCCTCGGCGGGGCGCTGCTCCTCTTCCCGGAAACGCGAAGCGCCATCGCTGACCGCATCGGACTGCCCGGCGTAGAGATCCGCTGGCAGGAGGCCGCTCCGACCCCGGTCCCGCTGCCGGCTGGCGCGGACCTCCAGCTCGGCGACGCGGTTACCCTCGAGCAAGCCCGGGAGGCGGTTGCCTTCCCGGTCGTCGCGCCCACGGCGCCGGAGCTCGCCGCCCCCGCCGAAATCTCTCTCCTTGGAGAGGGAACCGAGGCCATGATCTCCTTCGTCTATCCCGTCTCGGCGGCGCTCCCCGGCAGCCAGGTTCCCGGCGTCGGCGCGCTCCTCACCCAATTCGCGGGAGGGGTCGAGCGCAACCTGATCGAAAAGGGGTTGCGTGGCGATGCGGGTCAGATGCAGACCCACCTTGAGGCAGTTGAGGTTGCCGGAGAAGACGGCTTCTGGATCACGGGCGCGCCGCACGGAGTCTTTCTGGCCTGCGGCGAAGGCGGCGACTGCCAGGAAGAGCGCTACCGCCTGGCCGGCAACGTTCTGCTCTGGGAGCGGGACGGCGTCATTCTCCGCTTCGAATCCGCGCTCTCCAAAGAGGCGTCGCTCGCCATCGCTGAGTCTGTTCGTCCCGTGGACTAGCCCGCGTCGGGAACCTTCCCCGGCGTTTCCCGGTATGAGGGACAGGTAGAGGAACGGGCTCCTGTTCGGTCAGCCTGATCCGATGCTTCTGTCGATGCGAGGCGATGAAGGAGGGACTCTCATGCAACGAACGATCGTCGCGGCCATCGTGGTTCTCCTCCTGGCAACAGGCGCGCCGCCGGCACTTGCCGGCGGCTGGGCCACCGTGCGCCTGGATGCCCCGCCAGAGGAGGTGACCGCCGGGGTTCCCTGGCGCTTCGGTTTCATGGTCCTGCAGCACGGCGTAACGCCAATCAGCGACGTCACGCCCGTGGTGCGCGCCACCCACACCGAGACTGGCGAAACGGTCACCGCCACGGGGATTCGGGAAGGGCCAGTCGGGCACTTTGTTGCTGAGTTGACCCTCCCCACGGCGGGAGCCTGGGAATGGGAGATCGCGCCGGATGCGTTTGCCGCGACCTCGTTCGAGCAGCTTCGCGTGATCGATGAGGCTGATGCGAGAGCTTCGTCACCGGGCTACCGTGCCAAAATCCTCGCCGGCACGTGCGCTACGCCAGGAGACGTTGCGGTCGAGGTAGGCCGGTTGGCGATGCAACCAGCGGCGACCGAATCACTTTCGGCGCCGCTGGCCCGCATCATACCTATCAGCGACATTTCCGCGAAGAGCGACGCGGGAGGCGCCGCCAATCAGCTCTCGGCGGCGGACAGCGGCGACGCCCTGGCTTGCGGTGACGTTCTGCTCCCCCTTGTGGAGACGACAATCGTCAGCCTGCAGCCGGAAACTGGTTCGGATGTGGGCGGCGTTGCCGTGCTGAGCGCGTTCAGCGACGACCTCCACGTGACGCTCTACGCGCTGCCACTCATCCGGGAACCGATCGCCGCGAAGACGATCGAGATGCGCGACGACTGGTCGTTTCAGCCACGGCTGCTCGAGGCCGCGCCCGGGACCGCGGTCACCTGGGTCAATACCTCGGCAACCGCCCACACGGTCACGGGCGCCGACCTCGCTTTTCCCGATTCCGGACTCATCGAACCTGGCCAGTCGTTCAGCCTGATCTTCGATGAACCGGACACGTATCGCGTTCGGTGCGTCCCACACCCTGGCATGGAGGGTGTGATCGTCATCGCGTAGGCAGAGGCCGCCACTTGCCCCTATGCCGTCGTGAACTCCGGAATGACCTCCCTGCCGATGATCTCCACTGTTCGCACCGGGTCCGGCCCGGCAACGATGCCGAAAACCGTCTCGATGCCCTGCGCCGCAAGATGCTCCAGCCGCTCGATCAGCGCGCGTGTCGTGGCGCCGTCGACGAGGGTGAAGTGGTCCGTGCAGGTCTTCTCGATGGTGTCGAAATCGCGCCCCACTTCGTCGCAGTGGCGGCGCAGAACGTCGAGCTTGCGCGGGAGGTCCGGCATTGGATAGAGTCCGCACGCATCTGCATACCGGGCAACGAGACGCAGCGTCTTGCGCTCTCCGCTCCCGCCAATGAGGATCGGCGGATGCGGCCGCGACAGGCTTTGTGGCAGGTTCAGCGCGCGCTCCACCTGGACGGTTTTCCCAGCGAAGGGCTGCCCGTCACCCTGCTCGCCATGCCACATCTGCAGGCAGATCTGCAGCGTCTCTTCCAATGCCGTAAAGCGCTCCGCCAGTGAGGGGAAGGGCAGGCCGAGGCCCCGCGCCTCCATCTCGAAATGCCCCGCGCCGATGCCAAGCATGGCTCGCCCGCCCGAAAGGACGTCCAGAGTGGTGATGCCCTTGGCAATGATCGCCGCTGGCCGGTACGTCGCCGCCAGAACCAGCGGCAGCAACCGCACACGGCGTGTACTGGCCGCGACGACCCCCAGCGTCGTGAAGCATTCCAATTGGGGCTGCTCCGGCCCATTCATGTAGGGGCTTTGCCAGACATGGTCGGCCATGCCAATGGCATCAAAGCCCGCCTGTTCGGCGGTGACGACCAGGTTCTTCAGCGTGTCCCCGGCCGCGGGGCCACCACCTGCCCAGGTAAAGTCCGCAAGCTGCAATCCGATCTTCATGAACGCTGACCTCGATGTTCCGGGAGATGGACCGCGCGGCCTAGAGGGTTGGCTTGAAGACCATGGCCGCCACGACCGACACGAGCAGGAGGAGATTGACCGCGTTCAGCCCGATGAGCCGGCCGCGTAGCCGAGTCAGCCGGGGATCCGCCGGACCGGCCTCCCGCGCGGCCGATTCCAGTTCGCCGGCCGCCCGCTGCACCAGCAGCACGCCGACGACGATCGAGGCGACAAAGCCAATGATCCCCCAGACGATCCAGAGAGAGGAAAAAGGGAACCTTGCCACGCCTGCCGTGCCGAAGCCAGCCAGCAACGTGAGCAGCATCGCCGGCCCGAGCACGGAGCGGCCCAGATACTCGCTCTGGCGTCCCAATGCGGCGACAACCGTTGCCTCGCCTTCACGCCCCATCCGCGCATTCAGCACGAGGAGCATCAGAAGGCCGCCAATCCAGGCGATCGCGCCCAGGACATGCAGGAATTTGAGGAGGAGATAGGTCGTTTCCACGGATGCGCTCCTTCGGTCTCGGGCAGTTCACGCTTCACTGTCCCATGGGTGAGTGAGCACTCACTCATATTGGAGTGCAGTATAAGTGATCGCTCACTCAGCTGCAGTGGCTTGCGCGACAGGCGCGAGGAGGAATGGTGTGACAACTCGAGAACGGATCCTCGAGGCTGCTCGTGCGGTCATCCTCGCGAAGGGCCTTGCGCGGTCCACGACCAGAGAGATCGCGCGGGCAGCCAGCGTCTCGGAAGGAACGCTGTACAACTATTTCCCGAGCAAGGAGGCGATCTTCCTTGCCACGCTCGGCCAGATTCCGGCAGGATTCTTCTCCCTGATCACGAGCCTGCCGGCCCTGGCCGGCACGGAAACCGTTCGCGCCAACCTGACCGGGATCGCGCAATCCGGTCTTTCGTTCTACGATGATGCGATCCCCATGGGCGCATCGATCTTCGCCGACCCGGAACTTCTGGCCCGGCATCGGCAGTTGCTCGCAAGTCGCGGCGCCGGGCCGCAACGGGCCAACGAAGCCCTCGCGGCCTACCTTCGCCACGAGCAGGATCTGGGCCGCGTTCACGCCAGCGCCGACCCCGAGGCTGTCGCCTATCTGCTACTGGGCGCACTATATCAACGGGCCTACTGGCGCAGATTCCTTGGCGAAGAGACCCAGCCTGACACGGATGAGCAGTTCATCGAACGCCTGCTCAACACGCTCGAATGCTCGCTATCACCTGATCGCTAGCCATCGCTGACTCGCGACGCTCGCGAGACCATCACCCATCATCCCCGCACCGCGTCCGTACCCGCACGAGCGCATCAACGCCCGACTCCGCGCCCCAGACCTCGCCGGGGCGGCCATGGAGCTGACGCACGCGCGCCGCATCATGCGGCAGGGGGAGCACGGCGAAGGTTTCGCTATCCGGGTCAAAACGCACCAGCGCGTTCGCCCCGAAGTCGCTCAGCCAGACGTCGTCCCGCTCGTCGACGTAGACGGCGTACGCTTGCGGCGTGTCGCCCGGCAGCCGCCATTCTGCCCACTCGCCAGCCATGGGGTCATACTGTCCTACCTGCCCCGCGTTCCACTCGCTGGTCCAGAGGTTGCCGAAGGAGTCGGACCAGACACGGCGGGTTCCCTGGCCCGGCGTCGGCGGGTCGATCTCCTCCAGGGTGAACGCGCCAGCATCGCCGGGCACGACTCGCCCCAGGTAGCTCCCGGCCAGCGAGGCGAAGTACACCTCGTTGTCAGGCGTCACCGCGATCCCGTACGGTCCCTGCCCGCGCGGCGCGGCGGCCGGCTCCAGCACCGTCCCCGGCGGCGTCGCGTCCGGATCGAGCCGGCCGACGATGCCGTTCTGGCCCGTGAACCAGAGGATCCCGTCGTGGTCGAAGACCGCTGTGTTGAGATTCGCGTTCTCTCCCGCCAGCGGCCAGACGAAGACCTCGCGCGTTTCCGCATCGACGCGGACGATGGCATTCAGTCCGCCATCGGTCGCCCAGGCATCGCCATCCGGCCCGACAATCACCCCATGCGGCGCGGACCCCTCGCCGAGCGAGATCGTCTCGATCGCCCCGTTGCCGGGGTCGAGCAGGCCGAGCGCCCCGGCCCGCTGCGCGGTGTACCAGATCCTTGCGCCATCAGCCGCCGGGGCAACGTCGTGCGGGTGCTCGCCAGCCGGCACGGGGAACGTCTCGACGGCCAGGCACGATTCGGGCGGCGTCTCCGCGACCGGCGTACCGCGTGCCGCCACCGGAGCAGCCATCGCTCCGGCGAGCAGGATCGTCGCGACTAGTGGGATGACCCACGACATGGCCGGCTCCTTTCGCGCTTGCGCCGGATCGCCTGCAGAATCGGGACCAGCGCGGCCAGACGAGGGGAGCGTTCCCGTGAACATCGCGCCGCCATTCGGGATATTCGCGGCTGTCAGCTCGCCGCCATGTGCGCGCAGCAGGCGCCGCGCGATGGTCAGTCCCAATCCCGCGCCGCCGGTGCGCCGGTTCCGCGAGCCTCACCGCGAAAGAGCGGGGCAAAGATGTGGGGCAAATCATCCGGCGCCAGGCCAGGTCCCGTGTCGATGACGTTGAACGATATCGATTCGCCCGCGCACCGCACCGTGGCGTGGACTTCTCCTCCGGCTGGGGTATAGCGCACGGCGTTGTCAAGGACATTCTCCACGGCGCGGGTCAGCAACAGCGGATCACCGGAGACCTCGAGGGGCTCGCCTGCCCCCTC
>CAYSXO010000208.1:0-8506 GCA_964434995.1 uncultured Sphaerobacteraceae bacterium
TCCGCAACATCCCTACACTCGGGCCCTGCTGGCGGCCGTTCCCATCCCCGATCCATCCCGCCGCCAGGCCGGGAGTCCGCGACCGTTGGAGGCTGACGTCGCGGCGCGCGAGGCATTCACCGAACGATGCCGTGCCGCGCGCGTTCCCGATCGGGGAGAATCAGCGGTCATGATCACGGCCGGTCCGGGGAATCATCGCGTCTCGTGCGCGCCGTACCCGGAGGCCACGGCCACGACCAGGAATGGGCGTTCTCTGGCGACGGACCGCGCCGAGCCGTTGGGCTGACGCGCATCGAGCCAGTTCGCGAATACTGCGCCGGGCGCGCTGGCGCTCCGGCCAATTACTCGGTATGAAGGGAGTACACGTGGCAACCAAACGTGATGCGAGGTCCGAGACCACAATCCCGACGCGCGAGGAGATCGCGCGCTATCTGGGCGAGCGGCCCGCGACCTTTGACCGCCGGCATCTGCTGGCGATGTTCGGGGCCAGCGCCGCGCTGATTGCCTCCCGCCAGTCCATCGGCGCCACAGGGGTAGCGCCCGCGCCGGTCAGCGCCCGCATGCTGCCGCAGGCAGGCGCCGAGGCGAAGATCGTCACCGCGAACGGCCTCGATCTGGACGAGCTCGATCCCCACTACTTCAAGTCGATCCCCAGCTACTTCGCCGTATGCAATCTTTATGACAACATGTTCGGCTACGAGTACAAGGAGCTGGAAGGCGGCGGCCTCACCCCGCTCGCGGACGAGAATGGCGATTGGGTGCTGACCCCCTGGCTGCTCGACTCCTGGGAGATGTCCGAGGACCAGAAGACGCTCACCTTCACGCTGAAGGAGGGGTTGACCTTCAGCGACGGCTCCCCACTGACAGCGCAAGACGTCAAGGCGACCTGGGACCGGGGCACCGGAGACACCTCTCCCTACTCCAAGACGGTCCTCAACCTGATGACCATCATGACGCCGGACCAGATCGAAGCGGTGGACGACACCACGGTCGTCGTCACCCTGGAGAAGCCAACCGTCTTCGCGCTCAAGATGTTCGCCGTCAACGTCCTCGACATCATGAGCGCGGCCAAGCTCGAAGAGCACGCCACGGAGGAAGATCCGACCGCCCACGAGTTTTTCAAGACGAACGCCTTCGGCTCCGCCGCCTACACCCTGGCCAACTGGACCCCGGGCGTCTCCTGGGAGTTCGCGCCGAACCCGAACTTCTGGAATCCAGAAGCCCTGAAGAACGGCGGCGTCATCAACCGCGTGGTGCCCAGCCCGCAGGAACGCCTCAGCCTTCTGCTGAACGGCGATGTCGACCTCTCGTTCAACCTGCTGCCGAAGGATATGGCCGAACTGAGGAACAACCCCGACATCAAGCTCTTCAATTTCGAAGTCCCCTGGCCCTACTACCTTGGCATGAACAACCGCATCCCGCCGTTCGACCGCAAGGAGGTTCGCCAGGCGGTCAGCCACGCCATTCCCTACCAGACGATCATCGACCAGGTGATGTACGGCTTCGCCAAGCCGGTCAAGAGCCCGGTCGCCGAAGGGATGCCGACCAGCGACTACTCGTTCTGGAGCTACGATGGCGGCCCGGCCAAGGCGAAGGAAGTGCTGGAGGCCGCCGGCATCAGCGACGTCACCTTCGATCTGGCGGTGCTGATCGGCTTCGCGCAGAACGAGCAAATCGCGGTCTGGATCCAGTCGGCGCTGGCCGAGGCGGGCATCACCGCCAACATCAAGAAGATGACCGACGCCGAGTACTACGATAACTTCAATCGGGGGCAGCTGCAGGGCTTCCTCGGCGAGTTCTACTCATGGGTCAACGATCCCATGTACCACCTCTTCTTCAACTTTGTCTCGACCAACGCCGCCACCAACGCCACGGGGTACAACAACCCCCGGGTCGATGAGATCGTCCTGGCCGGGCTGTACGAGACGGACGCGGCCAAGCGCGACGCGATGTCGAAGGAAGCGCAGCAGATCATCGTCGACGACGCGCCGTGGGGTCTCCTCTTCCAGGTCAACTACGTCGTCGCCGGTCGGAGCAACATCTCCGGCTACAACTGGAACACGGACGTCGGAACGCGCTACTGGATGGTGTCGAAGGATTAACCGCCCTCACCCCCAGTAAGACCCTCACCCCCACCCCTCTCCCGTCGAGCCGGGAGAGGGGAGCACTTCGGGCAGGGAGGTTTACCATCCTGAAACAAAGCTCCACTCCAACTTTCCCCCTCTCCCAGCTCGACGGGAGAGGAGGTCAGGGGGTGAGGGCGCACGCCAACGAAGGATCCCGAAACCATGACCGACCCGCGCGACACGCGCGATACCCGCTACGGCGTTGTCTTCAGCGGGAACTTTCCGCTCGAGCGGACACTCGCGGGAGCGAAGCTCGCCGACGATCTCGGCCTCAATACTTGCTGGCTGGGCGAGGACTACTTCTATCACGGCGGAATCTCCACCGCGACGGCCGTCGCCGAGCGGACCAGGCAGATTGCCATCGGCCTTGGCATCCTGACGCCCCTGCCACGACATCCGGCGCTGTCAGTGATGGAGCTCGGCACCGTCGACAAGATCGCCGGCGGGCGGCTCATCGCAGGCTACGGAGCGGGCGTCCGCTACTGGATGCGCCAGATGAAGCTCGACTACCGCAGCCCGCTCTCGGCGATGCGTGAAGCGGTCGAGATCACCCGCGAGCTCCTCTCCGGCGAAACCTCCGATTACCAGGGGCGCTACTTCCAGTTGGACAACGGTCGACTCGGCTTTACGCCGCATCGTTCCAGCATGCCGATCTACCTCGGCGCGGAGGGGCCGAAGGCGCTGCAGCTGAGCGGCGAGGTCGCCGACGGCTCGATCCTCTCGGTGCTGGCCAGCCCCGGCTACTTGCACTTCGCGCGGGAGAACATCGCCATCGGCTGCGAACGCGGCGGGCGCGACCCGAGCGCGCACAAGCTGGTCGTCTACGTTATCTTCGCCATGGACGACGACGGCGCGAAAGCGCGCGATGCCGTACGGATGCCGATCTCCGAATATCTCGGGGCCGGCGGCGAGCCGAGCGCGCTTTCCACCCATGCCGGGGTTAGCGACGATCTCGTGCGCCAGATGGGGCGCGTCTATCGCGAGGAGTCGCGTCTGCCAGCCGAGCTGGTCGACGATGACACCATTGCCCGGGTCGCCATCGCCGGCACGCCGGACGAATGCGCGGCCGGCCTGCGCGCGCTGATCGAAGCTGGCGCGGACGAGATTGCTTTCTTCCCCTGCCCCGCCGACACGGTCGAGACGAGCATCGGGCGCATCGCCAACGATCTGTTGCCCCGGCTGCGCGGAGCCTGACCCATGTGGCACGTCGAGACCTTCGATTCCCGGGGCGAGCCGGGCGAAATGGAAGCCTTGCTGGCGGAGCGCCTGCTCCCCTGGTTTCGATCCCGGGGGTTTGCGGTTCACGCCTTTGTGACGCAAGCTTCCCTCGGAGAACGGCAGTTCTGGCTGGCCACGGAAATGGCAAGCTTCGCCGACATCGACGCCTGGGCCGAGCGGGGCGGTGAGGAAGGAGCGGAGATCATCACCGACCTGTTGCGGCTCGCGGCCGGCATCCGGGCGAGTGTCATCGAGGAGATACTCCCTCCCCCTGACCCCTCTCCCGTCGAGCCGGGAGAGGGGTTGGGGGTGAGGGCGTTCGCGGGCGGTTAATCTGCCTACACGATCGGAAGCAACCGATTCAGGAGCAAACCGCGTGGACGTACAGATGCAACTGAATGTCAATGGAAAGGCTCGGCGCATCTCCGCGCCGCCAGATGCCTTTCTGATCGACGTGCTGCGGGACAAGCTCGCCCTCACCGGCGCCAAGTTCGGCTGCGGCATGGGCGAGTGCGGCGCCTGCACCGTCCTCCTCGATGGCCATGCCGTCTTCTCCTGCCTGATGCTCGCCATCGAAGCGCAGGGACACGACATCACGACCATCGAAGGGCTCGCGCGCGCCGGCGAGCTCGACCCCGTCCAGGACGCCTTCGTGGCAGAGGGCGGTATCCAGTGCGGCTTCTGCACGCCGGGGATGGTCCTCGCGGCCCGCGCCCTCCTCGACGCCAACCCCGACGCGAGCGAGGCCGACGTGCGGCGCGGGCTGAGCGGCAACCTCTGCCGCTGCACGGGCTACGACAAGATCGTCAAAGCGGTCCTCGCCGCAAAGTGATCGTGGAATAGCGGACAAGAGGGATAGAACAGCTATGCGGCTCGATCAGGAATTCACGGTCAACGCCCCGGCGGAGCGCGTTTGGGCCTTCCTTATGAACGTCCCCGAAATGGCGGCCTGCATCCCCGGGGCAAGCAACGTCACGATGATCAACGACACGACGTACGACGCCACCGTAAAGGCGAAGATTGGGCCAATTTCCGCAAATTTCGGCTGCCGCATCGCCATTCTCGAGCTCGACGACAACGCCCATGCCGGTGTTGTCGAGGTTAGCGGCAAGGACGCCAAGATCGGCGGCGGCGTCAAGGCGCGCATGGCTATGTCACTCCATGAGACCGGCGGCACGACGACGGTCAGGATCGGCTCAGACGTCGATATCCTCGGCAAAATCGGCCAGTATGGGCACGGCATGATCGCGAAACGAGCCACGGCAATGCTGGATGATTTTTCCCGCTGCCTGCAGGCGAACGTCGCCTCATGAGCGCCGTCCGGGGAGCGCCCACCATGACTGATGACGAGACATTCGCCATGACAGAGCCAGGCATCGCCTACCACGCGCCGCGGAGCATCGCGGACGCGGTGGCTCTGCTGGCCCGGTACGAGGACGAGGCCAAGCTTCTGGCCGGCGGGCAGTCGCAGCTCGTCTTGCTGCGCAACGGCCTCATCGCCCCTGCCGCCCTGATCGGCCTCCAGCAGGTTCCAGGGTTGGACGGCATTGCACAACGCGACGACGGCGGCCTCACCATCGGCGCCATGACCACGCAGGCGGCGCTGGAAACCAGCCCCATCGTGCGCGAGCGCTACCCGGCGCTGGCCGAGGCGGCGGCGTCCGTCGCCTCGCCGCAGGTGCGCCAGCGCGGCACCATCGCCGGCAATCTCTGCCACGCCGACCCGACCGGCGATCCCCCGGCGGCGCTGATCGCGCTCGACGCGGCGGTCGAGGTGGTCAACCAGGGTGGGACGCGCCAGATGCCCGTCGCGGCGTTCTTTCGCGACTTCATGGAGCCGGCGCTGGAACCGGGCGATCTGGTGACCGCCATTCACCTCCCACCGCCGCCTGACGGCTCGGCCTACCTGAAGCACCGCGTGCGCGGCGTCGATACCGCGCTCGTCGGCGTGGCCGCCGGCCTCTCCCTCGCGCCGGATGGGTCCTGCTCCCATGTCCGCATCGGGCTCGTTGGAGCAGGCACGACGCCGCTGCGGGCCGTCGCCGCCGAGGCGGCGCTGGCTGGACAGCCGATCACCGCGGAAAGCGTGGTGGCCGCCGCCGAGGCTGCTGCCGCCGAGTGCGACCCACTCTCCGATACCGAGGGCTCGGAGGCCTATCGGCGCGACATGGTCAACGTCTTCGTGACGCGCGCCATCAGCCGCGCCTTCGACCGCGCCCGCAACCGCCAGGGCAATCAGGGGACTGCATCATGAGCGACAGAGGCGTTAGCGCGCCGGTGGTAGCGGGGACCAGGGCGCCCCGGCTGGATGCGCGCGACAAGGTCACCGGGCGCGCCCGCTACGCCACCGATCTTCAGCTTCCCGGCATGCTCCACGGCAAGATCGTCCGCGGCGATCGCCCCCACGCGCGGATCGTTAGTATCGATGCCAGCGCGGCCCGCGCCCTCCCCGGCGTCGAGGCCGTCCTCACCGCCGAGGACGCGTCCGGCCGCTTTGGCGAAATCATCAAGGACCAGACCATTTTCGCGGTCGACCGCGTGCGCCACGTCGGGGAGCCGGTGGCGGCCATCGCCGCCGAAACGGAAGCGATCGCCAACGAAGCGGCCAACCTGATCGAGATCGAGTACGACGATCTCCCTGCCGTCTTCGACCCTATCGCCGCGCTGGAGCCGGATGCGCCTCTCGTCCACGACGACGCGTCGAGCTATCCCGGACCCGAACCGCTGATCCGTTGGGGCAACGTCCTCTCGCAGATCACCCTCAACCGGGGCGACGTCGAGGCCGCGTTTGCCAGAGCCGACCGCATCATCGAGGGCACGTACTCGGCGCACTCCGTCCATCAGACGCCGATGGAGCCGCGCGCCGCCGTCGCCGACGTCGACGCCAGCGGGCGCGTGGTCATTCACTCCAGCACCCAGCACCCCTTCGGGGTTCGCTTCCAGATTCACGAGGCGCTGGGGCTCCCCATCAGCGATATCCGCGTCATTACGGAGACGGTCGGCGGCGGCTTCGGCTCGAAACTGGAAGCAAGCCTCGATCTCTACGCGGCGCTGCTGGCGCGCGCCACCGGGAGACCGGTGCGGCTGGTCAACTCGCGCGAAGAGGATTTCACCAGCGGCAATCCGCGTCACCCGATGACCATGCATATCCGCTCCGCCATGGCCGCGGACGGGACAATCCTCGGCCGCGAGGCGCGGGTCGTGCTCGATGCCGGGGCTTACGCCGTCGGCAGCCCGCTGCTGGGCGGGGTGGCCGCGATGCTGATTCCCGGCCCCTACCACATCCCCAACATCGCGGTCGAAGTCCTCTCGGTATACACCAATAAAATGGCCTTCGGCGCCTACCGGGGACCAACCGGTCCGCAATGCGTCTTCGCGGTCGAGACGCATATGGACGAAATCGCCCGCGAGATGGGGATCGACCGGGTGGCCCTCCGCTTGCAGAACGCGCTCGATGATGGCCACGAGGGGCACAGCGGCCAACGGCTGGAACGAGTCAGCGTCAAGGAAGCGATCCGCCGCGCCGCCGAGGCCATTCGCATCGACGAGCCAGGCGTTCCGAGCGATCCGGACAAGGTTCGCGGCAAGGGGCTGGCCTGCGCCTGGTGGCTCACCACCACCGGGGCGGCGGGCTGCGGCGTGCAACTGAACGAGGACGGCACCATCGTCGTCCAGATCGGCGCCAGCGAAATCGGCACCGGCTCGGTGATGGGGAGCATCGTCCAGATCATCGCCGAAGAGCTGCAGGCGCCGGTCGAGAAGATTCGCGTCGTCTGGGGCGACACCGACGCCACCCCCTTCGACGCCGGCGCCCAGGGGAGCCGCACCCTCTACAACGCCGGCAAGGCCGCGCAGGCGGCGGCGCGAGACGCGCGGCAACAACTGCTCGAACGCGCCGCCGAGATACTGGAAGCGGCGGAAGCCGATCTGGAGGTCGTTGACGGCGTCGTGCGAGTCCGCGGCGTGCCGGGCCGGGGCGTCTCCTATGCCGACCTGATGGCGGGGCAGATGTGGGTCACGGGGCCAGTGCTGGGACGGGGCTCGTTCCTGGCGGCCATGCCCGATTCCGACGAAGGCGCCTTCCGAGGATCGATCTTCACCGTTTTCAACGCGCCATCGTTCCACTGCCACGCGGCTGAAGTCGAGATCGACCGCGACACCGGGCAGACGCGCGTCGTCGATTATGTCGCGGTGCAGGATGCCGGTTTCGCGGTCAACCCGACGCTGGTCGAAGGGCAGATGCAGGGCGGCGCGGTTCAGGGGATTGGCTACGCGCTGACCGAGGAGATCGTGATCGAGGATGGGCGCATGCTCAACCCCAATCTCGCCCTCTACAAGCTGCCCACTACTCTGGAAACGCCGGCTATCCGCACCATCATTCTGGAATACGCCTCGGACGAGGGGCCATATGGTGCGAAGGGCGTTGGCGAGCCGCCGGTGATCCTGCCGCCCGGCGCGATCTCCACCGCCATCGCGGCTGCCCTGGGCACGCCGGTGCGAACGACGCCCTTCACCCCGGAACGGGTGCAGCAGGTGATCCGCGACGGCGTTTCGGCAGCCACGTTCGATCTGCCGGAGTCGTTTGAACGGCGTCCGGCCCTCGCCCGCTGAACACCCTCACCCCCGGCCCCTCTCCCAGCGCACTGGGAGAGGGGAGCGCTGCCGTCGAGGCTCGTTCCAACGTGGCGACCCGCTGGCGTTCAGCTGCCCCTCTCCCGGCTCGACGGGAGAGGGGAAAGGGGGTGAGGGCCATCGGGAGTGAGGGCCGTTAGGCAAGGAGCAGAATACCTATGGAAATAATCCCAGGCGGCGACCGCTTCGATGGCAAGGTCGCGCTGGTCTCCGGTTCGTCCCGCAATCTGGGCGCGGCGATCGCCAAACGGCTGGGCGCGCATGGCGCAACGGTCGCCGTTCACTACCAACAGGACGCCGCCGAAGCGCGGCGCGTGGTCGATGAGATCATCGAGGCCGGCGGCAACGCCGCCGCGTTTCAGGCCGATCTGGCCCAAAGCGGCGCGGCGGCGGCACTCGCGAGCGAGGTTCTCGGGCAGTTCGGCAGGATCGACATTCTTGTCCATGCCGCCGGCCCCTATGCCGATGTCCCGTTCGCCACGCTCGACGAGGCGACCTGGGACCGGGTCATGAACGTCAACGTGCGAGCC
>CAYSXO010000209.1:0-2052 GCA_964434995.1 uncultured Sphaerobacteraceae bacterium
ACGCCAACGGCATCATGAATGGCCGCGGCAACGGCTGGCAGGAACGGCACCAACGGCATTTCTGCGACGCCCCGCGCGCCAAACGGGCCGTGCGGATCGGCGAGCTCCAGCACGATCGGGACGATCTCATCCGGCACATCGAGCGCGGTCGGGAGGAGATACGTGCTCAAGTGCGGGGTAAGGATCATGCCGTCACGAGTCTTCAAATCCTCGATCAATGCATAGCCAATGGCCTGTGCCAGGCAGCCCTCGATCTGCCCCTCGACCTGCTGCATGTTGATCGCGCGGCCGACATCGTGGACGCTGATGACCTTGCGGACGCGCACCTGCCCGGTTACCGTGTTGACCTCGACTTCGACGGCCTGGGCGGCGTACCCGTAACAGTAATTGGGAATGCCTGAACCGTCGTCCTCCGCGAGCATCGTCGTGGCTGCCGGCCGGAACTGCACCATCGTCTCGATACGCTCGTCGTCAGTTGCCCGGTATTGCTCAAGCGCTTGCCGCGCGGCGTCATAGACCGCCCGGCCCGCCATCAAGGTCAGGCGTGATGCCGAGGCGCTCCCGGCGTTCGGGGCATCTGACGAGTCGTCGGTGACCATGGTGATGCGCTCAAGGGGGAGATCGAGCGCCTCCGCCGCGATCTGGCGCAGAATGAGATGCGATCCCTGACCGACATCGGCCGCGCCGACGCGCACCGTGGCCCGTTCCGGTTCGCCCCGGCCTGCGAGCTCGACCGTGGCCGTTGACTGTTCGGGATAGCCGAAGGAGTAGCCAAGGTTCTTTATGCCGGCGGCGATGCCGACACCACGCCTGATCCACGGGCGAGCGGAGTTTTCCTCTGGTCGAGATGACGTGTTGGCGAACCGGGCGCGCGCTTCCTCGACGCAGCGCTCGAAGACGGACAGAGCGCTTACGCCGGCTGGCAACGGTTGCTGGGTCGGCTCGATATCGCCTTCGCGGTAGATGTTCTTGCGGCGGAACTCGACCGGGTCCATGCCGATAGCGTGCGCCAGTCGGGTCACCATGCACTCGGCGGCAAACTGGGCCTGAGGCGCCCCAAAGCCGCGAAACGCTCCGCTGGGAATGTTGTTGCTGTAAACAACAGTCCCCGTTGCCGAGACGTTCGGGACGTGATAAACGCCGGAGGCGAAGAGGGTCGCGACCTTTGTCACCTCGGGACTCGTCGAGCAATATGCGCCGCCGTCGGCGAGCAACTCTGCCTCGACGGCGGTTATCTGTCCCTCGCGGGTCGCTCCCCAGCGACAACGGATGACAAATGGATGCCGCTTATGATGTGCCAGTATCGACTCTTCGCGGCTCCAGACGATGCCGACGCGCTGGCGCAGTTTCCATGCGGCGAGGGCGAGCAAGTGCTGGACCGAGAGATCTTCCCGGCCGCCGAATGCACCGCCTATGGCGGCGTAGCGAATGACGACCTGCTCCTCTGGGAGGCCGAGCATTTGCGCGATCTGCTTGCGGTCCTCGTGCAGCCATTGCCCCGCGGTCTCCACAACGACCCGATCGGCATCGTCGATGTAGGCAATCCCGGCCTCCGGCTGAAGAAAGGCATGCTCCTGCCAGGTGGTGGAGAATTCGCCTTCCAGCACCACATCGGCGGCAGCGAAGCTAGCGGCCACGTCGCCTTTGCGGATCGCGATGCGCGCCAGCAGGTTCGAGCCATGTGTCTCGTGGACCAAGGGCGCGTCGGGTTCGAGCGCGGCTCTGGGATCGGTGACCGCGGCGAGGTCGTCGTAGGCGACAACAAGCGATGCAGCGCCAATCTTCGCGGCCTCGCTCGTTTCGGCGACCACGACCGCCACTTTGTCGCCAGCGAAGCGGACCACGTCGCCACAGAGGACAGGCTGATCGTTCTCGATCAAGCCGAAGGCGTTGAATGGAACGTCGGCGGCGGTCAGAACCGCGACGACACCGGGAACCGCGAAGGCTGGGCCGGTGTCGATGTGCATAACGCGGGCGTGTGGCCGTCCCGCGTAGACGACTTTCATCTGGAGCGTGGCGTCGTCGAGCAGATCGCCCGGATAGCGCGTTGCG
>CAYSXO010000209.1:2062-2268 GCA_964434995.1 uncultured Sphaerobacteraceae bacterium
GCCGAGGGCATCAGGCCGGCTGATCGGCTGTCCGATCACGCTCGCGCGCGTCATGCGCCACCTCCCGCCTGACGCACCGCGTCGAAGATTTTGCGATAGCCGGTGCAGCGGCAGATGTTGCCACTCAGGGCCGTCTGGATTGCGAAGAGATCGGGCTCGCGACGCTCCTCCAGCAGCTTTGCCCCGGCCATCACCATGCCGGGAAT
>CAYSXO010000209.1:2278-8498 GCA_964434995.1 uncultured Sphaerobacteraceae bacterium
GCCGCCGGTACGAGGCACGCCATCACGGCTTGCTCATCGAGCCAGACGGTGCAGGCGCCGCACTCGCCCTCGGCGCAGCCTTCCTTCGTCCCAGCCAGCCGGGCATCGTCGCGCAGCGCGTCGAGGAGCGTTTTCCCGATCGACCGGCGCAGTTCAGTTCGGCGGCCATTGATCGTCGTGACAATCGTTCCGTGAGGTCGTAAGCCGCCTGGCGAAAGAGAGTCCCGCCGTTGCCCGGTTTCGAGGAGAACAGGATCGTTCGGTAGCCCCGGCCGTCCATCGCCGAGCGAAAGCTCCTCCAACGTTGTCGAAACCAGGTTCGCGAGGGTCCGCGTTCGGTACGCCGCGCTGCCGCGCACATCGTCAATGGGCGATGAAGCCGTTATTGCAAGGTCGGCGGCTTTGGCGGCGACGTCCGGCGAGAGGCTCTTCCCCGTGAGGTACGCCTCGGCATCGTGCGCGCGCACGATGGTAGGAGCAACGGAGCCTAGCGCGATGCGCGCCGCGCTGACGACATCCCCCTCGAACGTCAATACGATAGCCAGGTCGATGACCGATATGGCCTGCGCGCGGCGGAGGCCGAGCTTGACAAAGCGCCCTCGCTGATTCGCCAGCATCGCGGGGAAGCGAATCTCGCGAACGAGTTCATCCGGGGCAAGCGTCGTGCGTCGGAAGCCAGGATGGAACTCGACGAGCGGGACTCGGCGCTCGCCTCGCTCGCTCAAAAGCACGAGCTCCGCTCCGAGGGCCACCAGGGGCGTGATGGTGTCGTTCGCGGGGGATGCCGTAACGAGGTTGCCCGCGATAGTGCCTCGAGTCCGAATCTGGGGCGCACCAACTTCCCAGCAAGCCTGGCAAAGCGGCAGGGCGCGAGCGCGGCAGAGTGACGAGGCCACTACGTCGTTGTGGGTCGCTAGCGCGCCAATGGCGATTACGCTGCCGTCGCCGCGAATCTGGCGGAGACCAGGAATAGCGGTGATATCGATCAGCGTGCTGGTTGGCCGGATGCCGCGAGAAAGCTCCACCATGATATCGGTGCCGCCCGCGACGATCCGGGCCTCGCCCGCATGCGCCCCGAGAAGGCGCAGTGCTTCGGGGAGCGTTTGCGGCTGCAAATAGGTCTGCCACATGGGCCTGACTCCGTCGTCACTACGAGGTCCATCAGTTGATCAGGTTGCGGCTCGATCGCTCGGGGCCGCCAATCGGCCTCGTGGCGAGCCTTTGAGCTCGTCGTCGAGCACGATCGTCTGTCCGCGCAAGAGGACGCGATTCACCTTCAGCGGAAAGGTGCAGTTGACATAGGGACTGTTCTGGTGCCGGTAGCGAATGCGCCATGGGTCAAGGGTATACCTGCTGCCCATGTCGACCAACACCAGATCGGCATCGAAACCTGGCGAAATCTGCCCCTTGCCATGTAGTCGCAGCCGCCTGGCGGGCGCTTCCGAAATGAGCTTGACCGCGAACGGAAGCGGTGCACCACCCGTGTTGTGGATCGCGCTAATCGTTGCCGGCAGCAAAGACTGGCACCCGGCGATGCCGCCCCAGATCGCGAAGACGTCATCGCCATTCTTCATCGACGGTGGACAGGGAGAGTGGTCTGAGGCGACGATCTGCGCGTGGCCCCCTGCCACGGCCTGGAGGAGCCGGCTCGATTCATCGTGTGAGCGCAAGGGCGGGGCACACTTCATCAACGCCCCGAGGCGCGGCAGATCATCCTCGCTGAAGGTGAAATAGTGGGGGCATGTTTCGGCGGTGACATCAATGCCGCGATCGCGTGCTTCACCGATCGCGGCCAGAGCGGCGGCCGTGCTGACATGGACGACGTGGAGGGCACAGCCGGATTCCTCGGCGTAGCGAATCGCGCGGCCAATCGCATCGATCTCGGCCTCGGGCGGTCTCGACGCGGCGTAGTCTGTATAGCTGATGCGGTTTTCGGCGCGAGCTTTCGCGGCGAGCGCGGCGGTCATCGACTCGTCCTCGGCGTGGACGGCAACGGGCAGCCCGAGCGACACCGCGCGTTGCATCCCCTCGCGCAGGGTGGCGTCGTCCGCGCGCGGAAAGTCGTCAATCCCGGAGTTGGACATGAAGGCCTTGAAACCGATGACCCCGCGTTCGGCCAGCTCTGCCATGCGGTCAAGATTGATCGGGGTCAGGCCACCCCAAAGCGCGAAATCGACCAGCGAGCCAGCCTCGGCTGCCGCGCGTTTGGCATCGAACGATGCGCCGTCGAGCGTCGGCGGCCTGGCATTGAGCGGCATCTCGGCGACGGTCGTCGTCCCACCGCAGGCAGCGGCGGCGGACCCGGTGGTCCAGCCCTCCCAGTTCGCGCGTCCTGGCTCGTTGAAATGCACGTGGATATCGACGGCGCCGGGGAAGAGATAGAGTCCCTCCGCGGCGATCTCTTCCCGGCCTGTCCCCGCGATTCGTGGGGCGATATCGGCGATGACACCGTCGTTGATCGCGACGTCCAGGACCTCCATGGAGCCAGAAGAGACGACGGATGCGCCGCGCACGACGGTAGCGTAGTGACGTGTGCTCCCCGCAATCGTGGGGAATGCTGGCGCGGTCTCGTGCGCGGCATCCTCTGCAAGGTTGTTTATGAGATGGTCGATCGCGGCGATGGCGGCCTCAACATCGAGGACGTCAACGGATTCCGCCGGATTGTGGCTGATGCCGCCGGCGCATCGGACAAAGAGCATGGCCACTGGGAGGCGACTCGACATCACGGCCGCGTCGTGACCCGCGCCAGACGGAAGCACGTGGACCGGGCGGCCTGCCGCTTGCACGGCGCTTTGCAGCCGGGCCGACAGACGGGGATCGCAGGGCACGGCGGGATGGTCGCGCACCACGGACCATTCGACCACATCAAGTCCGCGCCGTACGGCGATCTGCCGTGCCCGCGGTTCGAGTGCGTGAACGGCGGCGCGGCGAGCGTCGTCTTCCGGATGCCGAATGTCTAGCGAGAGTTCGACACGGCCTGGGATGACGTTGCTGGCGCCCGGAAGGACCGCCAGCATTCCGACCGTCGCCAGGAGGCCAGGGCGTTCTCTGGCAAGTGACTCCGCGGCGAGGATCAGCTCGGCGGCGGCAGGCAGCGGATCTCGTCGTAGAGCCATGGCAACGGTTCCCGCGTGTCCCGCCGTGCCGGTAAACGCGGCGAGGAGGCGCGACTGGCCGGAAATTGCCGTGACCACGCCAAGAGGCGCGTCGACCGATTCCAGGTAAGGGCCCTGTTCGATGTGAACTTCGACGTAGGCAAAGGCCTCGTCTTCGCGCAGCGCGGCCTGGTCGATCGCCGCCGGGTCTCCGCCAAAGGTGGCGATCGCTTCGCGCATCGTGATGCCGTCGGCATCGGTGCGGTCCAGCAGCGCCGGCTCAAACGTCCCGGCCAGCGCGGAACTGCCGAGATAGGTTGTCTGAAAGCGAAGACCTTCCTCGTCAGGAAAGGCGATGACCTCGACCGGGAAGGGCAACCGCTGCCCGCTGGCTGACAGGCGCTCGATCGCCGCGACGGCCACCAGAATACCGAGCGTGCCGTCGTACTTTCCGGCGTCGCGCACGCTGTCGAAATGACTCCCAAGCAGCATCGCTGATGCCCCGGCGACGGACCCTTCATAGCGCCCACGCAGATTTCCGATGGCATCCGCGTGAACCTTCAGTCCGGCAGCCTCCATCCAGTCGCCGATGGCTGATTGGGCGGCGCTCAGCGCGGATGTGCCGTAGGGGCGGGTGATGCAGCCAGACTCTTCGGTAAATGCCGCCAGCGCTTCGCAGCGGCTCATGACTCTGGCGGCGCGCGCCTCCAGGTCCACACGGTCCACGTCAGCTTCCCCGGTAGGTGGTATAGGACCAGGGAGAGGCTAGCAACGGGACGTGATAGTTCGCCTCCGCGTCGGAGACACCAAAGCGCACCGGAACCTTGTCGAGAAACGGAATGGCGGCGTTGGCGTGGCCTGAGGCCGCAAAGTAGCTGCCAAGGTCGAAAACCAGTTCGTAGACCCCCTCGGTGAGGGCGTCGCCCGAGAGGAGCGGGCCATCCGTCCGGCCCTCGGAGTTGGTGCGGACCATGCTGATGCGCTCGCGCACATCGAGATCGAGATCGAGACGAAAGAGCTCGACGGCGAGTCCGGCGGCTGGCCTGCCACAGACAGTATCGAGCACGTGGGTTGTCAGTCGTCCTGCCAACTTTGTCGTCTCCTTGCTCTCGCGCGATCCCAATCAGTCCTGCCGATGGATAGCCAGCGTGAGCCTGCCGTAAGCTGGGAAGGGGTCGCTGTAGACGCGAACCTTCTCATCGTCTTCGCGCTGCCCGTACGGGTCGCGCGTGCGGTTCTGCGCGTCGAACCGGACCTCGCGCAATTGCGGGAACCGCTCGAGCAGCCGCGTGCCCATCTCGTACAGGAGATGCTGAATCGACTCTGAAACGAAGTCATCGAACGTCGCGGTGAGCAGATCGCGCACCTGCTCCGCCGGGACATAGCGCTGGCGGCCAGGATCGAGCAGATCGTCGGAATCGGCATAGCGCCATTCAACGTCCATGTGGATGAAGAGCGGGCGGTCGCCTCGCTCTGGCAGCGTGGTGTAGTCGTCGCGCACGAAGCTCGTGAAGGCGCTGCCAGTCAGCTTCATCAGCGCCATCCCGGCAATGCCGCTGTGATGCTCGGTGATGGCAATCTCGCCGTCACCGCGCGCAATCGAGAGTGAAGCGTACGCGCGGTCAGGCCCGCGAGCGGAGAAGAGGTTGCTGCCGGCGCGATGGGCGCCGTGGCCATCCGGCACTACCATCGGCGCAAACGCGATTTCCCGGCCAGAGATCGTCAACGTATGAAGCTGCGGGTAGCCGCTGGCGAACTCCGTGCCCAGGTGGTACAGGAGTCCCTCGAGCGTTGCCCCATTGTAGGTCAGCGATTCGCGAATGATGAAGTTTTTCATGCTGTCGGTGGCCACAACCATGCTGTTGTCGCCATGTGTGTACGCGGGCAGAAACTCGTCGCCGAAGACCTCGACGTCGATCTCGCAGGCGAGCAGCGCGTTCTCCCGCCCGGTGAACGACGATTCCGGAATCGGCGGCACGTCCCGCAATGGCGTGGCGTGGACGCGGTATACCGCGACCCCCTGCTTGCCGTATGACACGATGTACGAAAAGCGCCCCGACATCAAGGCTCCTTCGGCGATGGGTCGCGCTGCTCGGCAATCAGGTCAGTAAGCCGGAACCAGGCGATCTTGCCAATCTCGGCCAGCGCCGTTTCCACTTCAGCCTCCCGGTTCTGCTCGATCCTCCGCGCGAGGCCCGCGAGGATGCTCTCCTTGCGATTCTCCCGAGCGCAGATGACGAAGGGAAACCCGAACCTTTCGTTGTAGGCGGCGTTCGCGGCCTGGAATCTCGCGATCTCCTCCTGGGTCAGCGCGCCGGGATCGAGGCCGGCGGCGCGCTGTTCATGGGTTGATTCACGAGTCAGGCTGCCTGCCAGCGCGGCTCGCCCAACCAGATCGGGATGGGCGCGAATCAGCGCGAGTTGCCGCTCGGTTCCCGCGGCCATGACCACATCGACCATGGCGGCGTGGAGACCTTCGACGCAGCCCCAGGGGCGGGAAATCCAGACTTCGTCCGCAATCCAGGGCGAATTCTCGAAAATCGAGCCGAGCGCGGCGACGAAGGAGCCGCGCTCCAGGCTCTCGATCGTTTCGATGCTCCATTCCGCGTCAGGCATTGCGTGTGACCCCAAAGCGCGCCGGCTCAGTCGAGGTAGGCGTATGCGGGGATCGTCAGGAAGGGCACGAAATCGTCGTTGAGGACGAGGCCATCGAGAATCTCGGCGGCGTCGCCGTACCGGCCGGCCTGTCTGCCCACGAGCTTGGCCAACTCTTCGTCGCGCACCGTCGCGTAGCGCTCGCGGGTAATCGGCTCGCCATTCTCGGTCGTCGCGCCATCCTTGATCCATTGCCAGAGTTGCGCGCGCGAAATCTCGGCGGTCGCGGCGTCTTCCATCAGGTTATTGATCGCGGCCGCGCCGGTGCCCAGCAACCACGAATTGATGTATTGCAGGGCGACGCTCACGTTGCCACGAAGCCCGGCCTCGGTAATCGTCCCGCCAGGGACTGACAGGTCGGTCAGCTGCCCGGCACTCACCGCCACATCATCCCGCTGCCGTTCCTTCTGGTTCGGCCGGTCGCCCAGAACGCCATCGAATATCTCGGTGGCAACCGGCACCAGACCAGA
>CAYSXO010000210.1:0-7347 GCA_964434995.1 uncultured Sphaerobacteraceae bacterium
CCGGGGAGGGCCGCTGGTTGCCACTATGGACCGGGAGTGTGTTGGGTGCATCTATCGAAAGGCATATTTCGCGGACGAGATGCCATTGACTGGCCTATGTCTCAAGTCATAGTCGGGGACTGGGGAAGGAGCCGCGGGGCTGGCCGGATCGCGGGACGCCCCTGAGCCGAGACTGCCGCCGATGACTCAGGCACGGGCCTTGACCTTGAGAAAGATGGTGTCGAAGGCGCCGGAGGGAGAGACGTGCAACCGGCGCGCCTCGCCCTCCGGCGCCTTGGCGCTATGCCGTGAAGCGGGGCGAAAAAGGGCCAAGGGCGTCCCTGGCTCATTCCTCCGGCGATGAGCGCGAGTCTCAGCGGCGGAGGCTGGAGACCTGAATGACGGATAGGCTCCAGCGCTGATGATGTTGCGAGTGGATGTTGCATGCTCCCGAATCCCAGAGGGTCCAAGAGGCGCGCGATGCGCCGAGTCAACCGGCCGCGGCGTTGCGCCGTCGCCGGCTTGCGGCCTCACCGCGGCGGGATGAGGTTCCATCAGATCTCCGGCCAGGCCGGCGCCCGCGGCGAGCGCCGGCCGGGGCGGTGTCAGGTAAGGAAGTCCACCACACCAGACGCCAGATCGTAGTAGCCGCCAGCGACCATGAGCTGACCGTCGCGGACAGCGGCAGCCAGGTCTGGTTCAGCGGTCCGCAGCTGATCGACGCCCATGGCGACGTTTGCCCGGATGGCGTTGTCCAAGAGATCGCCCGGCTCGGTGAGCACACTTTGGGCAGCGGGGCCGATCGCTTCGGCAAACCGGTAGGCGTACCCCGGAATCGCGTCGCCCTGGAGCGCCGCGATTGCCGCTTCCACGGCGCCACACCCGGAGTGACCCAGGACCAGCAGCAACGGGGCTTGCAGAAAATCGACCCCATAGACGATGCTGCCTCGCGCCGCTTCGTCGATCACCTGGCCAGCGGTGCGGACCACGAAGAGCTGGCCGAGCGTCTGGTCGAATACGAGCTCGGGCGGCACCCGCGAGTCGGAGCAGCAGACGACCACGGCGAATGGGCTCTGGCCGCTCGCCACCGCGGCGCGATCCTGGCCGAGAGCGCCGAGCGACGTCAGGTTGCCCGCGACGAACCGCGTGTTCCCGTCGATGAGCATCTGCAGCGCCTGGTCGGCCGGCACGCTGGGGGTGGCGGCAGCGTCGGTCGCTGCTGCCGCTGGCGCCGCCCAGCGGGATGCGGCCAGGGCAGCGGGAAGGCTGGCCAGGCCCGCAACGAATCGTCGTCGGTTCGCGGTGTGCGTCATCATGCGCATGCCTCTCCTTGCGCGATTGCCAGACCCATGCCAATACCTCTCAGATTTCGGTGCTGCCAGTATATGAGAAAGATGGTGCGGCTGGAGGCATGGCTCCCGCCGCGTGCCCATGCGTGCCACGCATGGTGAAGCAAGGCGTCTAACTCCGCGAGGGCAGAGAACCGATCCCCGGCAAGGATGCGCGGCATGGAACCCGCGGACCGCCACGAGACCACCATGAGCAGCGGTCCCAGAGGCATCTCGGGGCCGCGCTCGCGTAATCCCTGTTGGCAGGGGGAGGTATTGGCACATTCTGCGCCGCTGCCGCGACGAACCCTCACCCCAACCGCCACCCGCACGCGGGTACCCGGCCCTGTGCGCGGGGAGCGGGGCGTGTGACCGCTTCTGCCATCGTGGTGGGTCCCTTCATCGTTGAGCTCGTGCTCATCTCCACGACGAACGCGCGGGGCCACGGAATCGACATTCGGCGCGGCATCCGCCCAGGAACGCCACGACGCCTATGGCGGCTGCCTCCCCACCGTTGTTGGCCTCGACCGCGCCGACATCGGCCACGCCGTACTCTAGGTCTGTGATGTCTCTGACGATCCCCACCAACTCGACGGCCGCTACGGCCCTGGCAGCGGCTGGACCTGTGACGGGGTGGCAGAGACGCCCAGTCGTCCTGAAACTCGGGGCCGCTCACCCATCGTCCGCATTCGTGCGTTATCCTCGGTTCGCGAGCATGTTTGACGCGAAGCGCTTTGGCGCTCCGCATCCTCTTGGGCTGGATGGAAGCGAGTGACCGAACCAGAGGCGCGCCCGGCGGCGTTCCTCGACCGGATACCCGGGTTCGGGGCGGCGCAGCGGGCGATAGAGTCAATCGTCATCGCGGTGGTTACGTCGACCGGGCTCTATCTGGTCGGCTCGGTTTATGTTGAGTCCTATTTTGGACGCATGTCGATCGAGGCCACCTCACTCGATCTATCCCCGCCCTACATCGCCCTGCAGGCCGCCCATGTCGTGCAAAGCCTCATCGAGTATCCGCTGACGCTCCTTGGCTTCTGGGTGATCTATCGTTTGCTTGCCTCGCGGATCGACAGTCTGCACCGTTGGTACGACCGGTTTCACAGCCGCTTTGGCCGCCTCTTCCTGCTCATCGTCAATCTGGCCGTCGTCTCGCCCCTCCTCAGCGCTGCCCTTCGCGCCACTATCGACCAGGGGATGTATTTTCCCAGCACGCTCATCGGCGAGGTCGGCGAGCTGATGACGACGTTCGGCACGCTCCTGCTCATCTATGTCATCTGGCTCAGCGTCGGGCCGCGCTCGTTGATCCTCACCCAGATCCGGCAGCACAAGCTGGTTCCCATCGTGCTCCTCTTCGTCCTCTACCTCCTCGACGCGCTCGTCGCTACCGCGGACGGGGCCGCGGTCGACGCCGAGGCGACGATGACGGGCGCAGCGGAGTCGAGCATTGAGATTACCTTCACCCTCTCTCCAGGGGTGGAGGCCACGCTCCCGGAGACTCCGCTCATCCTCGCGATCGCACGTGGCGGCAACTACTACGTTGTCGAGCGCCAGCCAGCGCCACCCAGTCGCCGCCCGCTCTCCTATATCGTGCCCTTTGACTCGGTTGAGCTGGCCCGCACGCAACGGGTGAACCCGGCAGGTCCGCGAATCGAAGATTTCATCCTCGAGGATGACCTATTCGGCACGCCACTGGTTCCATCGCCGTAACGCGGGGCGTTTCTGGCGTGCCTTGCCATGCCGTTTTCATCCCGGCGAAGGCGGGATCGCGGCGTGTGGCGAGTCCGTCCGCGAGTGCCACGAGATCCCTCGCACGCTCGGGCTGACGGCGCTTTTGACCACCGCTCTCCCCTTCGAGCACGCGCTCGATCTGGCCGAAATGCTCGTTGCGGTGCGCCGCTCGGGCGATCATGAAAAGGAGAGGTCGGTCACCTGGGCGTAGGCGAGGCCCGCTGTGCTGATTTCCGCCACGCTGTCGCCCCGCGGCCTCCGCTGCTTGCACCATCTGCCATGGCGGAAAGTCAAGGAGTCGAGGAGGGGAAAGCGGCAGCGACCTTCAGCGAGGCCAATCGCTGGCCGATAATGGCCGCTAGCCACCTCCGAGGATGGCTGCTTCTCGACTTCTCGACTCCTCGACTCCTCGGCTTTCCGCCATCCAGCGCTTCAGCAGATCGTGCAGATGCCCCGCGCCGACGATCTCCTCGGCGCCAGGGTCGAACTCGGCGGGATAGAGAACGAACGGCTCCCGTTGCCAGCCGCCCAGCCCGCCGTGGTTGCCGACCAGTTCCTCGAAGGCGGGCACCTCGCCGGTGACCGGATCGACCGTGCTGATGACCAGGATGTCCGGCACGTTCGTGAACTCCGCCTCGCGCAGCAGATGCCGCGCGGCATTGGGGCCGAACTGCACGGTCGGGTCCGTCCCTTCCACCCGGCCATCCTTCAGGAAGCGGACCCCTTCCTTGCCGATCGCCAGCGGGCCATGCTCGGATGAGGTGACGAGCGCCAGACTGATGCCGGGATGATCGATCAGGCCCGGAATCAGTTGCGGAAATTCCGCCCCCAACTCCTCGAAGGTCATCAGCTCTGGCCATTGCGGGAAGGAGATGATCCCGAGGTTCCCCGAGGCGAGGACAATGACGTCGGTCACCCCGTTCTTCTCGCCCGGGCGCACCTGATGCTTCATCTTCGTGTCCAGCACGACCGCACCGTCCTCCGTGCGTCGCTTCAGCAGGCCACGCAGCATGCGGGCCGACGGCGCCTCGCCATGAATCGCCTGGCTCAGAGCGGCATTGACGTGGCCCATGGCCTCGTCGTCCTGCGCGATCTCGGTCATGCGGGTCGCGCCATAGTCGTCAATCAACGCATTCGTCACGTCGCCCAGGGTCTTGCCGTACTTCTGGAGGAAGGTAGCGCCCTGGCTTTGTCCATGATCGGAGAGGACAACCAGGTGGTAGGGACGCGGCGCCTCGGCGGCAACGCGCTCCAGATGCGCGAAGATGCGGTCGAGCGTGGCCAGGATCTTCAGCGAGTCTGGCCGGTCGATGCCGGAATGGTGCGCCACCTCGTCATAGCCGAAGAAGGTGTTGTAGACCTCCGGCTTCCCACTCAGGATGTCGGCGGTCAGGATGTGGCGGCTCGCCTCCTGCATCGCCGTCGTCGTGCCGGCCCGGACGAAGGAGTATTTCAGCCCGCGATGGACGCGGGGCAGCACATTCTGCCGCCGCTGTTGCCACGCCTGCCACCACTCGCGGACGACGTCGATGATGAAGAGGGTCAGGATGCGGCCCAGCATGTATGGCGATATCAGGTAGCCGAGGAGGGCATTGTCCGAGCCGCGGCTGGCGTCGCCAAAGACGCTGAAGACCCCGATGTTATCCGCGGCATTCCCGGAGAAGGCGTTCCAGCGCCCCGCCCCACCCGGCGCCAGCAGGCCATCGCCGTTGGAGAGCTGCAACTCCAGATCATGCGCGCTGCTCATTTGGGACGACACCATCAGCTTCTGGCGAGGCTTGTCCCACCAGCGGAAGGCGGGGATTCCCTCGTTCGAGCCGAGCAGGATTCCGGCCTGGCTGGCGGAGGTCTGGGCAGAGAGGTCGGGGTCCCACCGTATCAGCTTGTGACTGCCGTCATCAAGCCAGCGCTTCAGGGTCGGCATGTACCCGCGCGCCATGGCATCGCGCAAGACTGGCTCGGAGAGGCCGTCGATCTCCAGGAAGAGAAACCCCGGCTCGGTCGACTCCGGCACGCCGCGATAGCGGCGGCGCAGCGGCCCGGTCACCAGCCGGTCGTAGGTCACGTCGTCATTGATGGAGAAGAGCGCGGCCAGAATGGTGTTGCCGGCACTCAAGCCGAGGGCAATCAGACTGCCAGTCCAGAGGTCGGCCACCTCGACCCCGCCAACGCCAAAGATGTCATTCACCGAGGCGGCTGCCGAGATGAGCACGCCGGTGAAAATGAAGCTGAGAAAGGGAAAGAGCCAGGGGCCGAAACGGGAGGCAACGCCGTAGATGATCGGCCAGAGGACCGACTGCGCGGCCGTAAGGATGAGCGCCGCGGGGACCAGCAGGACGGGGTCCTCGAAGCGGAATCCCGGCAGAATCAGCGCCAGCAGGCCGAGCAGGATGGCCTGCACGACGTCGATCGAGAGGAACTGTCCCGCGGTACGAAGCGACATGCGCGAGCTCGACCTTCCAAACACGAACACGAACACGGACGCGGACCTGGCCCAATCGTACACGCAACCGTGGAACGCGCTTCAGGCTGGCGGCGCCTTGGCCGGGAGCCGCGCCGGACGCTCGCTCCGCTGGAACGACGGGAGTTGCCCCATGGCCGCGGCGGGCGAGAGGCCGCCCGCCCGATAGGAGACATAGAAAGAGACATCGCGCAGCAGGGCTGCCGCTGGCAGCGCCAGAATCACCCCCATCGGGCCAGCGACCGCGCCGCCGACGGCCAGGATGAGCAGCGTCGCCGACGACGTGAAGTGCACCGAGCCGCCCTGGATGCGCGGAGCCAGGAACCACCCCTCCAGCACCTGAATGACGATGAAGAGGCCGAGCGCCAGGATCGTCTTCTCCGGCTGCGTCGCCAGAATCACCGGCAGCGAGATGAAGAAGGCGATCCAGGGTCCGATGATCGGCACGATCTCCCCCACCAGCGCAATGACCCCAAGCGGCAGCCAGACGTCGACGCCGATGAGGAAGTAGCCGAGGCCGGTGATGATGCCGACGATGATCGACTCGATGATCACCCCGCGCGTGTAGGAGCCGACAATGCGGTTGAAGATGCGCAACAGGGCCAGCGTATCCCCCGCCCATGAGCGCGGAAACTGGCGCCGGATCTGGCGCGTCATGCCCGGCTCGTCGATCAGGAAGTAGATGACGAAGAGGGGCGCCGCGATGAAAGCGAAGATGCTGCCAAGGGCGTTGCTGGTGAAACGCACCAGCCAGCGGCCGATGTTGCCGCCGAAGGAGAAGAGCGCCTGGCCGACTGTCTGAAAGGTGTCGTCGACCCAGCCGCGCGCATTCTCCGGGACGCTCTGCTCGTACCAGTCGCGGATGATGGGCGCGTTTGTCTGCGCTTCCTGCCATAGGTCGTCCAGACTGCTCAGGATCTGGCCCGTCTGCTCGATCACCGGCTGCGCCAGCTCGCGCAGCAAGAAGAAGACGACGACCACCGTCAGGGCGACGACAATCAGCGCGGCCACGGGGCGCCGCGCCGTCTGCCAGATTCCGCCATGGGGGAGCTCCCGCTCGAGGCGGCGCACGGGTGGCAGGAGCATGTACGCGATGATCAGACCAATCAGGAAAGGCGGCAACGCCTCGCGTCCCCAATAGAGGAGGCCGAGGTTGCCAAGAATGAAGAGCACCCCGAGGACGACCTGCGTCGCGCGCCGGGTACGCTCGACATTCCGGCGCGCCGGGGTCACTACGGGAGCGACAACGACTCGTGGCTCCGGCCTGCCCGGCCGCTCGGGCTCACTCACGTCTTGCCCATCCCCGCGTCTGGAGTTCCGCGGCGATAGTAACAGAGAGTCTGCAAAGGATTGGGAGGGTGGCTGCCGGTGGCGCCGCACTCGCCACCGGGAAGGATCAGCAAGAGGAAGTTCGAGGATTCCTGAGGTGCAGGCCGGGGGGCGAGGCGGCGCCCGATCCGACCGAGGACATATGGTGTCTTTCTCTGGAATGCATGAACGGTGCCACGCATCCCATACAGGATATGCCTATATCCTCATACAGTCATGATAGTAGCACATCGCCCCGCGCTGTGCACGCGGCGTAGCTGCCCCGCTCTATCGCGCGCCGGCCCAGCCAACGCCCAGTTCGTTTGCCGCCCGGGTCAGGGCCGCAATGTGCTCGCCAGGCGAGGCAAAGCCGTTCCCCATCGTGCTCAGGCAGAGATGGGTCGCGCCAAGCTCGCGCCAGCCGTCGACGAACGCGCGCCACGCATCGGGGCTGCCGCGGCCAACGTTGAGCTGCGGCTCGAGGCCGATTGCCCTCGGATCGCGGCCAGCCTCGATGGCGTAGGCATGAATGCGCTCGATCGC
>CAYSXO010000210.1:7357-8476 GCA_964434995.1 uncultured Sphaerobacteraceae bacterium
TTGGCTCGCGCCAGGGGAACCAGCCGTCGCCCATCTGGCCTACCCGGCGCAAGGTCTCCTCGACGTAGCCGCCGATCCAGATCGGGATCGGGCGCTGCACCGGCAAGGGGTTGATTCCGGCCGCGTCGATTCGCTCCCACTCGCCCTCGAAGGTGATCACCGGCGAGGTCCAGAGCGCGCGCAGCAGCGCGATCTGCTCCTCGCAGCGCGCGCCACGGTTGGTGAAATCCTTGTCCAGCCCCTCGTACTCGACCGCGTTCCAGCCGACGCCGACGCCGAGGCGCAGCCGCCCACTGCTTAGAACATCGATCTCGGCGGCCTGCTTGGCCACCAGCGCGGTCTGCCGCTGCGGCAGAATCACCACTCCGGTCACCAGCTCGAGCCGGCTGGTCAGACCGGCCAGATAGCCAAGGAGCACGAAAACCTCGTGAAACGGATTCTCGGAGGAGTACGCGCCCGACCAGCCTGGCCGCACTGACGGGTCCGCGCCGAGCACATGGTCGTAGGCCAGGAAGTGGGTATAGCCCAGCCCCTCGATGGTCTGCGCGTAGTCGCGCAGAGCGATGGGATCGTTGCCGAACTCGATCTGGGGAAACGTCACGCCAATGCGCATGAGATCTCCTGCTTCGCTTGCGTTCGTCTGACATGCCCGGCGGCCCAGGCCGCGAGACATTCTCCCGCGTTTTTCCTATGACGCGCGGCGCGGCCGGCTGTGAGCGTTTCGGCGGTTATCCGGACAGCGGAACGACCAGCGTGTCGTTGGCTAGACTTGACCAGATCAGACCGATTCTGGTCTGGACTGCCACTCGGAGAGGTTCGTCACCATGCCAAACCCCACCCCCGAAACCGAGACCTTGAAGATTTCCGAGGTCAAGAGCCACCTCTCCAGTCTCGTCAACGAGGTCTACCGCAACGAGAAACGGATCATCATCGAGAAGTCGGGGATCCCTGTGGCGGCGATTGTGTCAATGGACGAACTGAAGAACGTTGGCCGCCTGCGCGAGGCATTCAAGAACGTCCCGCCGGAGGAAATCGAGCGCGGTATCTCGGCGCTCGCGCGCGAGGCACGAACTCACGATGAAACTGTTTCGGAGCGCATGAGAGTGATCAATGCGCTGC
>CAYSXO010000211.1:0-8323 GCA_964434995.1 uncultured Sphaerobacteraceae bacterium
TGAGCGCCGATCCTGAGGAACGTGCCGCGGCCAAGGCCACCATCCGCGAGCGGCTCGATCTGGCGGCAGCGCTTGATGCGGCCGGCGTGCTCGTGGTGCCACAGTTCGGCCGCGTGCCCGCGCTGCCCGACCTTTCCCCCCTTGCCTCCGGCGCCGATCTGGAGCGGAATCTGCTGCTCGCCCAGTTGCGCGAGCTGGCGCCGGCCGCGCGCGCCGCTGGCGTCTCCCTTTTTCTCGAGCCGCTCAATCGCTATGAGGCCTACATCGTCAACCGGCTGGAGCAGGGAAGCGCGATTGCCACCGACGTTGGGCCGGAGATCGGCGTCATGGCTGATTTCTTCCATATGGGCATTGAGGAGGCAGACATCCCCGCGAGCATCCGCGACAACCGCCAGCACCTCGTGTACGTCCACGTCGCCGACAGCAACCGCCTGCAGCCCGGACGCGGCCACCTCGATTTCAAGCCGGGGTTCCGCGCCCTGAAGGACATCGGTTACGACGACTACCTTGCCATCGAGTGCCGCATCGATGGCCCATACGATGATGCCGTTCGCGACGCTGCAGCGCTCATCCGCCGCGAATGGACCGCAGCCTGACGAGGGTCATGCGGTGTTAGGGTGTTAGGGTGTTAGGGGCGAGCGTAGAACTCGCCTCATTCCTGTCACTCCGACACCCCTACACCCTATCACCCTATCACCCAAACGTTATTCCCAGCTTGATCGACTCCTCGGGGCGCTCGTCGATGGCGCGGTACGCCTCGGCGGCCTCGCCAAAGGGAACCATGGGCGCGATGATCCCCTCGGTGCGAATGCGCCCACTGGCCAGCCAGGCGAGGGCCAGATCGACCAGCCGCTGCAAGTCCCAGACGGGAGCATCCCGGCCCGGCAACGTCTCGGCGCGGACGGAGATAAGGTTGAGCCGGTTGACGTGAAACTCGTCGCCCAGATAGAGGCCGGCCGCGCCCTTGCCATAGAACGAGACCATCGCGATCGTGCCGCCAAAGCGCGTCGCCCGGATCGCCTGATGCAGCGCCGGGATGCTGCCGGAGGTCTCCACCGCGACGTCGACGCCCAGATTGCCGGTCTGCGTTGGCCGTTCCAGGTAGCCGCCGGTGACGCGCCTCTGGACGCGTGGCGTTTGGGCGGGCTCCGGGCCGGTGAGCCGGCGGATCGCCAGCCCGACGTCGCCATCACCCGCGAACGGGTCGAGCGCCACATCCGCGCCAAACGTCACGGCCAACTCGCGCCGGTTCGGCAAAGGATCGACGGCAACGACCCAATCCGCGCCCGCGATTTTCGCCAGTTGAACCGCGATCAGGCCGATCGCGCCAAGCCCGACAACCGCCACACGGTCCCCCATCTTGATCCCGGCATCGCGCATCGCCAGCGCCATCACCACCGGATCGAGGCAGAGGGCGGCCTCGGGCGACACCCCCGCGGGCAGCGGATCGGCCGCTTCCTCGTCGACCGTCATCGTCTCGCGGATGGAGAAATGGCCGAAGACGCGGTCGCCAACCTGAAAGCGCGTGACATCTGGGCCAGTTTCGACCACCGTGCCCACGGCCATGTTGCCGAGCGGCCGCCAGAACGTTCTCGGGCGGTTGCGGCATGCTGGCGCCCCAGGCAAAGTCGTAGGGCCGGCTGGCCACCGGGTCGTTGCGATAGCCGACCAACTCGGTGCCATGCTTGGGCGATGCGAACTCCGCCCTGATACGGATCTGCCGCGGCCCGAGCGACGGCTCCTCATACTCGCGGATAACGGGCGTTCGTGGGGCGGTCGCGACAAGCTCGCGGGGCATGCGTTCAGAACCTCTCAATTGCGTATCGTCGATCAGACAGCAACTGAGGGGTAATTCCAGCACAAGATTGGGCCGAGGGCCAACGAAACCACTGGCCTCCACACTTCGGCGACTGATGGGCACGTCTTCGCGTACTTGTTCTGCCGGCGGCGTTCACGGTTTTTCAGTACGATATTCACTGGCCCGCGCACCCGCCGCTCCCGCCAGAGCCTCTGCTCCATGCTCTGGGTCTCGTTCGCGCCTGTCGCGACTCCGGAAATCGGTCGCGATGCCTGAATGGTCAGGAGATCACCGAACGGATGGACAATCTCCCGTCCTCGGCGACTGGCGCCGTCAACCTCGGCGCCGTCGCCTATCGTGAAGGACGGATTGAGGATGCGCGCGCCCTCTTCGCCCACGCGCTTCACCTCGATCCCGACAACGAGCGCGGCTGGCTTTGGTACGCGACGATCTGTGATGACCCCAGTCAAGAACGCTACTGCCTGAATCGGGCGCTGGAGGTCAACCCCGAGAGCGTCGGCCTGCAGCGGCTGATCGAGTTGCCGTCCGGCCCCCAAACGGTCCCACCCGATCTGCAACTCGTTGATGAGCCGCCGCTCCCTCCGGCTCTGGAGAAAGCGGAGAAAACGCCGCTCCCCATTTTGCCGCGTGCCACGGTCGAGCGCCGGCAACGCGCCCGAGCTCTGCGCGCCGAACGGGGCAAGTCGGCAAGAGAAGACACCCCTGCCGAAGCGGCATCAGCGCCAGCCGACCGCGAGGGTTTGCGACTGCCGCGGTCCTGGCCGCGCTGGCTGCCGATCGTGGCCACAATCGGCATTGTGCTCCTCGCCGTGGCCATCATGCTCTGGCAGCGCCAGCCGCGCCCATTGGGCGACGCCTACGTCATCGCCTATGCCGGGCCGCTGAGCGGCGTCGATGCCGCGACCGGGCAGGAGGAGCTCCGGGCGATAAAGCTGGAGCTGGCGAAGGTGAATGCCGCTGGCGGAATCGGGGGCTGGCCGGTCGACGTCGTCAGCTACGACGATCAGAACGATCCAGCCCTGGCGGCGGAGCGCGCGGCGGAGATCGTCGCCAACAACGAGATCTTGCTCGTCATCGGTCACCACCGCAGCGATGCCTCGCTCGCCGCCGCGCCGATCTACGAGCAGGCAGGCCTTGCCGCCATCAGCCCGGCCTCGACCGCCGATGTCCTGACTGAAAACGATCCCTGGTATTTCCGTTCGATCTTTACCAATCATCAGGAAGGCGAGCTCATCGCCGCCTTTTCGCGGCATGCGCTCGATCACGACCGCGCCAGCATCATCTCGACGGGGAACCAGTACGAAGCATCGCTGGCGAGGTCGTTCGTCGACGCCTTCGGCCGCGACGGGACGATCGTGGCCGAATGGACGATCGACACCGCTGACGTCGAGGGCTCCATCGCCCGCATCGTCGAGGAGATCCAGGCCACCGACTCCCCAGGCATCATCGTTCTGGCGCTGCGGCCAAACGAAGCGCGGCCCTTACTGCTGGCCGCGCGGCGCGCCGGCATCCAGCTCCCCATGATCGGCGGCGAGGCGCTGGGATACGAGAGCTTCGCGGCGCTCTTCGACACCGAACCGGAAGAGATCGATCAGCCCGGCTTCTTCACCAATGGCCTTTACGTTGCCTCCCCGATGATCTACGACAGCCTGGGCGGCAACGCGCTCGACTTCGCCCAGCACTTCGATGCGGTCTATGGGGTGTGGCCCCGGTGGTTCGGCGCCAAGGCGTACGACGCGGCCACGCTGGCCACGCATGCCCTCGGCGCAACCACGACAAGCGAGGCCAAGGCGGCCGATGTCGCCGAACAGCGCCGGGACGTGCGCGATGCCCTCGCCGCGCTCGACAGCATCGAAGACGCGGCGCCCGGGCTGAGCGGCCCGCTCTACTTCAACGCGACCCGGTCGGTGCCGCAGTCGATGTCGTTCGGCCTGTTCGACCGCGGCCGGCTCCTCAGCGCGCCGCTACAATACCGGGCCGTCACCGATCCGGCGCTCGATCTGACGGCCGACCGGGCCGCCGGGCTGGTGTTCGATATCGACGGCCAGCCCTTCCGGCAATATCGCGTGGCGTACGTCGGCGTTGACCTGAATGAAGTCTCCAACCTCGACATCCGTACCCAGACCTTCAATGCCGACTTCTTTCTCTGGTTCCGCTACAGCGGCGATCAATCGGCGGAGAGCGTCTTCTTCCCGAACTCCATCAACCCGGAAGCCGCCCTGCCCGACCCCCTGGAGCATACGGAGACCAATGACAACCATTTCACGATGTACCGCATCGATGAGACGTTCACCGATCCGCTCAACTTCGTGGATTACCCGTGGGACGAGCACGTCCTAACGCTGAGCATGCAGAACCGTCTGCTTGCCCAGGACGATATCGTCTATGTGCCGGATCAGGCAAACCTCCGGCTGACCCAGGCCGAGCGTCAACGAAGTGGAGCGGACGTATCTCAGCCATTCAGCCGTATCCCGAACTGGATCGTCACCAGCGTGATCTACGCGCAGGACAGCGCCACCGTCCGCTCCACCGTCCCGGACCCCCTCACCGGTGCGCCGGAACACGAACAGGTTTCCACCTATCAGGTGCAGATTTCGTACGCCCGCGACGTGCGCGCCTTTCTGATCAAGAACATGTTGCCGCTCGTGCTTCTGGCGCTGGTGACCTATATCTCGCTCTTCTTCGCTCCGGCAAACGCCATTACGCGCATTTCGCTCTCCATTACCTCGGTCCTGACCGCCTCGGTCATGCTGCAGTCGGTCTGGACCAGCCTGCCAAACGTCGGCTATACCGTGGCCATCGAGTGGTTCTATTATGTCTATATCGGCCTGTCGGCGGTGCTAGTGCTGATCAATATCACCGTCGACCGCTGGTACAAGGCCAAGCGCTTCGCGGCTGCCAGCCAGCTCGATCTGCTGGCGCAAATCCTCTATCCTGCCGTCCTGCTCATTGTGGTGGCCGCATACTGGATCCGGTTTACCTAGCCCCTCGCCCATGGTCCGGTCAGGTGGGGCAACGGCTCAATCCAGCAACGCATTCGGAATCCGGTTCCGCAATCCCGGTCTGGCCATCCCGTCTCATCCACCTGCCCCCGCCAGGACGAGCCGGGAGCCGAGGGTAAGGGCGAACGCCGCGGCGCGTGATTGTCTGGATGCCCCGCTCACCATGCCACAGAGCAACGGACAGGCTCCTCAGGGTGGCCGTGCCTGGCCAGGATCCCGTGAACTGGAGGTTCCCCGACGACACGCTCGGAAAGGCGCTCTACCCTACCTGATCAGCGGCGCATCTGGCACGAGCGGCGCCGCCGGAACCCTCGCCTCCCGCCCGATCCCCATCGAAAGCACTGCCGCCAGCAGACAGAAGATGCCGGCGGTGACGAAGGCCAGAAAGTAATTCCCCGTCACGGTGCGGATCACCCCGGCGCCGGTGGCGGCGACCGCCGCGCCAACCATATGCGAGGCGAAGACCCAGCCGTAGACAACGGTGCCCCGCTCCCGCCCGAACCGCTCCGTGGCCAGGGCCACGGTCGGTGGCACCGTGGCGATCCAGTCGAGTCCATAGAAGACGATGAAGACGATCATGGTGAAGTTCGCCGCCGAAAGGGCCAGCGGCAGCAGCATCAGGGAGAGGCCGCGCAGGCCATAGTAGATGAAGAGGAGCTTGCGGCTGTCCCAGCGGTCGGTCAGCCAGCCGGAGAGGGTGGTGCCGACCACATCGAAGATGCCAATCGTCGCCAGCAGGCCGGCGGCGATCACCTTGGTCATGCCGTGGTCGATGCCGGCTGGGATCAGGTGCGTGCCGATCAGCCCGTTCGTGCTCAGCCCGCAGACGAAGAAGGGGATCGCCAGCAGCCAGAAGTCGCGCTGACCGGCAGCATATCGCAGGCCCGCCATGGCGTTGGCGATCGGGTTCCCGGCTGGGGGAGCGGGCGGAGGCGTCGCCTTCGTCGCGCCGAAGGCGGTTTGCCCGACGTCGGCGGGCCAGTCTCGCAGGAAAAGCAGCACCAGCGGCACGACCGCCAGCGCGGCGAGGGAGGTGGTCACGGAGACCGTGCGCCAGCCGTGGGTGGATGCCAGCCAGGCCAGCAATGGCAGGAAAATCAACTGCCCCGTGGCCCCAGCCGCCGTCAAGACCCCGACCACCATGCCACGCCGGGCCATGAACCAGCGATTGGCGACGGTGGCCGCCAGCACGCTGGCCAGGCAGCCCGCGCCCAGCCCGACGACGATCCCCCAGAGGAGCACCAGTTGCCACGATTCCCGGATTTGCGTCGTCAGCAAGGCGCCAGACGAAATGAGCAGCAGAGCCCCGGTCACCACCCGCCGCAGTCCGTAGCGGGCCATCAGTGTCGCCGCGAAGGGGCCGACAAAACCGTAGAGCAGCAGATTGATGGAGACGGCCAGGCCAACCGTGGCCCGGTTCCAGCCAAACTCCTCCTCCAGCGGCACAAAGAGCACGCCCGGCGTGCTGCGCAGCCCGGAGGCCGCCAGGAGCGTGATGAAACTGACGGCGGCGACAACCCATGCGTAGCTGTACCTGGCAGAGACCTTCATCAACCGTTGCCCAACTCCCATCCCTGCCGCATCTCAGGGAAACGGCAACCCCATCTCCTCATGGAACGAGGGGCGCTGGCCACCGTGAGTCCGCCACATCGCCCTTTGGCCTCGTGATCGTGCCCAGTGCCCCAGCACCAGCACTGCCGAGCCCTCTCCCGTCACAAACCCATCGCGCGTCGCGGCACGAACAACCTCTGAGCAAAGGAGCGGTCCCGCTGGGTCATACCCCGTCCTCATGCTCGTCCTGCCGCAACAGCGCCAGCACGTCGGCCAGTTCGTTGATGAGTCCTTCGGCGCGCGCCTCCCCCAGCTCCTCCACCACCCGCGTCTGAATCGACTGCCAGAGCGGTCGCGCCTCGGCCAGAGCGTCCTCTCCGCATGGCGTGATCGCGACGAGGCGGGTGCGCCGGTCCTCACCCGGTTCGATGCACACCAGGCCATCCCGCGCCAGTGGCTGCAGATTGCGCGAAAGTGTGGCCGGGGCCATTCCCTGCAGCATCGCCAGCTCGCGGTGCGGGAGAGGACGCCGCGCCCGCGACAGGACGGAGAGGAGCGCGAATTGCGTCGTCGCCAGGCCGCTCGGGCGCAAGGCCTCGTCGTAGAGGCGATTCAAGACACGGTCAACGCGGCGGACGGCGGAGCAGACGCAGGGCATGGCCGCGCCGGCAGCCAGCGGGTCAGCGGACGCTTCGCCCGCGGGGTGGTCTGATTCATCAAAACGTTGCATATACATCTATTACAGAATAGGGACGTGCCGCGCCCTTGTCAAGCGCGAGGCGCCGTGGCGGCATGGCGCGGAAAGGCTTCATCCCGATGACGACGAGCGCCAGCGACCGGTCAATGTGCGAAGGTGACGCGCGCAAGCGCGAGCGCGAGTTCGCGCGGCTCGTCGTTGCCGCCCAGGCGTGCCGTGCCTGCGCCCGCATGGAGGGAAGGCGGCGCCTGCTCAGCGCCGCCAACGGGACGCTCCGCCCACGCGTCCTCTTCGTGGCCGAAGCGCCGGGGCGGCTCGGCGGCGACCGCACCGCCATTCCCCTCTCCGGCGACCAGTCCGGCCGCAACTTCGACCGCTTGCTGGCCGAGGCGGACCTGGAGCGAGAGGACGTCTTCATCACCAACGCCGTGCTCTGCAACCCGCGCGATAGCGCTGGCCGCAACGCACCGCCGGCGGCGCTGGAGTTGCGGAACTGCTCGTCATTCCTGGCGGCGACGCTCGAACTCCTGCAGCCTCCGCTGGTAGCCGCCCTCGGCGCGGTTGCCCTGCGCGCGCTGGCGGCCATCGCGCCGCACGAAGCCACGCTGGCGGCAAACGTCGGCGAGCTCATCCCATGGCACGGCCGCTGGCTGTTGCCCCTCTATCATCCCGGCCCGCGCGCCCAGATTCACCGCTCGTTCGCCCAGCAGTCAGCCGATTTCCGGCGGCTGGGCGAGGTGCTGCGTCAGATCCCATCTCGTGACGACTGGCATCAGCCGGGATGGTGTGATGGAGCGCCGGAACGGATAATCCACCCCAGGTAGACCACGGGTTGGCGCATGCCAGGATGACTGCCCATGAGCGAAGCCGCCCCGTTGCCAGCCAGCGTGCCACCCATCCCCTGGGCACGACGATCGTTCGTGGGGCAGCCCGCGACGACGGCCCCGAGCCACGTCGTCCATTCGCCAGTGACGCGCACCGCGGCGTCGCTCCACCGGCTCAGCAAACGCGAGCAGGAGGTGCTGCCGCTCCTCTGTCTGCGGCTGTCCGATCAGGAAATCGCACTGGCCGGGCGTAGACGCGCCATCGCTCTTGATCCCACCTTCATCGTGAACACACCTCTGGCGAACTCCGCGTTTAGCGGCGGAATAGCGTGAGGCAAGAGCCGCCAGAACGACGAAGAAATACGCATATGCGGCCGCAAAACTCCGTACTTCATACGGATGTTTGGGGCGTCATCAGGTCCCATGCTTT
>CAYSXO010000212.1:0-8311 GCA_964434995.1 uncultured Sphaerobacteraceae bacterium
CTATGGCCACGCGCTGCCGTTCTCCGCCGGAGAGCGTGCTGCCGCGATGACCGACCACCGTATCGAGCCCATCCGGCAGGCGCGCGAGGAGACCATCGAGCCGCGTCAGGGCCACGATCTCCGTGATTTCATTGTCGGTTGCCTCCGGGGCGGCGAAGCGGAGGTTGTCGCGCAGCGTGCCGGCCAGCACAGGAGCGTCCTGTTCGACATAACCAATCTCCGCGCGCAATTCGTCCAGCGGCCAGTCGCGCACGTCGCGCCCGTCCAAGGCCACCAGGCCACTCTCTGGTTCATAGAATCGCTCGATCAGGCTGAAGACGGTCGTCTTGCCCGCGCCAGATGGTCCGACGAATGCCGTCATGCCCCCGGCTGGAAGGTCAAAGCTGACTCCATGATGTACCGGGGCAAGTTCGTCCCGATAGCGGAAGACCACATCGCGAAACTCGACCGACGCCTGGCTTTTCGTTTCCTTCGCGACCATCGGCGCCGTCGTCGGTTGCACTGGCTCAGTTGACAGCCGTTCCACCTCACCGATTCGTTCCAGCGCGGCCGATCCGGCCTGGAACTGGGTCGCGGTCATGACTAGTGAGGAGATCGGTTCCAGGAGATAGAAGAGGTAGAGCAGGAACGCCACCAGCGTGGAGACGGGAATGGCGCCCTCCGCCACCCGCGCCCCGCCGATGCCAAGGACGACGAGAAACGAAACCTGGACCGACAGCCAGGATGTCATTCCTGCCACGGCGTTCCACTTCGCAACCCGGACGCCCTCCGCCCAGGCGCGAGTTGCTGCCTCGTCGAGCGCCGCCGCTTCGCGCGCTTCCGCACCGGAGGCCTTCAGCGTGCGGAAGGCGCCAAGGATCCGCTCCATATCGGCGCCTATTCTGCCGATCGATTCCTGGACCGCCTTGTTCGCCTTTTGAATGTGCGGCATCGTCAGCGCAACCACGCCGCCCATCACCACGAGCACGCCAGCCGTCACCGCCAGCAGCATCGCATCCATGACGGCCATCATCACGACGATACCGATCAGGGTCAGCGTCTGCGTGACCGCCTGCACCAACCCGAGCGTCGTCACTTGCCTCAGGAGCGTGGTGTCGGACGTTACGCGGGACATCAGGTCGCCGGGCAGAGTTTTTTCGATCTCCGGCATCCGCAGCCGGAGCAACCGCGTGATGAGCTGCCGACGCGCTGCAAGCACAACCGATTCGGCAGTTCTCTCCAGCACGAAGTACCCCACCGTGCCGACCGCGGCGCCCGCGATCAGGAGCAGTGTCAGTACCGCAAGCGGCTCCATGAGCGACTCGCCAGCCCCGAGGGCATCGACGATCGCTTTGGCTGCCAACGGCTGCGCCAATCCTGCCAGGCTCCCCACGATGCTCAGAGCTCCGCCCAGGATCAGCGCCCCCTTGTGGGGCCGAGAGTAGGCCCAAAGCGACTTCCAGACGGCGAACTTTGGTGTGTTGGGCGCGATCTCCAAAGCCACTTCCTCCAATAGTGAGCGCGGCGTGGCGACTCCACGGTCCATGAGTCCCGTAGAGGGCAATCTGCTTCACCTGGGCGTTTCATCAACGCACCACGATTGGCGTCGTGGGTCACTCGCGGAAATGCGGCATGATCTCCGTGGCGAGGACGTCGACGACCGCCTCGGCATCGACCGAGGTGAAGGCGATGTAGTGGTCGATCCCCATCTCCTGCAGGTTGCCGACGAACTCAATCCCCTGGGACGGCGTCATGCCATAAGGTCCGGTCTGGCCGGGCGGCATGATCGGCGGTCCGAGAACGGACTTCTCAATAGCCTCGAATGGGCGGCCGGCTGTCTCGCAATGCCGTCGCAGAACCTCGAGCTTGGGAGCCACTTCCGCAGCGTCCATCGAAAACATGTTCCACATGTCGGCGTACTGGGCGGCGATGCGCAGCGTCTTCCGCTCGCCGCCGCCGCCAACCAGAATGCGCGGCCGCGGCCGCGAAAGCGGGAGAGGCCGGCAGATCGTCTCGTCCAGCCGGTAGTGCCTGCCATGGAAGGGGCCGGTGTCGCCCGACCACATCTGCTCGGCAATCTGGAGCGTCTCCTCCAGCCGTTCGAAACGCTCTGTCACGGGCGGGAAAGGGACACCGAGCGCCAGATGCTCGCGCTCGAACCAGCCAGCGCCGACGCCAAGCACCGCGCGACCGCCCGAGAGCACGTCGAGCGTCGTTACGGTCTTCACCAGAATGCCGGGATGGTGGTAGGTCACCCCGGTCACCAACGTGCCGAGAGAAATCTGTTCCGTTACCGCCGCGGCGGCGGAAAGGGCGCTGTATCCCTCGAGCATGGGATCGTCGGCCGGCCCAACCTCGGGAATCTGGAAGTAGTGATCCATCACCCAGAGTGAGGCGAGCCTCGCCTCGTCCGCCCGTTTGGCCATTTCCAGAAATCGCGGACCGATCGCCGCTGGACCGGCGACAGAATCGAACACCGAGACTTGCAAGCCGAACCGCATCGAGGAATCCTCCGTGCCGCCAGGGACTGGTCCGCGATGGGCCAGCCGATCGTTCGCTACGGGGCTGCCTCGCCGCCGACGGGACACCGTGCCGCCACGGCACGCTCGTACGATAGCCGGAAGAGAATGGCCGCTCCTGCCAAGCTGCCGTCGTTGCCGATCTGGAAACGAACCCGACGGCCCGGCAGGCAGTCGTGACGCGGCAGATTGCGCCTTGTCCGCTCCAATCCGAAGCGGACCCCCGGGGGATGCCTGATCCATCAGCTGGAAAACGTCATGCGTGCGCTCAGTTTCCCGCTTGCCGAAGCGGAGCGCGACGACGCCGAATGCGTGGCTGCCAGCACTGACGCTGGGCCAGGCGATGATTTCGGCGGCGAGATGCTCGCAAACCGGTGACGGGCAACCGCTCCATCGTGCCATCTCGCCCTCCCATTCTGACTCTGGCGCGGTCTGCGAGTCTTCCGAGTTCCATATGGAACACGTATATTCCATAAGGTGAATGAGTGTACCACATGCCGTGGCTCTATAGTTACCGCCATGGTTGATGAGGACTTCGCATGCCCCACGGACACGACCACGAGGCTCGGCGCGGACACGCGCGCTGAATGGGAAGATGACCGTCATCTGCGGACGCGGGAGAAGATCCTGGCTGCCGCCACGCGGACGCTTTCGCGCGACTTCGGAGCCACGCTGGCGGACATCGCCCGTGAGGCGGATGTCGGCCGCACCACGCTGCACCGCTATTTCCCAACGCGCGCCGCGCTCCACGTGGCGATGAGTGAACGGGCGCTTGATCGGCTCGACGCGGTCTTCAACCGGGTCGATTTCGAGCTGCCACTTGCTGAGGCGCTCACGCAATTGGTGACCGAATGCTTGCCACTCGGGCCGGAGATGGTGCTGGTCGGGAACAACCCCGAGCATTGGGAAAGCGACTTGGGCGGGCGCTGGGAGCGGTACACCTCGACGCTGGGAGGCGCCGTCGAGCGCGCGCAGGCGCGTGGCGAAGCGCGGCGCGGGGTGCAATCGTGGTGGGCGGCCCAACTGATCATGCTCAATCTCTGGGGTGGATGGTATGTGGTGAACGATGGCTACGTTGGGCCACGAGCCATGCCAGCCTTGATCATGGATACCTTGCTGTATGGTATCGGCAATGAGCCGGTCGAGCCTGCAGAGCCAACGCGCGGTTTCCTACCATCACCGTAGCGCTGTTTCGCCGCGGCCCTCGGCCTACGGCTCGACCTCCAGAATCAACATCAATCCGCCGCCGCCCTCCTCCTCAACGTTGTTGTTCGTCGTGTGGTGGTTGATGTGACAATGAAGCAGCCATTTCCCGGGTTCACGTGCTTCCCAGAGCACGTCATACCGCTCGCCGGGCCCGACGTTGACCGTGTCTTTCACCCACTGCCCCTCTGAGGGCACGGGGTTGCCGTCCGTTTCCACGATGCGAAATGGCCCGCCGTGGATGTGCATCGGGTGGATGAAGCCGGAGTTCGTTCCGATGAAGCGCACCAGCAGCGTTTCGCCGACGCGCAGCCGGACGGTCTCCGTTTCGGGATATGACTTGCCGTTGATGGTGAAGTAGTTTGGCAGCGCGCCCTCCATCGGCATGGCGGGCCACGAGTAATCCTCCCGCTCGAGAAGCTCCTGAAGCTGAATGACCAGCTCCTGGTCGTACCGGTAGGGGTAGCTTTCCGGCTCTCGCGGGTCGATGATCAGCGCGCCGTAGAGCCCCAGCGCCTGCTGACGGTCGATGTGATCGTGCGAGTGATAGAAGTACGTGCCTCGCTGCTGGGCGACGAACTCATAGGTGAATGTCTCGCCGGGCGCAATCGGCTCCTGGGTAATCTCCGCCGGGCCATCCATCGCGTTCGGCAGGATCAGGCCGTGCCAGTGAACCGTCGTCGATTCCGGGAGCCGGTTGGTGACGTTGATGCGGATGCGGTCCCCCTCGGTCACGCGCAGGCGCGGGCCGGGGAGTTGGTTGTTGAAGGCGTAGGCCAGGATCGGCTCGCTGGGCAGGATGTTCCACCCGATCACTGACGTTTCCAGATCGAAGATCTTCACGCCATCGTCCACCCGGGGTTCCAGCGTCTGATCTCCACGCGCGTCAGGCGGAGCGACATAACGAATCGCATCGGGGTTGACCGCCGCCATGTCGCGCATCGCTTCGGCCGGGGTGTCGCGCGTCATGATCATCCCTGGCGCCATGACCGCGCCCGCCACATCGTGCGCCCCGATGGTCAGATTTGCGCGCGCGACCGACCAGAGAATGCCGGCGATCAGGGCGAGCGACGTCAACAGGGTCACTGCCGCAATCTGCAGGGGCGTGACGTTGCTGCCCATTTGGTGACCGGCCATGGCGCTGGCGGGGCGAATCAGCGGGTTCGCGGCGTCCATCGTGCCGTGCCGGCCATCAGGTTCCTCTCCGGCCATCGTTTACGCTCCTGCCACGCGAGCGGGCGCATGGGTCATCGACTCATGCTGGTCGGTGGGTTTGTCGTCGCGGCTTGCCCCCGCGCCCTTATCGTCCGGCCGCACCGTCATCAGGCCATGCTTGAGGCCTTTGCTGACGAGCCACCAGTTCGCGGGGTAGGCGGTGAGGAAGCCGACGCCGATGGCGAGCGACATGACACCCCAGTAGAGCGGCTCGCGCGGATCCATGGCGCGCATGTCGCGGCCCATCATGAACATGACCATCACCGGGAACATGCCGGCCATCATCGCGTTCATGGAAAGCCATTCGGGGATGAAGGTCGACTTCAGGGCGCCGAAGTAGGTGAGGCCCATGACGTCCTTCATGAAGAGCGCCTGGAAGATGAAGAGGCCGAAGGCAAAGCCGAACACGTACTCGGCGGCCATGTCGAACCACATCGGCAGGCCCAGCAGGCCGGTGACCGTGGCGGCGAAGATCACTCCCGTGGCATCGCCAGCGACGCAGTGGAGCGTCGAGCCGTAGGCCTGCTTCCACATCGGGGCGACAAAGCGCTCGTGCTCGCCTGGGTTCGGCTCCTTGTCGACGAGGATGTAGAAGATCGCGGCAATCGGGCCGAGATAAAGCGACGTCAGCACCCAGGCCCACTTGATCACGCCCGGCTCGGGAAGGTGATGGAAGGCATCCCAGGCGACGAAGGCCACTGAAATGAGGACAAGGACGCCCCAACAGAGAACGATGATGTCGATCCAGGCCAGTCGTCCCAGCAGCGGCAGGCTGTACGGCGACACGCGCATTCTCCCTCAATTGTCCACTCACGACACAGGATAGGGGAATATTCGCGGCCGCGCGTAGGTCAGCGCTACCGGCAAGGACCAGTTGGAGTCGGGCGAGGGCTGTTCACCAATGGTCGTGGAGTGCTGAGTTGCCTATCGGCCCCCGAGCAACATCCCCGCGAGGTCCTCGACCGAGTTGGAGATTGCCAGCGGCGTGGCGGCGGCCAACTCCCCGGGGGTGCTGTAGCCATAGCCGACGGCAATGGTATCGATGCCATGAGCGCGGGCGCCGAAAACATCGTGCTCACGGTCACCGACCATGACGATACCGTTGCGTCCGGCCGCTGGCAGCCGCGAGAGCGCGTGGGCGATAACCTCGTCCTTGGCAACGCGGGTGCCGTCAAGGTTGCTGCCGGCGACAGCGGTGAAGTGATCCGCGAGCTCGAAGTGCCCGAGGATGCACTCGACATAGGCCGTCGGCTTTGACGAGGCGATGGCCAGGGTCACGCCGACCGCCCGCAAGCGATCCAGAAGCTCGGGAATGCCAGCGTAGACCCCGTTCTCGAACATGCCGACGGCCGTGAAGCGCTCGCGGTAGATGGCAATGGCCCGCCGCGACTGCTCGTCGTCAAAGCCAAAGTAGCGCTGGAACGACTCCCGCAATGGCGGCCCGACGAATGGGGTGAGCGTTTCGACATCGTCGATGACGATTCCCAGTTCGGCCAGCGCGTGCTGAACGCAGCGCGTAATGCCCGGCTTGGAGTCGGTGAGCGTGCCGTCAAGATCGAACAGGATCGTGCTGAAGGACCGAAATCTGTTGCCTGTCACGCGGCTCCTCATTGCTTCAAAGCGCGAAAGGTGTTTCCCAACCGGCGATCATACCCTCAGACGAACCGGATCGCGGTTTGCGGAGCCGTCATGGGAGCGACACAGCACGGCTCGCCGAATCGAAACTGGAGCGGCCGGCAATGGATCACCATAAGCCTCACTTTGGCCGTCATCGCTGCCGCATTGGCTTTGAGCATTGGCGGGATGCTGGAGGTCAAGCGCGGGCGTTGTTGGTCAATGGTTGCGCACCTGGTGTTGGCCTCGTGCTTGTCCACGGTCGATGCTGGGTCTGGTGCTTCTCTCGGAGTCGCGCTACGGACCAACGTCCTGGGCCTCGACGTTCGTCTTCATGGTTGGCGTCGTTTACACGCTTGCCGCGGCTAATGCCGCGTGCCTCAGGACGTGCTGGGTAAGTCGCGCAAGGCGCCGGTTGGCCATGGTTCGTTCATATCCCGTCGAGAGTGCGAGCGATCGGGCCGGCAGCCTCGACTCCGCGTCGGGCTTTGCCGAAAAGGGGAGCCCGGCAATCGGTCAAGACTGGAAAAGAGTCACGCCGGCCTCGTTGGCGGCCCTGGCGAGCCGCGCGTCCTCGGTGGCCAGGGGCAGCCCGTACCGCATTGCGAGCTCAAGGTAGCTGGCATCGTACGCGGACAGGTGGTAAGCCAGCCCCAGAACCAGAATGTCATGAGCGATGAAGATGTGTGCGGTCTCGTGGTCGACGTCTATTGGCAACTGGAACAAGTATGCCAAGGTCCGCGCGGCCGTGGGTTGCGATATGCGTCCACTTCTCGTCGCGGACATCATGGCGTTGCTGAGTTCGAGAGGCCAGATCGGAGGCGCCAGGGCGCGTTCTCTACCAAGCATATCGAGGATGCGTTCGGCGTACGGAGAGCTTTCGTCCTCGAAGCCCCAGGAAAGTGAAACCGAGGCGTCAATGACGCAGAAGGTCACCTCCGCCCCTCCTCGATCAATTCACGGATGGTGATGCCGGGACCCAAACGTACGTGCTGTTCCTCTCGAAACCGGCGCAATGCATCGATAACTGACGACGCATCGGTCATTGCATCCCGGATTGGAACGATGCGAGCAATGGCAACCCCGTGACGAGTGACCGTAACGGTCTCGCCACGCTCGACCTCACGTAGCACTTCGCTAAAGTGGGTTCTGGCTTCGTAAGCGCCGATGGTCTTCATGTCGGGGCTCCTATCGACGAGTCTGATACTAGTCTAAACGATGATGTGGTCGCATGCGGGTAGGCGAAAGACGAGTTGACGTGCTGGCAAGCATGGCCAGCGATTCCATGACCTCAGCGTGCCTCGACATATGCCCAATTGCGGACCGTTCGCGCCCGGATTGCACCAGACAATTGGGGTCACTCACCCTTTGACCGGAGCGCAGAACTCTGGCCGCGGATCCGTCGCGGGCGTCCAGGTCCAACGAAGCGCATGACCAGGGAGCGGACATGGCCACGACAGGAGCACCACCATCAGCATCGACCTTGGCGCTTGACGATCGAACGCTGCAAGAACTGGGCAATGTCCCGCCTTCGTATCGCCACGAATGGCGAGTGGCGTCGCCGGCGGAGCCACCGCGGCTGCCTGGCACAGTCTTCAAGTGGTATCACGTTCATCGCCCGGGGGCCCGGTACCGGCGGAGATCGACGCCATGGCGCGGTCAACGGCGGCGGAGGCGATGGCCAGAGGACTCTGGGATCCATCGTACGGCCTGAACATCGCCATCGTCCATGTCAGCACCAGTCACGCCTTCCTGCTGCTCGGCGTCTGGCGCGGTCATCA
>CAYSXO010000213.1:0-2522 GCA_964434995.1 uncultured Sphaerobacteraceae bacterium
GGTGCGGAAGGCGAATCCAGGCCGCCAGACTCCAGGCGTTCCCATACGTTGCGCACTGCATCGAATGTCAAGCGGTGATCGAGCGCGACCTCCAACTCCGTGCTGGCGATTAGGCCGCGCGCCATCGCTCTGGGCATCGTTGCACTGGTCGTTGTCCTGGATCAGGCGACCAAAGCGATGGCCACTCTGCTCGTTGGGCCAACGAGCGAACGATCGCGCATCGATCTCGTTGGCGAGTGGTTAGCGGTCGAGTACGCCGAAAATCGGGGCATTGCGTTTGGTATGTTCGCCGGTATTGGCCCGATCATCCTCCTCGCGGCTGGAGTCGTGCTAGCCGCGCTTGTGATCCACTATCTTCGCCAACCTGATCCCCCGATTTCAGAATCGGTTGCCATTGGGCTCATTGTCGGTGGGGCGATCGGTAATTTGCTGGATCGAATCCGGCTTGGCTATGTCGTCGATTTCGTGGCTGCCGGCGCCTGGCCCAATTTCAATGTTGCCGATAGCGCCATCTGCGTTGGGGTTGGCCTTCTCCTATGGACATGGTTCTTCAGTGAAGAGGGGCGGAGCGCGACGCGAGTGCAAGAGCACGCCTCATGAATGCCGAGACTGAACGTGTCGAACCGCACGCGCTCGATGATGGCGTTGTTGTGTTGCATCCGGCCAGAGATGACAGGGGAGCACGGCTCGATCGGTTCGTCGCCGACAATATTCCTGACCTCAGCCGATCGACCGTGCAGAATCTTATCGCCAGCGGCAATGTCCTCGTCGATGGCCAGCCGCGGAAACCCAAGTTCCGCATGACGCCTGGCGAAGTCGTCACGGTCGACATTCCGCCTCCGCAAGAGGATGAAATTCTTCCCGATGCTCTTCCGCTTGATGTTGTATTCGAGGACCGCGACATCATCGTCATCGACAAACCAGCGGGAATGGTCGTGCATCCCGCCCCAGGCCACCCTCGGGGCACGCTGGCTAACGCGCTCGTCGCTCATGTGCCAGATTTGGCCGTTGGCGGGTCGCAGCGCCCGGGCATCGTTCACCGTCTCGACAAGGACACGTCCGGCCTGATCGTCGCTGCAAAAACCGACCGGGGCCGAACATCACTTGTTTCCCAATGGGCGGACCAGAGCGTGCGCAAGACCTATATCGCGCTCGTGGCTGGCGTCATCCAGGAAGCAGAAGGGACCATTGACGCGCCAATTGGGCGCGACCCAAAGCATCGCCAACGGATGGCGGTTGTCCGCTCCGGGCGTCCTGCCGTGACGCACTTTTCGGTCCTGGAGCGATTTCCAAACGAAACGCTCCTCGAAGTAACAATTGAAACCGGGCGCACGCATCAGATTCGTGTCCACATGGCGTTTATCGGGCACCCGATACTCGGCGATCTCACATATGGCAGTGCTTCGCCCGGCAGCGCCGGGCTCACGCGCCAGTTTCTGCATGCCAGCAGACTGGCGATCCACGTTGCTGACGGCACGCTGGTTGAATTCGTGTCGGCGCTTCCCGACGATCTTCAGGCGGCGGTTGAACGCCTGCGGGAGGAATCCAGAGGTGCGCGATGATCGGTCTGCCTGATAGCGTCGTCGCTGGCAGAGAAATGGTTGCCCGGCTTTTCGCCGCGGCGATCGAGGAAGCCGAGCCATCACGCGCCGTGCGGAATGCCTTGTCGATCACGGATGAGACGCTGATGGTCGATGGACACGCGATCGTGGCAAGCGGCGGGATCCATATAATCGCGGTGGGCAAAGCCGCCGTGGCCATGACGCGCGGCGCCCTCGAATCTCTTGGCGGCGCGGTCGTTTCGGGAGATGTCATCACCAAGGATGGGCACGTCGACGGCTCGCTTCCTTCAGCGATACGCATCTTTGAGGCCGGCCACCCCATCCCGGATCAGCGGGGTGTCGATGCCACCCGGGCCGCGCTTGAGGCGTTGAGAGACTTGCCTGCCGAGGCCGTCGTTCTGGCGCTGGTTTCCGGAGGCGGCTCGGCATTGCTGGAGGCGCCCAGGGATGGCGTGTCGCTCGCGGACTTCGCCAGAACGACCGACCTGCTCTTGCGCGCGGGCGCGCCGATCGACGCACTCAATGCCGTGCGGGCGCCATTGAGCCAGGTCAAGGCCGGCGGGTTGCGGAATGCTGCCCCGAGCGCCAAGTGGATCACGCTGATTCTGTCAGACGTGCTAGGCAACGATCCGCGCGTGATCGCCAGCGGTCCAACTGTTGCCGGACGCATCGATCCGGCGTTTGCGCTAGCGACGATTGACCGATTTGGGGTCGCGGAGTCGCTTCCAGGCTCGGTCATGCGATCGCTCAGTGATCACGAACCGACAGTGGCGCCGGGAGCCGACAATGACGTGTTGCTGATCGTGGGAGACAATGCCGCGGCGGTGCAGGCGGCCGCGCGCGAGGCGGAAGCCGCGGGACTGTCGCCGGCAATTGTCTGGAGCGCGAAGGAAGGCGAGGCGAGCCAGATGGGCCGCGAGTTCGTCACGTTGGCAGTGGAATCGTCTGACGGCGCCGATG
>CAYSXO010000213.1:2532-7213 GCA_964434995.1 uncultured Sphaerobacteraceae bacterium
GCTGCTTGGCGGGGGCGAGATGACCGTGACCGTCCACGGGAGTGGGCAGGGTGGCCGCAATACCGAATTCGCCCTGGCTGCCGCGTTGGAGCTGGAACGCCGACGTATGGATGATTGGGTAGTGGCCAGCCTGGGCACAGATGGCCAGGATGCGACCACGGGACTGGCCGGGGCGATCGCTGATTCAGGTACAGCGTCCCGGGCGAGAGCGAGGGGCATTGACCCCGAGGCGGCGCTGAAGGAGAACGATAGTCTCGCCGTCTTCCAGGCGGCGGGCGGCGGGGTTGAGACAGGCCCAACCGGAACCAATGTCAATGACGTGTACATTGCGCTGAGACTCGGTGCGGTCAGAAAGCGGCAACGTGAAGTGGGGAGCTGATCATGCAAGGGGCACGAGCGCTGGTCCAAGTCCTGAAGGACTCAGGCGTCCGACATGTCTTTGGCCTCCCAGGCGACACGGGAATGGCCTTCTATGAGGCACTGCGTGACGAGCGCGGTCACATCGGCCACATCATGACGCGCGACGAGCGATCAGCATCATTCATGGCGGACGTCTACGCGCGTGTGAGTGGGAGGATCGGCGTCTGCGAGGGCCCGAGCGGCGGCGGCGCCACGTACATTCTGCCTGGAGTGGCAGAGGCGCAGGGGTCGGCAATTCCGCTTCTCTGCCTGACCTCGGATACTCCGGTCGATCAACAGGGCCGCGGTGTTCTGACCGAGCTCGATCAGGAGGGCCTGTTCAGGCCAGTCACGAAATGGAACACCAGGGTAGGGAGCGCGGCGACGATGGCCGAGGCAACGCGCCGCGCGATTCGGATGGCGACTGCTGGCCGCCCCGGCGCAACTCACCTCGCACTCCCGACTGACAGCCTGGAAGGTGAAACGCCCGATGCGTCGGTGTATGGCGTGCCGGAGTTCGGAAGCGCCCCCGCCATGCCCGCGCGCCCCGACCAGGCCTTGATCGAACGGGCAGCCGCCGAGCTGGCCGCGGCCGAAAGGCCCGTGATCGTTGCCGGCGGCGGTGTTCTCACGTCGCGCGCCTGGGATGCGCTGACCGCGCTTGCCGAGGCGCTGAACGTGCCGGTTGCCACCTCGATCAATGGCAAAGGGAGCATCGCGGAAACCAGCCCAGTCGCCATTGGCCTTGTTGGCGGCAATGGCGCGCGGCCGTACGCCAATGCTTGCCTTGGCGATGCCGATCTGATCCTGTTTGTCGGCACAAGAACCGATTCGACCACGACCTGCCACTGGACGTTGCCATCCATCGAGAACCCGCCAAAAATCATCCAGATCGACATCGCGCCATTCGAGGTTGGGAACAACTACCCGGTCGTGGTTGGACTCGTCGGTGACGCGCGGCTGGCGCTCGCGGGCATTCTGGAGGCAGTTCCGAGGCCGAAAGCCGTACACGCGCGAAACCAGGCCCGAATTGACGCGCTCAATCAGGAACGCGATCGCTATTGGGAGGATGTCGAGCGGCAGGCGGCGGTCTCGAGCCAGCCAATCAAGCCCGCTCAACTCGTGCGCGCGCTGCGCACTGCACTCGACGACGACGCGATCATCGTGGCAGATCCGGGCACGCCAACCCCATTCCTTGGCGCCCAGTACGAACTGCGCCGGCCGGGACGAACGACCGTCATTCCCCGCGCACATGGCGGGCTCGGCTACGCGCTGCCCGGCGTCGTTGGCGCCTGGTTCGCGGCCGATGGGCGGCGCGTGGTTGGCATGAGCGGCGATGGCAGTTTCGGGATGTCGGTTGGCGAAATGGAGACGATCACGCGCTATGGTCTGCCGATCGTGTTGATTCAGTGTTCCAATGGCACATTCGGCTGGATCAAGGAACTTCAGCACCTTTACCACGGCGACCGCTTCTTTGGGGTTGACTTCAACCCGGTCGACTATGCGGCAATTGCGCGAGGCTTCGGATTTCGCGCGGCAAGTGTCGTTGATCCCAACGACGTCGAGCGCGCTGTGCAGGAGGCACTGGCTGACGGTGGGCCGTACTTCATCGATGTCGTAACAGAGTCGCCCGTGACCGAGACTCCACCGGTCGCGGCCTGGACTGCCGCGGAGGAGCGTCGACGCGTTGCCGCGGGAGGCGCCCAATGACCGGCCGCTCACGCATCATCCTCGATGTCGATACCGGAACGGACGACGCTCTGGCGCTTGCGTTTGCGACGCGCGATCCACGAGCCGATCTCATTGCCGTAACGACCGTAGCCGGGAACATCGGCGTCGAACAGGCGACAGCGAACACCCTTGATGTTCTCGACTGGATTGGAGCAACCGGGGTACCCGTCCATCGCGGGGCGAGCAGGCCGTTGGTGCGTCCTCATCAGGACGCGGCCTATTTTCACCATGCGGGTGGCCTCGGCGGGGCGCGGTTGCCGAGGTCAGAACGCCAGATCGGCCCGGACCGTGGTCCCGCGGCCATGATCCGCCTTGCCCGGCAGTTCCCCGGAGAAGTCACCCTGATCTGCGTGGGGCCGTTGACGAACCTGGCGATTGCGTTGAACGTGGAACCCTCGATCACGGAGCTCCTCAAGGGGGTCGTCCTGATGGGCGGGGCCTACACCGTGCCGGGGAATACGACGCCGGCGGCTGAGTTCAACATCCTCGTCGACCCTGAAGCCGCGGAGCAGGTCTTTGCCGCGCCATTCAGGGACCTGGTAGCCGTTGGGCTCGATGTCACGCAGCGCGTGCAGATCACGCGAGATGATTGGGATGCGTCGAATACCCTTGATGACCTTCCACCATCGGCGGCAATTCTGCGAGAGGTCGGGAAGTTCGCCTTCAACGAGCTTGGCAATGATGACTTCTCCTTGCACGATCCGCTGGCCGTCGCCGTGGCGCTCGATCCTACGCTTGTCGGCATCGAAAATGCGGCGGTCGTCGTCGACTGCGCGGAGCCGGAGTTGGGCCGCACGCGCATCGTGGGGCCCGGACAGGTGAGGGTGGCAATCGATGTCGATGCTGAGCGAGCGCTCGGCGAGTTCCGGAGGACCGTGGGATTGCCCGAGCCTGGCTCTTGAACCACGTCAGCGAGTTACCGATAATGATCCTGACGCCCATTTTCGAATGGTCCGGGATGTGGTATCCACACCCGCACCGCATCGCCACGATGCGACGGACTGCTCCGAACACCGTGTAAACGGGGGTCGAGAATGGCCGAACACGAATCCCTCATCGATCATGCGCCCATCCAGGACCGCGATTTGTTGCAGCGGATGAGCCTCTACTTCGACGCGGTTGATCATCGTCTGCGCCATGGCGAGGGATGGCTGATCTTCAACGCCGGCGGGCGGCGCACCCGGCGCATCGCGGGCTTCATTCAGGATCGCCTCTCCGAGCAACGGCCGCCAGTTTCGGCCTTCTTTCTGCCGTGGCGCGACTTTGCCCTCAGTTCGTATGTCACTGAAATCGGGCTCCCAAGCCTTGCTCCGGATGTCTCGAAGAGCGCGCGGGCCCAGGCGGAGTTCGAGCTCGCCGCGCGCGTGACCTCGTCGACCTGGACACGCATGCTGAGCACCGACCTGCTGGTCATGATGGGCTGCGAGCCGACGAAGCGCCACGAGGCCGAGCTGCTCGACCGAACCCTCGAATCGAGGCAAACGCACAAGTTGGCCACGATTCTCATGACGCCGGCGATGCCTGGCGAACTCGAGGCCGACCTGGAGACCGTCGACCCGGAGCGGCACTATTGGACCAGCATTTTTGGCCGGATGTACGAGACGAGCCTGGTCGCGATGTAGGACGATCCGTGCCTATGCTGAGCGGGCACAGACGACGTCCGCGACTTCATCGAGCATGGCGCGCGTATCGGAATCGGATATACCAACCACTCGCGACTTCGCGCTATCGACGAAGCGCTCGGCTTCTGTCATCGCGGAGTCAAGCGCTCCGGACGCACGGATGTCGCGCACAAGACGGTTCACGTCGGCGCGATCATCCGTATCGCCAGCCACCACGCTACTGAGGAGCGCCATGCTCTCCGAACCTCCGGTCAGGCCAGAGGCATAGATGATTACTGGCAGGGTTACTGTCCCTTGCGTGAGGTCGTGCCCAGCCGGTTTCCCGAGTTGCTGTTCACCCTCCCGCAAATCGAGGACATCGTCAACGATCTGAAAGGCCATGCCGATGTCGGCGCCGTAGCTCCGCAGAGCCTGAACGTCCGACTCCGGCGCATTGCCAATGATGGCGCCCATTTCCGCTGCTCCCGCAAAGAGTGACGCGGTCTTTCCGAAAATGCGCCGGTCGTATTCTTCCCGAGACTGATCGAGGCGATGCGCAACGAACATCTCGCGAAGCTGCCCGTCGCAGATATCAGCCAGCGTTGAGGCGAAAATGCTGACGACTCGGGGGCTGTTGGTCGCGGCCGCGAGCATTGCCGACTGGGCAAAGAGATAGTCGCCCAGGAGGATGACCGACCCGGAAGAGAGCACGCTGTTGAGAGTTGGGCGCCCGCGCCGAAGTGAAGAACGGTCGACCGTGTCATCATGCACGAGCGAGGCCGTGTGCAGAAGCTCCACGCCCGCTCCAGCGGTCACCAGATTGGCGCGATCAGGATCAAATGCGCGGCCCGCCAGCAGGAGCACAAGCGGCCGGAGGCGCTTGCCACCAGCCCGCACCAGGCCGAGCACCAGCTCTGAGACGGCGGGAAACTCGATATCCGCGGCTTGTT
>CAYSXO010000213.1:7237-8299 GCA_964434995.1 uncultured Sphaerobacteraceae bacterium
ACCTGATCGAGTTCGGGCCGCATTGTTGCGAAGACGCCTCGCGCCCGGATATCTACCATTGCACTCCCCGGCCCGCGCGCGACCAGCGAAACATCCTGACGCATATGAGGTCACCATCCGAGGCGATTATAGGGATGGTTGCTGGGGCTCACCAGCAAGCGGGAGGAAGGGGCAGCAGAACGGTATGTTAGAATCCTTCGGCGCGAGCCCTGAACTCCCTCTGGCTCGGCGGGATTCCGCGCCTCTACCAGGATGATGCCTACGCGGCGATTGGCGCGGAGGTGAATGCTCCGCCAGGGCGATTGCATGCAGTCGAAGTCACCACCAATCCGGTTTGGCCGCGCGGCAAGCACGCCGCGCCGCGTCACGCGACCAAAGCGGCGCAACTCGGGTGGCCTGGCGGCACGGGGCCAATGGTCGAGGCTGAGTTGGCCATTGAGCATTGCGCTCTTTGTGATCCCGGCGGCTCTGCTGGTGGCGACATTTCTCGCTCCGCGGTTTGCCACTCCCCCGGAAATTACCATTCGAGTCGCCGACCGGTATAGCGGCGCCGCGATTCCCGCGGCCGAAATCGTCGTGGATGGCCAGACGAAACCTGTCGGACCGGATGGCTCCATCCCCGTTCTTCTAGACGAACAGTCGCTCGGCGTGCAGATTCAGGCCGAGGGCTACGAAGCGGTTACAACCACCCTCACGCGAGGCGGGCCGCCCGAGTGGCAGGTTGCCTTGCGTCCGAACATCCTGGCCGGCCGATTGACGGATGCTGAATCGTCCGCGGGCATCGCCGGAGTTGAGGTCTCGCTTGTGAGCGCGGACGGCGCGCACATGTCGACGATGACTAGCGACGATGGTTCCTATGCATTCACCGCCGTTCCAGCAGACGCAACAATCCGCTTCACCTCCGCGGATTACGGCGCATTCGAGGAGCCGGTGGGGGAGCGCATCGCCATCGACCGTTCGCTAACGCCGACGTTCGTGACTGGCCAGATTCTTGATGCGGATGGCGTCGCGGTGGCCAATGCGCGCGTTGCCGCGTCTAACGGGACGGCTGAGACGATGACC
>CAYSXO010000214.1:0-8272 GCA_964434995.1 uncultured Sphaerobacteraceae bacterium
CCGACTACCGACCCGCTTCCTGAAAGGCGAGGAGCGAGCTGCTCAGGGTATCTCGCTCCAGTCCGCGCACGATGAAGACGAGGCGGCTGCGGCGGTCGTCGTCTGGCCAGGCGTCCAGGTGTCGTGGCGCGTGCATGACGTGCTGGACCCCTTCCAGCAAGAGGGGGCCGCGCTCGGCGCCAACGTTCAGCAGGCCTTTCATGCGCAGCACGCGCGCGCCGTGCGTGTGAAGCAGCATCGTCAGCCAGATGCCGAACATCTGCCAGTCGAGCGGGACGTCGAATATCAGCGTGTGGGAGAGGATCGCTCCTGCCTGATCGTGCAGTGTGGCGGGGCGGCCGGCATCTGATTCGTTGGCTAGAACCCGGTCGGCGGGATCGATGACCGCGTCGGTGAAGAGCAGGTCGAAATCGAACTGCCCGTGTGGCGCATCGACGACACGCGCGACCGGGTTCAATGCTTCGATCTCACGGAGGAGGGACGCCGCCGCATCGGGCGCGGCGAGGTCCAGCTTCGTCAGGGCAACGAGATCGGCCGCGGCCACCTGCCGGATGGCCTCGCCGTACTCTGCCAGGTTGGTGAGGCCGCTGACGGCATCGACGGTCGTAAGGGCGCGGTCGATGTGGTAGCGGTTCTTCAGCACCGGGTCTGAAACGATGGTGTGCAGAATCGGACCAGGGTCCGCGAGTCCGGTCGTCTCGATGATGAGCCGGGAGAATGGCGGTATCGCCCCACGATCGCGCTGATCGACCAATTCGCGCATCGCTTCCGAGAGGTCGTCGCGGAGACTGCAGCAGACGCAGCCGTTGCGGAGCAGGGTTGTGCGCTCGTCGGTCTTGCGGAAGAGATGGTGATCGATTCCGGCTTCTCCATACTCGTTGACGATCAGCGCCGCATCGCTCACTCGGTTGTCCGCGAGCAGCGCGCGAATCAGCGTCGTCTTGCCGCTGCCGAGAAACCCGGAAACAACGATGACCGGGATCGTCCCACACGAAGCCGTCATTGATTGCCAGACGCGGCGCGCATCGCGGTGCGTTCCCGCAGATGGTCAATGAATGCTGGATCGAGGGGGTCCGGCGTACTGCCAGTCATGCGGGCAACTTCGTCCCAGACCGTGGCCAGATCGTGCACTATCGCACTCTTGCCCTTGGCGTCCCGCAGGATGTAGGAGGTCCCTTCCCAGTCCTGCAGGGAGATGCCGCGGCCAGAGAGGACGATGCCGACCAACCGGGCCCGCTCGGCGCGGTCGCGCAGCCGCTGCCCGCGCCTCTGAACGTGGACCTCGAGGCGCACCAGGCCGTCTGCCGCCGGTGGCAGCTCATCGGCGGCGACCTCCGACCAGTGATCCTCGATCCAGAGTTGGTTGCAGAGCACGCACAAGAGAGGTTCCTTTCGAGTCGAGGAGTCGAGGCCGTGTCCAGAATCAGGACGTGCGTTGCTTGCGGAAGGCGTCCTTTCGCGAGATCTTGTCGCCGGAAAACTCGAAGAGATCGCAGCCACGGACGCTCGCGCGTTCGCCATCCGGCCCCGTGGCGGTAAAGGTCCACTCGCTGGCGCCGCGATCCCCGGCCACGAAAACCCGCGAGTCGCTGAAATGACCGTCCGGGTAGCGATCGAAGAAGCGCGCGAACCCCTCGCGCACGGCCTCGCGCCCCTGGTAGTCGCGGCCCTCCAGGTCAGGGCCGAACGAGGCCTGGTAGCTGCAGTCGTCGTGCATGTAGGTCATCAGCAAGTCCGGGTCGTGGCGATTCCAGGCCTCGCCGAATTCGGCCAGCCGTTCCGGCGTCATCCCGGGACTCAGTTCAGGGTCATACATCGGTTGCGCCTCGATCTCACTCCGCGTCCCAACCGCACCATTCCGCCGTGGCCAGCGCCAGGGCAATGGCCGCCCGCCGCAGGTCGCGTTCCTGCACATGCTCGTCTGGCTGATGGGCGACGCTCGGCGCGCCGGGGCCGAAGTTGACCGTCGGGATACCCGCGTTCACCAGCAGGCCCATGTCGGTGTGGCTGCACATCCCCTCGATCCGGCTCGTCGCCCCGGTCGAGAGAATGGCGTCATCGAGCAGTCGCGTCAATGGGTGATCACCCGGCGTTTCGCCGCAGTCGGCGTCGACGAGCCATTCGATCGTCGGCGGGTGCTCCTGGAGCCATTCGTGCTTGTTTGCGATATCAGCGAAGAACGATTCCAGCTCCTGCTTCACGTGCCCGCCGAGGCCGCGCTCGTCCTTTTCCGAGGGGAGGTATTGGGCGTCGAAGGTGATGCGCATCTCCCCCGCGTAGGCGGTGGGGAACTCCCCGGCCTCCAGCATCGAGACGCTCACCTGGCAGGGCAACGGCAGCAAGGGATGACGCTTGTGGGAACTGGCCGCCCATTCCGCGTTGAGCTGGTCAATGGCGTCGAGGACGGAGCGGCCAAGGGCGATGGCATCGACCGCGCCACCCTCTCGCCAGTGTGGCTGCGGCATTTCGATGTGGCTGGCGCGGCCAGGGATGGTCAACCGACCCCAGAGGATGCCGCGGCAGAGGGGCGCGACGTTCAGATCGGTCGGCTCCGGAATGATGGCGCCGTCCGCGCGGTAGCCCCGGTCGACGACCGCGAGGGTGCCCATGCCGCCGGCCTCTTCGTCGACAACGGACGCGACGACGACGTCTCCCCGGAGGCGAATGCTCAGCGCGTGCAGGATTTCGAGCGCGGAGACCGCCGAGGCCATGCCCGCCTTCATGTCCGCCGTTCCACGGCCATAGACCGCGCCATCCTTGCGCTCCCCGCCAAACGGCGCGTGCGTCCAGCCATTGCCCGGGCTGACGACATCGGCGTGACCGAGGAGCATCAGCGACGGGCCGCTGCCGGAGCCAGGGAGCGTTGCCACCAGATTGGGGCGGCCCGTGAAGTCGCGGCCAGGGTAGTAGCCAGGGCCGCCCTCGTGGCGGGCCAGCTCAGCCGCGCTCGGCTCCCAGCGGTCGAGCGTTCCGCCCAGCCGTTCCAGTCGCGTTCCCAGAATGTCCTGTACCTCGCCTTCGCGGGAGGGCACGGTGTAGTTGCTGAAGAAGGGGTTAACGCTTTCGACCCGGACGAGATCCTGCAGGAGCGCGACGGTTTCCTCGTGCCGCTCGATGGCGGCGGCCTCGATCTGTGCGAGAAGTTCCTCGCGGCGTGTCATGACGTCGTCCCTTCACTGAAGACGCGCCGGGGATTCGTGACGAGCAGGGTTTCGATGTCTTTGTCCGTGAAGCCGTGGCGGCGCAGCCGGGGCACGAAGTAGTCGAGGATATGCGCGTAGCCCGTGCCGCCGTAGCGCACCAACTGGATTTTGATGAAGACATCCTGCGAAATGAGCACCCGGTCCAGGAAGCCGGCATCGCGCAGACGACGCAAGGCGCGGGCATTTTCCTCATCGGAGGGCGACTGCGCCTGCTGATCGGCGTAGAAATAGTCCATGCCGACCATATCGTATTCGAGCCAGGCGCCCCGGTTGGCAAGCTCGGCCTGATAGTCGAAATCGTCGCCGCTCGGGTTCATGTGGCAGAGGATGGTGCGGCGGACGTCGGCGTCTTCCTCGGCAACCATATCGAGGACCCGGCCCCCGTGGCGCTCCCATCCGGGGAGGTGGACCTCCAGGGGCACGTTCGTGGCTTTCTGTGCCCTCGCGGCGCCGCGCAGGACTTTCTCTTCCTCCGGCGTGAAGTCCTTTGAGATGCCGATTTCGCCAATGATCCCGGCGCGCACGCCATCGAGCCCCTCCAGGACATCACGCTCGATCTCCGCGGCGATGGCTTCCACGCTCATCTCGCGCACATGGGCCGGATGCGCTGGCTGCAGGTAGTAGCCGCAGCCCATGATCACATGGAGGCCTGTCGCCCTGGAAATCCGCTGCAGGGCGCGCGGGTCCCGGCCGATGCCGCGACAGGTGGGATCGACGACCGTCTCGCCACCCGCGAGCCGGAAGCGGCGAATCTCCTCGATCGCGACGGCCTCATCGAGGAGTTGGCAATTGTCGAGCGACATGAAGGGGTCGTTGTGCAGCAGGCCGAGAATCTCGATCGAAACCGGCTGCATTGAGACTGGGCGCAGCGAGCCAGCCTCTGGCGGCCGAAACCAGGGCGTGGCGTCCAGCAGCAGATGCTCGTGCATCAGCGTCACGCCCATCTCCTCCGGGGAAATGGGACCGAGAACCGTCATCACGGAGGTCATGGTGGCCTACTTCCCTTCCACTCCCGTCAGAACGATTCGGTCGTCATGAGATCCGGCGCGCTGATCCAGCGCCGCCGCGTCTGCCCGCCGTCAATGAGCAAGGATGCGCCCGTGATGTGCCTGGCCTGATCGGACGCGAGAAAGGCGACCACCCCGGCGATGTCTTCGGGCTGCCCAACTCGCCCGAGTGGGATGCGGGCGGCGAACTCGCCGAAGAATTGCTCTACCTCGTCACGATCCTGCTGGCGAAAGCTCAACTGTGTCTGGATGATGCCGGGACAGATCGTGTTGGCGCGTATGCCAAACGGCGCGGTCTGCAGCGCCAGCGACTTCGTCATGGCCTCGACGGCGGCCTTGCTGGCCATGTAGGCCGCGCCGCCGGTGATGGTGTCGTGCCGGCCGGTTGAGGATCCCATGTTGACAATAGCGCCGCCGCCTGCCCGGATCAACGCGGGGACGCCGAGGTGGCACCCGAGATAGACGCCGCGCAGATTGATCGCGATCACCTCGTCCCACTGAGCGGGCGTCATGTCGGCGATGGAGGAGCTCCCGCTGCCGATGCCCGCGTTGTTGAAGATGACGTCGACCGATCCGAAGTGCTCCTCGGCCCTCGCAAAGGCCGCGGACATTGATGATTCGTCCGCGACATCGACGTGAAGGGCGAGCGCGGCGGCTGTCCTCTGGCTTGCCGGGAGAGCGTCTGCAAGCATCTCGACGGCGTCGAGGTCGCGGTCGAGGAGGGCGAGGCTGGCTCCCTCGGTAGCAAACCGGCGCGCGGCCGCACTGCCCAGACCACCGCCCGCCCCCGTTATCAGTACCGTCTTGCCCGCAAAGCGACGGTCCGCATCGAATTCAGCAGGTCGGGTTGGGCGTGACGGGCGATATCCCGTTGCCCGCGGCGCGTTGCTCCAGCTTTGCAGCGATTGACCGCCATCGACCAGCAGCGTGCTGCCGCTGACGTGACGCGCATCGTCCGAGGCGAGGAAGAGGATGGCATCGACGATGTCATCCGGCTCTGCCGGTGCGCCGAGCGGGATTCGCGCGCGTTCTGCCAGCGATACGCCGCCGTCGGGCAGGCCGGGGTCGGCGACCAGGCCAATGCAGACGGCGTTGGCGCGGACTTTTTCCGGGCCTCCCGCGAGGGCCAGAGACCTGACGAGCGCCGGCAGCGCCGCCTGGCTGGCGCTGTATGCCGCATGGTCGGCTCGCGTATCCCAGCCGGCGAGTGCCGAGGCGACGAAGACGACGGACCCCTTTGATGCTCGGAGGAGCGGCGCCAGGCTGCTGATGCCCAGCTCGGCGCTTTGCGCTATCTGCCAGGGCGACTCGATGCTGTCAGCAACAGGAGCCGCTGGCGCGGCGAACCCGCTCAGGGCGTGGACAAAGAGCGCCGCGCGCCGTCCGCTCGCCGACACCTGGGCGGCGAGATCGTGCCAGAAGCCGTGCTGCCAGACCTCGCCCTGAAACGAGCGCCAGGCCACGGGATGCGGGGCAGTGCCGGGAGGATCCGCGGCGAGAACATCCCACCCCGACTGGCGCAGCCGCGTCACCAGCGCGTGCCCGACGACCGTGCTGCTCCCGCAGACAACCGCGACCGATCCGGGTTGCGCGTCGCTTGGCCTCATGACGACTTATCCTCGATTTCGCCGCGCGCAACGAGCAGTTGCCGGAGCGCGACCGTCTGCAGCACGGCCATCGCCGAAAAGAAGATGAGCAATACCGGTCCGGCCAGCGCAATGGCCGCGACGAGCAGGGCGAGCGACGTGACCAGCAGCGAGAGTGTCGGCAGCGGATAGCCGACAGCCATCAGGAGTGCCTCGCGCAACACCGAAATCGGGTGCGTCGAGGCCCGATGGAGTAATAGTGGATAGGCGTACATCTGCGCGCCCAGCCACAGGATCCCGATCAAGGCGATTGGCCCAATCAGCCAGCGAAGCGGTTCGGATGGGCCGCCACCGTAAAAGAAGAGCGCCACGACGATTGCCAGCGCGGCGGCAAGATCGAGCAGCGTAAAGAGGCTGCCGCGAGCCCAGTGGGTCGTGAAACCATCCCAGTAGTCGGCCAACGTCGTCTGCTGGGTCGCGTCGTCCAGCTCCTCGTGCACCAATCGCCGGACCAGGGTGTAGAGCCCGACGGTCGAGGCCGGCCAGGTGACGAGCGGCAGACTCATGAGCAACCAGAGGATATTGGCGAGGACCAGCATCCCCAATCGCCGCCAAATCAGGCGTGCCGCGATAGGGACACTCTCCATGGCCATCCAGACGACTCCTCATCGGCCGCATGCGATTCGCGTGTACTGCGTGAGCCGCATGCGGCTGCCATCCTCGTGGCGCTACGACCTGACGGACGATGCCGCAATCCGTTCGCGCACCCACCTGAACCGTTCCTCCGCCTTGCGTGCGGCATCGTCCCCGAAGGAGGGAACGCCAAATTGTTCAATGGCGAAGCTGGCGCTGACTGACGCGCGCGCCGCTGCCGTCGCGGGGTCGTCGCCTTGGCCGAGAGCCACCAGGAATCCGCCACAGTAGGCGTCGCCCGCGCCGGTCGTATCGACGACCGTGGCCGGCGCTGCCGGCACAAGGTACCTGTCGCCGCGTTCGGTGGCCACGCGCGAGCCCATGGCCCCCATCCGCAACGCCACGATGCGCGCGCCCCATTCAAGAAGGGCCTCAATCGCCGTCTCAGGGTTATCCTGCCCGGTCATCTCCCGCGCCTCGCCGCGATCGGGCGAGACGACATCAACCAGCGGAAGGATGGCCCGGAACATCTCCACCGGCGCGGAAACATTGAGGGGCGTCGGCTCCCAGGCCAGGCAGACATCCGGGTTTGCGGCTCGCAGGCGGGTGGCCAGGTCGAGCGTGGCCGTTGGAGTGCCGCGATTGAGGTGAAAGCCGCGTGCGCGAGCGTAGCTGCTTGGCAACTCGTCGAGTGTAGGGTCGTTACGGTAGAACTCGTCAAGACTGGTTCGAAAGACCTCGACGCGGCGCTCGTCCTCCTCGAAGAGTTGCCAGGCTCGCGGCGTCCGCATGCCGGGGCGCACGAGCAATCCGCGCAGATCGATGCCCATCGCCTCCAGTTGCTCGCGGTGACCGGAGTCGAAGTCCGGCCCGACGGCGGCGAAATAGCCAAGCCGCTCCGACCAGACCCGCATTCCGACCAGCGCGTGGGTGCCTGAGCCGCCGAGCGTGTTGAAGTACGTGCGGCCATCAGGTAGCACGATATCGTCCACGATCAAGCCGGAGAACGTTACGAAGTCAGGCATGACGGGGGTGTCAGGGTGTCAGGGTGTCAAGGTGTTGGGGTGATGCGTCTTTGCTGTCAGCTTTCGGCTTCATCCTTCTCCCTCACACCCCAACACCCCAACACCCTTCACCCGGCGACCGCGCTGTTGCGAATGGTGGTGCCACCTGGCACGTAGAGGTCGGAAAAGCCGCGGAAGGGCGGCTCGCCGGTCGCAATCGATAGGTAGCCAGAGAAGAGTTCGGCGGCGACCGGGTAGACCATCGGCGTGAACATCTCCGGGATCGTGCCGACGACCGGGAGAACCCACTCGGACCGGCTGGCGATCGACGTTTCGCCTTCCGGAACGACGGCGACGAGGGTGCGGCCAATGCGGTTCATGACGTCGACCAATTCCTCGGATCGACTGTGGCCGCGCTCGTTCGGGGAAATGAGGAAGGTCGGCGTCGCCGGATCGACGTTGACGAAATATTGCAGATGCGCCCATTCCTCGGTGTCCTGGCCCATCGCGTGGCGTCCAGCGCCCTCGATGACCTTGGCCGCCGAGAAGAGCGCGGTCGCGTAGTTCGGGCCGTCGCCGACGAAGACGAAGTTCTTCTGATCGGCCACCGCGTTGGCCAGCTCGCGCGTGCGCTCCTGGACCGCGCCAATCGTCGCCTCGATGGCGTCCGCGGTTCCCTTGAGCTGCTGGCGCATGTCGTTGGCCTGATCCTGCGTGATGCGGCCATTGACCTCAGCCAGATGGATCGCCAGGAGGTAGAGCATCATCAGCGAGACACGATAGGAGCGGATGCCCGGCGCGGGCACCGACGGCGGCACGGTGCAGTCGAGAACCATCTC
>CAYSXO010000215.1:0-8267 GCA_964434995.1 uncultured Sphaerobacteraceae bacterium
AGGGGGTATTGGCCGGCTGACTTTGCTGGATAAGGAACATCGTGAAGTGGTGCTGCGGCTGCAGGACGTTACCGTCGTGCGTGACGAGCCCTCGGTTGCGGCCTGATACGGATTCTGGGTGAACCCTTGACACCGCCGCGTTCGCCCTTGCCCCCTCTCCCGTTTCCCCGTGCGCTAGGAGCGGGGGATGTGGTTGAGGGGCATGAAGGCCATGCGGAGGCTCATCACCCGCGATTCGTCTGAATCGGAGAATTGCGCTCAGGAGCCTCGTCAGCAGCCGTCTTCGTGGAACTCGGCCAGCGCGGCCCGGACATCATCGAGGGTGTAGCGCGGAAGGGGCACGTCAGGCCATCCCGAGGCGACGCGCTCTGGGGTCGCAACATCGAGTACGAAGGTCTCCAGATCGTGCCTGGGTATCGGCACGGCGACGAGTCCGCTTCGGGGATGTACGGTCATAGGCAGGCGGAAATTCGCGTTGTCCTTCAGGATGAACTGATCGAAGAGGAGCGCGTTCGGATTCTCGCGATCTGCTGACGCCGTGGTAATTGCCGGGCGGCCGGGGCCAACTGCTGCCCGAATAGGATCCGCGGCGGGATCGCTGGCGAGCCTGCGTTCGACTTCGCAGGCGACCGCGCGAACCACCTCTCGTTCCATTTCCCAGAGCTTATCGTCCTCGATGTCGTCGAGTTCGGGAACATCCCACATAATGTGGAAGCCGTCCGCCCCGGAGAATTTCACGAGCGGGTCCAGGCCACGTTCGGCAAGGACGTCTGCAGCGTGGCCAGCGGCGAGTTGCGCCATCGCCACGGGAAGCTCGCGCGAATCAATGTCGATGACGAACCACGCGCCTCGATCCTCGGACCGGATATGGGCATGGAAACCTTCGGCATACCTGCGTACCCACTCGAGGAGTTCCTCCGGAGACTCAATGCGAATCCAGGTATCTGCACCCTTCTTGCCCGTGTGCCGCCGGTAGACGAGATCGCCGCTGCCGCGAAACCGCTGTTCGACCGCGCCGCGCCGGCCTTGCAGGTAGGGAACGATGCGATCTGCCACGGCGGTGTAGTAGGCGTAGTACTTACCCGGCATCGCGGGGGCTCGACGCGGCGCTGGCGGCATCTTCGAGGTTTCGTGGCCCGAAGGCGCGTGGCAGCAGATCGTCCAGTGAGACTTCCGACCCGGCCGCGCCGTCGTCGAGGATGACGATCATCTCGCCGTCGACCGGGCGGAACTCGTTCAAAACCTGGCGGCAGCCGCCGCACGGCGTAGTACCCATCACGCGGGGCGCTGAGACCGCGACGGCGCGGATCTCACGATGTCCCGCGCTGACCGCCGAAGCGATGGCGGACCGCTCGGCACAAAGCGCGAGTGGATAACTGGCGTTCTCGATATTGCAGCCGGAGAAGACCGCGCCGTCGGTCATGAGCACTGCCGCGCCGACAGGAAACTCGGAGTACGGGACATATGCGGCCCGCGCTGCTTCGCGAGCGCGTTCGAGCAGCTCGATTCGGGTACTGTTGTCCACTGGCTTCCTCAATCCGCTATCTGGCGACGACCGTAGTGTTTCGCCTTTGCATTGTGCACCATCCCTTTCCATCAATGGGTGGGCCATGCGACATCTACCAGGCATCCGCCCCCGCGTCAGGAACGAGATAGCGCTGTCGCCATGCGTCCGCGGTGACACGGTCGACGCGGAGAAAGGAAGCGGACGCGGTGGCGATCGTGGCGCCATCGGCGTCTCGTGCCAGCGTGGCCGTCGCGCTGATGAGCCTGGCTCGTTGACTTTCGATCGACGCGCTGACAGTTGTGGCTTGCCCGACGCGCAATGGCGCGCGAAAGCGGATACACATTTCGCCCGTCACGGCCCAGGCGCCGGCAGCGGCGGTGGCCCAGGCCATCGCCTCGTCGAGAACGGTCGAGATGATGCCGCCATGGATCACGTTCTCGAACCCCTGATGCTCGACCAGAGGAACAATCCGGGCGCGGACGCCGTCGGGAGTCGTCGTGAACTTCAAGTGCAGGCCAAACGGATTGCGGTCACCGCAACCGAAGCATCCGTGGTCGGCGCGAACTGCGGCAAGTGGGTCGGTCGCGGAGTCTCGATCGTTTCGCGTCATGGGCGCTCCTTCCACACCGATTCTGCCAGGGTTGACGCGGCAACGTAGCATGAACGCCGCGCGATCTCAGTGGCGCGCGGCGACAGTTCGATCTAAACTTGACAAAGAACTCAAGATTCTCACCATCGGGAGCAGGACATGCCTACGTATCAAGAACTCCTGGAGCAAAAGCGAGCGGTTGTCCGCGAGGTCGATCCGCGTGAGTCGTTGCGCCTGCGCGAGCAGGGCGCGGTCCTGATCGATGTTCGCGAGCAGGATGAATTCGATCAGGGCGCCATCCCAGGGGCGATCCACATCCCGCGCGGCTTCCTCGAGATGCGAATCGAAGAAGCGGTCAAGGACCCGGAGACGCCGATCGTTGTCTTCTGCGCGGGAGGGGTGAGGTCGCTCTTCGGGGCTGAATCGCTCGCACAGCTCGGCTACGCGAACGCCATGTCGATGTCGGGTGGGTTCAACGGGTGGAAGGGCGCGGGGCTGCCGTGGCGCGTACCGCAATCGTTCAGTCCGGATCAGCGCCGCCGCTATTCGCGACATCTGCTGATCCCGGAGGTTGGCGAGGAGGGGCAGCGTAAGCTCCTTGATTCCAAAGTGCTGCTCATTGGCGCTGGTGGGCTCGGTTCGCCAGCGGCGCTCTACCTGGCCGCGGCCGGCGTCGGCACGCTCGGCGTCGTTGATGCCGATATCGTCGATGACTCGAATCTGCAACGCCAGGTCATCCATTCAACAGATCGGCTCGGCATGCCCAAAGTCGAATCCGCACGCATCGGGATTCAGGCATTGAACCCGGATGTCAATGTCATCAAGCACGAGGTACGGCTCGATCAAAGCAACGTGTTGGACATTTTCTCCCAGTACGATGTCATTCTCGATGGGACGGACAACTTTGCTACCCGCTACCTCATCAACGACGCCTGCGTGCTGCTGAACAAGCCAAATGCACACGGCAGTATCTTCCGGTTCGAGGGCCAGGCAACGACGTTCATTCCGCACGAAGGTCCGTGCTATCGCTGTCTCTTCCCAACTCCGCCGCCGCCGGAGCTTGCGCCGAGCTGCGCGGAAGCAGGCGTTCTGGGGCTGTTGCCGGGAACTGTCGGCATGATTCAGGCGACCGAGGTAGCCAAACTGATTCTGGGCATTGGCGAGCCGCTGGTTGGCCGGCTACTGACGTACGATGCACTGGAGATGGAGTTCCGCGAACTTCGCTTGAGCCGAGACCCCGAGTGCCCGATGTGTGGACCGGGAGCGCCGACGACGCTCGATGACATCGAATACACGGATGTTGGCTGCCGGATTCCCGCGCTTGCCGGCGACTGACGCACGAATTGGACAAGTGCCGCATCTGGTGGCGCTTGCCCTCGCCCCGGCCCTTCTCTCAACGCACTGAGAGAACGAAGGCAGACCGGCCGCCCACATCGCGGGCGGCGCCTCCTGAAGGAGACGCGAGCGCCGAGGCAGTTACTGCCTCGGCGCTCACTTCGCTGCATTCTCCGAAGTGAATCTCGGGGATCGCTAGTGGATTCCGATGCCCATGCGCTCACGCACCTGTGACATTTTTGCTTCCGCGCGGTCGCGGGCGCGAGCCGCGCCATCCGACAGAATTGCTCGGGCGATTGAGGGATCGGCATTCAACTCGGCCAGTCGTGCCTGAATTGGCTCCAGGGAATCCACCACGACATCGGCCAGGTCGCCCTTGAATGCCCCGTATCCCTTCCCTTGATAGCGCTCTTCGATCGTCGGAATCGATTCGCCGCTGAGCAGGCTGCAGATCGTCAGGAGATTGGTTAGCGCGGGTTTGTCCGGCGAAGCAACGACGTCAGATCCGGAATCGGTCACGGCACGCCGGATCTTCCGCCGGATGGTATCTGGCGAATCGGTCAACGCGATCGCGGCATTGGGACTCGCGTCGCTCTTGCTCATCTTCTTTGACGGATCCTCAAGCGACATAACGCGAGCCCCGGTCGCCTTGATGTCAGGCTCGGGCAGGACCAGCGTATCGCCATAGCGCGCGTTGAAGCGGGCCGCGATGTCACGGGTCAGCTCGATGTGTTGTTTCTGGTCTTCGCCGACCGGTACCAGGTTGGTGTCGTAGAGAAGGATGTCGGCCGCCTGCAGGATCGGGTAGAAGAAGAGCGCCGCGCTGACCTGCTCGTCCTTGCCGCTCGACTTGTCCTTGAATTGGGTCATGCGGCGAAGCTCGCCGTACTGGGTGACGGAGCTCAGGAGCCAGCAGAGCTCCGTATGTTCGCGAACGTCTGACTGGACAAAGATGATCGATTGGGAAGGGTCAAGCCCAGAGGCCAGCAGGACATTTGCCAGATCGATCGTGTTCGCACGCAGTGATTCACGAGTGGTTGTCAGGGACAACGCATGCAGATCGACGATACAGAAAACGTTGTCGTAGTCCGCCTGTTGCGCCACCCAGTTGCGAATCGCGCCGAGATAGTTGCCGAGGTGAAAGTTCCCCGAGGGCTGAATGCCGGAAAAGACCTTTGCCTTCGTCACCATTGTGCTTGGCGCTCGACCGGCAACACGTGGCTCCCTCGCCAGTTTCTCAACTACCACGATTCCTCCAGAATGTGCGGCTCGATGCGCGGATGACATTGAACGAGAGTATAGACGGCTATTTTCTGGCCACGGTCGAATCCATGACGGCCTGTTGCCGTCGCTGGACTGGCTCATGCAGCCAGGTTTCACCAAAGTCGCGCATGCTTTCCAGAATGGGCAAGAGGGCGTGGCCCTTGAGGGTCAGGCGATATTCGACCCGTGGGGGAACTTCGGCGAAGCAGGTTCGACTGACGACCCCGGCTTCTTCGAGGCGGCGCAGCCGATCGGAAAGGGTTTTGGGGCTGATGCCGGAGAGGGACCGCTGGAGCTCGCCAAAGCGACGAGAGCCGGGTTCAAGGTCCCGGACGATCAGGGGTGTCCAGCGATCGCCAATGAGGATCGCCGTGCGGGCTATGGGACAATGGACACCTTCAAGGGTTGCCATCAACAATCCAGTTCGCAACGTGGTGACTGGCGCGAAGACCACGCCGGCGTTGCATGAGATGCGGCTGGCCACCAGGTACGATAGCACGTCCAACGTCGATTGATCCGGGCATCTGGCGCGTCGCGATCGTACGTCCGGGGGAGAGGGTTGGCGGTGAGAAAGCGCGTGGCAAAGCGCAAAATCGACTATTCCGACAAGCGCCGTACCCTATCGACCCCGGCTCTCATCGGCGTCCTGGGAGATAGCCATGCGTCGAGCTCCGGCAAGCGGTGGGCAACCGACCCGGTAGTTGCCTTTTTCCAGCGCGCTGGGGTCGATCTCATTCTCCATGCTGGGGACGCCGGTCACCCGTCGGTGCTCAGAGAGCTGGAGGACGTTGCGCCTGTCGAGAGCGTGCGCGGCAATGCCGACCCGGTCGAACTGATTGATGCGCTGCCGGACCGGGTCTGGATCGAGGCAGGAGCGCGAACGATTCTCCTGATGCACGGCCACCACGGGCGAACTGCTATTCGGGCCGCCCGCGCGGCGGCAGCTGATGGCATCGATCTGATCGTATTTGGACATAGCCACCAGCCATTGATTGACGTTGAAGGGGAGACGATATTGTTCAACCCAGGCTCGCATACGGAACGGCGCTGGAACCCTCACTTTGGGATAGGGTTGATTTCGGTGTCCGACGAACGGATCGAACCGGATCTGATTCTCTTCGACGATCCCCGCCACCTGGAGAACGTCGAACCCTGACCGTGGTTCAGGTGGTCATCCCTGCTGGCGCGGTTGCCGGTTCGACGCTGAGAGGCAATGCCGCGGTGGGGATGCCAGCGGCAATGGTCAACGACCCAGCGATTCCGTCCGGAGTGACCGCTGAGAGGTCGATGTAGTGTTTCTCGGCTTCTGTGGCGACGTGTTCGACATACTCGAGGTCATTCCAGGTCAACGCGCCTGGCTCGATCATGAGGACAACGGTGGAATTGAGCCGCTCAGTGAACCGCGAAGTCACGCCCGAGAGATCACGCGCGGAGCGAATGATCTCAACATGGCGAATCGACCGCGCGGTGATCTTCTGGTAGAAGAACTGACCGACGATCTTCGTAACGGCCGCGATCGGGACCGAGAGAATCAGGCCCAGAGGACCGGCCAACGCCGTGCCCGTGACCAGGACGAAGATCACGGTGAAGGGATTGAGGTGGACGAAGCGTCCGATAACGAGAGGGATGACAAATGCGTCCTCGAGTTGCCGCAGGGCGAAGTAGATCAATCCAACGACCGCCGCGAGCGAGGTGTTGGACCAATCGAATGGAGCAGTAGGCTGGAACAGGGCAATGGTGACGGCGATGCCGCCTGCCGTCCATGGGCCGATGAGCGGGATGAGCTCAAGAAAACCGGTGGCAATGGCGACGGAGAGCGCGTAGTCGACATCAAGGAAGCGCAGAGCCACGTACGACGCTGACGACATGATGACGACCAGGATCGCTTGACCGCGAAGATATGCGCCAAGCGTACGGTTGACATCCGACATCAACCGGTCATATTCGCGGTGATACTTCTGATTGATCGCGTCGCGCAGCGACTGCATGAAGCCTGGTCCATACACCACGAGATAGAACGACGAGAAGAGGTAGATGAAAATCTCGATGGCGAAGGTGAAGGTGGAGAAGAGGAGCGGCACCGCCTCGGAGCCGGCCAGTTCGGCAATCTGACGCCAGAAGAGATTGATCCGGGCCTCGACGGCCTGCATGTCGATGGCCGCGAAGCGCGCGTCGTGCACCTTTCGTTGTTCCACCCAGACATTGACGTCGCCCAGAACGTCGGGGATCAATTGGCGCTGTACCTGCTCAAGTTGTGTAACGAGGAGCGGAACAACGGTCATCACCAGCGAGACGACCACGTACCCGAGCAACACGTAAAAGGCCAGGGCGACGAGTTGTTTCGGCAACCGGGTCTTGCGTTGCAGAAAGGCGATGATTGGATGAAAGAGGTACGCGGTGATGACGGCCCAGATGAAGGGCGCGAGCGCATGCCAGGCAAGGACCAGCACCACGAGCGCAAGGGCTATGCCGATCCACACCACCGTAGCGCGAGCGCGAGGCGACAGTGTGACTTCCATGTCTGAATGAGACAGCGAGCGACGAGCCGTGTCGCTCCCTCAGGCAGCCTGTCTCTCGACCTCCTGCTTCATGATGGTTTGCCCAAACGATGCGCCGATTCTAGCATGCCAATTTTGATTCCCACGGTCGCCCGTGATTCGGCGAATACCGAAAAACGGGCGATCATTGGAGCGTCTGACTATGGCCGTGAACTTTCGCCTGCCAGGGCCGACACCCCTACCGCCCCAAGTTGTCGCCGCACTCGGCCGCGAGATGATTCCCCATCGAGGGCCAGCATTTCGCGAGCTCTTGCGCGAAACGCTGGCGCTGGCGCGTGATGCGCATCGAACGGACGGAGATGTCCTCATCTGGCCGGCGTCCGGATCTGCCGGCTGGGAAGTTGCCATCGTGAATCTCCTTTCGCCGGGAGATCCCGTCCTGACGGTTGTCAACGGCGACTTTGGTGAACGATTTTCGCGAGCCGCGACGAAGCTTGGGCTCGACGTGCGGCGGCTCGACGTCCCCTGGGGGGACGCCGTGCAGCCCAGCATGCTGCGCCGGGCTTTGAATAATCATCCCGAGGTCAAGGCCGTTTCGCTCGTTCACAACGAGACGTCCACCGCGGTCACGAACCCGATCCAAGAGCTCGCCGCCGTCGTGCGTGACCACGGCGCGCTAGTGCTGCTCGACGCGGTCAGCGGGGTCGGCGCGTTGCCTCTCGACGTCGATGCCTGGGGCATCGATTTCGTCATGTCGGGATCCCAGAAAGCCTGGATGTGCCCGCCTGGGCTCCTGATCGTCGCGGCCGGCCCTCGCGCGTGGGACGCTCAGGCGACGTCGCGGTATCCGCGCTTCTTCTGGGACATGACCGAGGCGCGGGCAATGGCAAAGCAGGACATGACTCCGACGACGCCGCCCTTGTCGCTGATCTACGCCTTTCACGCCGCATTGCTCATGATCGCGGACGAGGGGCTGGAAAATGTCTGGAACCGCCACCGCAAACTTGGCGAGCTGACCCGCGAATCGTTGCGTGAGGCAGGGCTTCGCCTTTTCGCGCAACCTGGCTACGAGAGC
>CAYSXO010000216.1:0-8267 GCA_964434995.1 uncultured Sphaerobacteraceae bacterium
CCGCGTTGCACAATCCAGCGATCCGGACGGGAGAGAGTCATGGACGTTTTCACCCTGGCCGCCGCGCTTCTGGGCCTGGCGGGAGCCGTCCTCGGCGGCCTCGGCTGGCAGCAGGCCCGCGAGGCAAGATCGATCGCGGAGCGCGCCCTCAAGGAAGCAACGAAATCGACGAGTCGCGGCGGCGACATTCTACGCGCCGCCAATGGCCCTCTCAGCGGTAAACCAGCCGTGAATCCACCAGGACCGGAAGTCGCGCCGGTACGGCCAACGCGGCAACCAGCGCCGCAAGTCACCGACGGCACGGCTCACATCGTGGCCAGACCCGGCAGTGGCCCCGGGCGCGACCTGCCGACGAACCAGGGATCGGGCTCAGGCCTGATCGGCATCTTCCTCGTCAACGAGGGCCCCGCGACCGCGCACGACATGCAGTTGCACGCGGTGTTCCCCAACGGGACACGGCGCAGCTCGGAGTTGCACCGCACCCTCTCCGCCCACAAAGAACTGACGCTCTTCGCGCAAGTGACGCCCGCCGATTTTGGCGCGCACGATCCATTGCATCTGCACTACCTGGTCGCCTATCGAGATGGCAACGGGGCGCAATCGCTCGAGCGAGATATCCGGTTGGAGGGGGGCTGGAAGGGGCCATGGAAGACCTACATTGAATCGAACGAGGGTGATGGGTGATGGCGCGAGGGTGAGAGGGTCGTAGGGGGATGGGGTGAAAGGGATCGATCGTCTGACTTCCGATGCAGCGCGGAGTCTCGATCCCTCGGCCGCTCAACCCATTGGATATTGACATTTCGGCACACAGGGTGTACGTTCATGGCGCGCCGAACGCGGAAGGGCGGCAACGCCCGGCGGCGAACGGCAAAGCAAGCGCCGATGGATTGGATGCAAGTCTGATTCGCCGGCGCTTCGCTTTGCGCGCTGTCGTTCTTACGCGGACTTGGTAGCCCGCACGAAGGCGCTCACTAGCCGCCCACCCGAGGCGGCGAAGCGGGCGTAAGCGCTGGCGTCCCACTGGATGGCGTCGGCGTCGCCGCAGCAGGCGCTGGCGCTGCCGCAACAGCTGCCGCCGACGCTCTCGGCCAATTCCAAAGGGTCGTAGACTCGCGTGACCTCCACATCGACCTCGCCAAAGCCCGATTCCATCAGCAATCGGCGGTACTCCTGCTCCTCCAGCGCGCCGGCAACGCAGCCAACCCAGGCTTCCATGTCCGCGCGCAGGTCATCCGGCAGCTCCCCTTGCGAGACGACGTCGGAGACGGCGAAGCGGCCACCCGGGCGCAGCACTCGGTATGCCTCGCGCAGCACCTGACCCTTGTCGGCGGAAAGGTTGATAACGCAGTTGGAGATGATCACGTCGACCGACTCATCGGGGAGCGGAATGTTCTCGATCTCCCCTTTGAGGAACGTCACGTTCTCGGCGCCCGCCTTTTGCCGGTTCTGCTCTGCCAGGGCCAGCATCTCATCGGTCATGTCCAGCCCGTAGGCGAAACCCTCGGGGCCGACCCGCCGCGCCGAGAGAAGGACGTCGATGCCGCCACCGGAGCCGAGGTCGAGCACCGTCTCACCCGGCTTCAACTCGGCCAAAGCGGTCGGATTCCCACAGCCGAGCGACGCCTGCAGCGCCTCCAGCGGGATGATTGCCGCCTCCGCCGCCGCGTAGAGGCTGCCAGAGATGGGATCAGCGGCATGATCGCTCCCTTCCCCGGAAAGAACGTCACGGGCGATATCGCCATATTTGCCGCGCACCGTTGCGCGGATCCTCTCGTCGGCTTGTGCTCCTGCACTCATCGCGTTGCCCTCCGGCTGCCGGGTTCTCCCGGCGCCATATATCGATGCCTGTCTATATGACAGGGCAACAAAAAAGCCGCAAGCCAGCTGCGGCGAGACGCTCCTGCCGCTGTAGTAATGGCGTCCCTTGCTCTGCCAGGCCGCCAACGGCCTCGCGCATCCAGTCCATTCCGCGAGGGTCGACCGCATACCAGGCCCAGACGCCACGCCGCGAGACGGTCACCAACCCCGCCTCGCGCAGGATGCGCAGATGGTGAGAGATGGTCGGCTGCGAGACCTCGAAGCGGTCGACCACGTCGCAGACGCAGACCGGACCATCCTGCGCGGCCAGCAGGCGAAAAATCTCCAGCCGCGTCGGATCACCAAGCGCACGAAATGCCGCCACCGTCCGCTCCCGCTCCTCCTCCGGCAGGGGAGAGGCTTTCGCGGGAATGTCGCAACAACCGTTCAGCCGTGCTCGCACGCTCATGCCCGCATTGTGGCAGTTATATAGATGGATGTCAATACGATGCCGCGGCCGGATTGAGTGTCTTGGCGAGAAGGAGAGCCTCGGAGTCCGCTTTCGGAGCACTGCCTGATTGCCAGGCCGCGAGCTGCTCCCCGGCGGGTCGCGCATCGCCCGTCGCTCCGCGATCCCGGACGAGACTCCCGATCCTTCGCCGGCGCCTCCATGGGCAGGTGTTGAGATCCGAGCGAAGCGCTGGATGAACGGGGGCGCGATCGTGCGTCATGGTGCGGCTCCGAATCGTGTGACCGCGTATGGGATTCCTTTTCCCTATCCAGCATAGAGTGGAGAGTGATCTCGGACATCACGCCGGAGGATAGTTTCCCGTCCTACCCCAACGGGTAGCGTGGCCGCGCCTGGAATCCCGATCCCTGGCCGCCAGACCCGTCATCCATCACCCTCCGCCCCGACGACGCGCGGTAGACGAGGGAGACCGGCAGGACGATGTGTTGCGGGGTGATGGCAGGCTCGCGAATGAGATCGAGCAGCAGGGTGGCGGCGCGCTCGTTCAAGGCATCCAGCGGCACGCGCACCGTTGTCAGCGGGGGGATGGTGCGAGCTGCAATCGGCTGATCGTCACAGCCGGCGACGGCACAGCCCTCCGGCACGCGGCAGCCCCGATCGTGCAGGGCGCTCAGCACCCCGACCGCCATCAGGTCGTTCTGCGCGTAGATGGCGGTGATGTCTGGCGCCCGGTCGAGCAGCAGATGGGTCGCCTGATAGCCACCCTCGATCTCCCAGTCTCCCGGCTCGATGAGCGCGGGGTCGAGGGCAACGCCCGCGTCACGCAGCGTCTCCTCGTACGCATCGAGCCGCAGGCGCGTGAAATAACGGCCGGCTGGCCCGGTTACCGTGCCAATGCGCCGGTGGCCGAGAGCCAGCAGATGGCGAACGGCCAGCACAGCCGCGTGTCCGAAGTCAGCGGTCACAATGGAAACGTCCGCCCCGGCAATGGGGTGAACGCTGACGACCGCGGTACGGCCGGCGAGCGTCTGCAGGATCGCGCCGAATTGGCGATCCTCCACGAGCTGCGGCGCCGAGATGAAAACGCCATCGACGCGTCGCTCCAACAAGGCGCGCAGCGACTCTTCGCCGTCCGCGCCATCGCTGGCAACACTGCCGACGAGGACAGAATGACCTTGCCGGCGCGCTTCGCGCTCGACGCTGGCGATCCCCTGCATCTGCACCGTGTCGCCCGCGGCGCTGGCCAACAGACCGATGGTCAGTGTGTTCTGCCCGATCAGTCCGCGAGCCAGGTAGTTGGGGACATAACCAAGCTCGTCGGCGGCACGCAGGATGCGCTCGCGCGTCTCCGGCGCGGTGGCCCCTTTACCGTTGAGGACCTTGCCGACGGTCTGGTAGCTGACGCCAGCGCGGTCCGCGATATCCTTCAGGGTCGGCATTCGCATGCGCAATTTCTCCCGGAGAGGACGAACGTTCGCCCAACAGCGACCGCGACACGCTCCGCTCCCGAAACCGATGTCATGGCGATCGGGAATATCGCCTGAACGTGACGTTTGGAGCTACGGACCGACGGTCGCGAATAGCGTAAATGATCGTGGCGCTCTTGACACGATTGTTTTGAGGCGATAGGGTTTAGGCGAACGTTCGCCCAATCCTATTCATCAGTCCTGTTTCGTTCAGAGTCCGAGAGTGCCTACGGCAACGTCGGGCCAGTTGGCCGGAGAGAACGAGAGGAGAACGCGATGCACCAGGACCACGCGCAACGACACGTCGACACCATCCGCCCCGGCGTCATGAGCCGGCGGCGGCTCCTCCAGGCCGGCGGCGCCGCGGCGGGATTCGCGGCCACGCGCCCCCTGGGCGGCTGGGCGGCGTCCGCCCGTCAGGAGCCGGTCGCGCTGAAGTTCATCACCCTGAGCGAACAATGGGCCGACCAGATGCAAGAGGTGATCGACGCCTTCGAGGCCGCCAACCCGGGCATTACGGTCGAGCTGGAGACGTATCCGTTCCGCCAGCTCTTCGAGATCATCGAGGTCCGCATGGCGGGCCAGAGCACCGACGTTGACCTGATCAGCGTTGATGTGCCCCTGGTGGCGTCCTATTCGGTGCGCGGCTTCCTGCATCCCCTGAACGAGTACTTCACGCCTGACGAGATGGCGTCGACCTGGGTTTCGGCGTCTGTCGAAGCGGGTCATTATGACGACCAGTTCATGGCCGCGCCGCAGAACAACTCGACCCAGTTCCTCTACTTCAACCGCCAACTCTTCGAGGCGGCGGGCATCGAACCGCCGCCCGGAATTGCCGATGGGTCGACGGTCGACTCGGCCACCGTCGACAGCGTGGTCGATGGCCGCTGGACCTGGGAGCAACTGGCCGAAACAGCGCAGGCCCTGACCGCCGATACGAACGGCGACGGCGCGCCCGACACCTGGGGCATGCTCTTCGACCAGGTCAGCCGGCCCTACCAGATCCTGGCGCTGCCGGAGTCGCTCAGTCAGCCGAGCATCAGCCCCGACGGCCTGATGACCGACGGCTACCTCAACTCCGAGAATTGGGTGCGCGCCGCGACCTTCTACGGCGATCTCTACAACGCGCTGCGGGTCAGCCCCAAGGGGGTCGGCCCGGACAACAGCTACGAGGTCTTCAGCGCCGGCAACGCGGCGATGTTCGTCGGCGGCGAGTGGAACATCCTCCGTTTCGCGGGCGTCGAAGGGCTCGATTTCGGCATTGCCGCGCACCCCTACTTCGCGGACGGCCGGGTTGCCACCCCGACGGGAAGCTGGCACGTCGGGATCTCGGCCTACTCCCCCAACAAGGAAGCAGCCGCGGCGTTCCTGCGCTTCCTCACTCTCTCGGAAGAAGGCTCGCGGCTCTGGTTCGATACCCACGGACAGTTCCCGGCCACCAACGCGCTGCTGGAAGCGCTCGACGCGGACGAGGCCTATGCCGAGTTCCCGCTGGGGGCTTACCGCATCGGAGGTTATGAGGCGCGCAACACGGCGGTGCCGCGCCCGCGGACGCCGGGCTATCTGGAGTTCGAAGACATCCTGGCCACAACGCTCGAGGACATCCGCAACGGGAGCGATCCAGCCCCGGCCCTCGACAGCGCCGTGCCGCGCATTGACCGCGCTCTGGCGCGGTACCGGTAACGAGATTTGGGGCGTCAGGGTGATGGGGAGCGTCGAGGAACCGAGGAGTCGCGGGGTCGAGGCTTCACCGTACTCCCTGATACCCCACCACCCTGACACGCCAACACCCTATCCTCCCATCACCCGCGTCCTGCGGCAGGCCCGGCGGCAAAGCTGGTTGACGGCCTATCTGCTGCTGGCCCCGGCGCTGATTGGGCTGGCGGTGTTCCGCCTCTACCCGATCGCGCTGGCCGCCTGGGGCAGCCTGCACACCACCACCTTCGGCGGGGGAGCGCGACGGGTCTTCGTCGGGCTCGATAACTACCGCTATCTGCTCGACTTCGACGTCTTCTGGCAATCGCTGGCGGTCACCCTCAAGCTCAATCTCATCATCAACCCATTGCAGATCGTGCTGGCCCTCCTGCTGGCGGTGCTAGCCAATCACCGGGCGCGCGGCATCCTGGTCTACCGCACCATCTTCTTTATCCCGATCGGGATCTCCGTTCCCATTGCCGCCATCATCTGGCAGACGATGGTCGACCCGAACCAGGGTCTGCTCAACGCGCTCCTCTCTGCCGCCGGCCTGCCCCGGCAGCCGTTCCTGACCAGCGCCGATCAGGCGCTCTGGAGCATCATCGCCATCGCCAGTTGGAAGGGCGTCAGCTTCTGGATGGTCTTTCTGCTGGGCGGCCTGCAGGCCATCCCCGGCGAGTTGCACGAGGCCGCCATGCTCGATGGCGCCTCGGCCACGCGCCGCTTCTTCGAAATCACCTTGCCACTCCTGAGGCGGACCCTCCTCTTCGTTCTCGTCACCGACACCGCCATCAATCTGCTTCTCTTCGCGCCGATCTACCTGCTGACGCGCGGCGGGCCGGAGCTTTCGACCAACGTCCTGATGTACGAGGCATTCAAGACCGGGTTCGTTTACACCGACATGGGGCTGGCGCTGGCGATGGTGATGGTGCTGCTGGCCCTGGTGCTGATCGTGGTGGCCGCCGAGTTCCGGCTGTTGCAGACGAAGGAGGCCTGAGCGATGACGGACTCGGAAAGCGCCCTCCGGCGCGTGCTCCTCCACCTTCTCTACTGGTTCGTTGCCTTGCTGGTGATCGGGCCGCTGATCTGGGCTCTGTCATCCTCGTTGCGGCCACAGGACGACATTTTCCGCTATCTGACGCCCTTCTCATTCAAGGCGCTCTATCCCACCAATCCGACCCTGGAAGCCTACCGTGTCATCTTCTTCGAGAAAGGGTTCGCTCGGGCGGTCTTCAATACCGGCATCGTGGCGTTTGCCACGGTCGTAGGCGGCGTGCTGGTGGCGGCCATGGCCGGCTTCGCCTTCGCCCGCCTGCACTTTCCGGGCAAGTCTGTGCTCTTCATCCTGACCGTGGTGACCTTCCTGGTCCCATTCGAGGCCATTGCCATACCGCTCTACGATCTGGTGCAGCGCCTGGGCTGGATCGACACGTACGCGGCCCTGATCGTGCCGGGCGTGGCGAACGGCATCGCCATCTTCCTCTTTCGGCAGGCGTTCGCCGAAATCCCGAGCGATCTGGTCGACGCGGCCCGGCTCGATGGCGCTACCTGGCTTGGCATCCTCTTCACCATCTTTCTGCCGCTGACAAAACCGGTGATCGTCGGCGCATCGCTGTTGCTCTTCCTCTTTCAATGGGAATCGTTCCTCTGGCCGCTCATCGCCGTGCGCGACGAGCGGTACAAGGTGGTGCAGGTGGCGCTATCCGATTTCCAGTTGCAATATGAGACGCTCTGGGATCAGCTCTTCGCCGCCTCAATCGTCGCCGCCGTCATCCCGCTCCTGCTCCTCTTGCCCTTCCAGCGCTACTACGTCCGCAGTGTGATCGGCTCGGGCTTGAAGTAGCGCGAGGCAGGCAATCCGCGCCTGGCGGATTGCCTCGACTGTTCGTTTGTCACTCGGGAGAACGCAAACGTGGGAGAACCAGTCACAAAGCGCCCGGTCATTCTCGACACCGACATCGGCACCGATGTCGACGACATCCTGGCCCTGGTGCTGCTGGCGCGGGCGCCGGAGATGCAGCTCATCGGGGTCACCACGGTCTATGGCGACACGGCCCTTCGGGCACGCATGGTCCACCGGGTCCTTGATCGCATGGGCCTTTCACGCGTGCCGATCGGCATCGGGGCGAACGAAACCTTGACCGGGCGCTCGGTCTGGTGGGCCGGGCACGAAGGGGACGGGATCGAGGGACTGGACCAGATCGCCGTCGATCCCAGCCACACGGCCGCCGACATGCTGGGCCGGGCCGCCCGCGAACATCGTGGGGAGTGGGATCTCTTCGCCATCGGGCCGCTGACCAACGTGGCGCTGGCCATTCAGGCCGATCCGGAGTTCGCGTCGTCCCTGCACCATCTCTACATCATGGGCGGCGCGTTCTGGATGGATACGCCGGAGCACAACATCAAATGCGATCCGGAAGCGGCGGCGATCGTCGTTCAATCCGGAATCCCGATGACGCTCTGCGGGCTCGACGTGACTCTGCAGGCAAATCTGCGCGAGGCAGACATGCCCCGCATCCGCGCGGCCGCCGATGGCATCGGCCCCCTGCTGGAGCAGCAGATCCGGCGCTGGTGGGCGTTTATCGGCGCCAACGAGAACCATCTGCATGACCCGCTGGCGATCCTGCCCGCCGTCCGCCCCGATCTCTTCCGCTTCGAGCAGGGCGACCTCCGCATCGATCTGGGCGGCGATCCCCCCGGCCGCACTATCGTGGAACGCCCCGGCGATGGCGCCTTGCGCCTGGCCGCGGCCGTCGATGCAGCGGCCGCGGAAGAGGAGATCGTGCAGCGGATCTCGGGTGATGGGTGACGGGGTGTCGGATGATAGGGCGTTAGGGAGA
>CAYSXO010000217.1:0-5711 GCA_964434995.1 uncultured Sphaerobacteraceae bacterium
TCGGATTCTCGATGTCCTGACTAACCCAGATGATTGAGACATGGAGCCCTGCCGCCTGCCCGCGCACCAGCGGATCATCGGCATTGAGCACGGCCCAGCCATCGGAGCGAATCGTGCGCAGGACAACGCCCTTGACCTCGGCCAGGCCTTCGACGGATTGCACGCCGTGCAGGCCCAGATGATCGCTGGTGACGTTGGTCATGACGCCGACATCGCAGCTTTGGCAGGCCATCCCGCGCAACAGCAGGCCACCGCGAGCCGTCTCCAGGACGGCCAGATCCAGCTCCTGCTCCTCCAGCACGCGCCATGCCCCGGCCGGGCCGGTGTAGTCCCCTTCGAGGACATTTTCGCCCTCGATGAAGACGCCCACGGTCGTTGTCCAGCCGACGCGTTTCCCCGTGCCGCGCGCGATGTGCGCGATGAGGCGAGTGGTCGTCGTCTTGCCGTTGGTGCCAGTCACGGCCACCACCGGTATGCGGCGCTCCTCATCGCGGACCATGCCGGGGCGATCGCTGGCTGCCTCACTGGCCAGGAGGTCCTGCAAGCGCGCCACCGCGTCCGCCAGCTCGAATGGCTCGCCGCTGGCCGCCTCGCCGAGGAACCGCGCCAGGGCCAGGGCAAAGCGGCGGCGCTCCCAGCCGAAGGCCAGGGTCCAGTGGCCGGGCGTCTCCATCTCGACCCAACGCATCTCCGGAAACTCGACGCCAGCGCGCTGGTGCAGATTGGCGCAGGCGGCCAGGAGCAGATCGCCCAGGCTTTCCGTGCCGGAGGCGCGCTCGTCATCCGAGGGCGCCAGCGGCTCCAGGCGCTGAGCGAGCGCGGCGATGCCGTCCTCGGTCAGGTCGTCCAGGGCGGCAGCCAGCTCGAGTTTGATCGCTGGCTGGAGAAGAAAGAGGTTCGGGCCATCGAGATCCCGGGTCTCCACGAGCCGCATCGCGCTGCTCTCCTCGCGTGTTGTCGCGCCAGCGTTACGACATCATCGAGAGCGCAAGCACCTGCACGGCGTTGAAGAGGGCGTGGGTGATCATGGCTGCCGTCGTGTTCACGTACTTGCGTTCCAGGCCGAGGATGATACTGACTCCGAAGAGCCCAAGCAGCACCACGTTGAACCCGTATTGCGGCCCGTGCAACATCGTGAAGAGGAGGGAAGGGAGGATGAGCCCATAGCGCGGCTGCAAGGCGCCGCGGAAGATCGCCTCTTCACCGATGCCGGCGCTGGCCCCGAGGATCAGCGCGCCGATCGGGTTCTGCACCTCGGCGGTCATCTGGTTGACGATCTCGTCCAGCGATTCGTTCAACCCCGGATCGAGCTGCTGCGAAGCCAGACCCGCCAGCCCGGCGACCAGAAAGCAGGCGAACATGCCGCCGATGCCGATGCCGATGGTGCGCGCATCGGGCACGACAATGCCGAGCCGCGCCGTCGCGGCGGTCAGGTCACGCCAGTAGGGATAGCCAACGGCAATGTAGGAGACGGCGGCGAAGGCGGCCGCCTGCACCAGCAGGTCGAGGATGCCGACGGTCGGAATCAACCCGGCGTCGGGCGGCTGATCGGACATCGGCGCCAGGCTGTTGGCCACGAAGAGTCCCAGCGCGCCCAGCAGGATGCTGAGGCCGGACATGTCGATGGCGGAGGCGGGATCGAGTGGGGTCACGCGCGCCAGCAGGTCGCGGAAGGGGCGCAGCAGGGGCAGCCCGAGCCCAAGGCCGACCAGCAGCAACAACGGCCCCAGCACGCGATCGCCGTTGGCGAGTACCGCGAGGCTGGCGATGATCAGCAGCCCGGCCGGAATGCCGAAAAGGAGATAGAGACCGACCAGCGCCGAGCGGTCGCTCTGCGCCTTGTTGGCCCAGTAGGCGAGCCCGAGCGCGCCGAGCAACGTCGTGGCCGTCGCGATCAGAAGCTGGACCGTATCGGCCACGGATTCCTCGGGGCTGGAGAGGTGGCGGCGCCACCACGGCGAATTGCGGCGCGACGTAGCCGCGCTGAGGGCGAGTATACGTTGGGTGATGGGTGATGGGTGATGGGTGATGGGTGATGGGACGATCCACGGATACTTCGTGCCAAAAGCCAAAAGCCAAAAGCCAAAAGCCAAAAGCCAAAAGCCAAAAGCCAATGGCCTATCACCCATCACCCCCGCCCAACCGTGTAGACTGCCAAACGGTGAAACGATGCTGAGTGATAGCCAGAGCGGAGAGAGAACGGCCTCGGCCTCCGGCCAGGAGCGGCCAGCCGCGGCGCCAGCGCGCCGGGGCGGGCTGGGCCGTGGGCTCGATGCCCTGATCCCGACCTTTGCCGAGGGCGGCCCTGCCTCGACCCTCGATGTCGACATCGATGCCATCGAACCGAACCCCTATCAGCCGCGCTTGGAGATCGATGCCGAGGCGCTGGAGACGCTTGCGGCTTCGATCCGGGTCCATGGCGTCATCCAGCCGCTGGTGGTCACGCACGGACCGGAGCGAGGCCGCTACGTGCTGATCGCCGGGGAGCGTCGCTGGCGAGCGGCGCGGCTGGCCGGGCTCGGCGCGGTGCCGACCATCGTCAAGGATGCCGTGCCACGCGCCATGCTGGAATTGGCGCTGGTCGAAAATGTCGTCCGGGCCGATCTTTCCCCTCTGGAAGAAGCCGCCGCCTATCGCCAGCTCATCGACGACTTCGGGTTGACCCAGGCGGCGGTCGCCGAGCGCGTGGGCCGCTCGCGAGTCAGCATAACGAACACCCTGCGCCTGCTGGCCCTACCCGACCGTGTGCAGGCCGCGCTCGGGGCGGGGGAGATCAGCGAGGGACACGCCCGCGCCCTCCTTGGTCTGCCGACGGCCCCGGATCAGGTGGCCGCCCTCGACTGGATCATCGACCGCGGGCTGAGCGTGCGGCAAACGGAGGATCTGGTACGGCGCTGGGCGGCGGGCTCGCCGCCGGATGGCGCCCGCGGGTCCCAATCGGTTGCGCGGGAGCGTGACGCGGGGCGAGACGACGCCATGCGGGAGGCGTTCATCGACGGCCTGCAGCGCGCGCTGGGGACGCGCGTCGGTTTCCGCCCCGCGAAAGAAGGGGGCGGCGCCCTGACGATCTACTTCGGCTCCGACGAGGAGCTGAACGCGCTCTATGAGAAACTGGGCGGCCAGGATCTCTGGTAAGCCCGTCAATCGTGAGGAAGGGGAGACCGGTGATCGTTCTGATTGCCCAGCATTACGCGCGAGAAGGAAACGGCGACACGGTCGAGGCGCTCTTGCGCGAAATGTCGGACTACTGCAACTCCGACGCGGAGCCGGGCTGCATCATGTACATCGTCAACCGCTCGACCGAAAATCCGCTCCACTTCCTGATTTACGAGCAGTACGCCGACGAGGAAGCGCTCACCGCCCACGCCGAGACGGCGATGTTCAAGGAGACGATTCTCGGCCAGGAAATTCCCCTGCTCGAGAACCGCGCCCGCTCATTCTGGCGCGTTGTTGGGTGATGGGTGATGGGTGAAATTGTTCCCGGATCCCGGTCTGCCTTTCGTTCCATCACCTATCACCTACGTTACGGATAGAACGTCGTCCCGCTGTATTGCTGGCTGCCGCCAATGTCGGGGAATGCCATCCCGCTGATGGCGTACTTGCCGACGAACGGCTCGGCCTCACGGTCCCAGTTGCCATTGTCGTCCGAGGTCCAGAGGGTGAAGTGCAGGTGCGGCGTGCCAGCGAAGCCAGGCCCGCCCGAGCCCGAGATCGTCCCGAGCGCCTGCCCCTGTGAAACGGGCGTCCCGGCCTGCAGCGACCCGTCGAACGTGACGTGGAACATGGCCACCGCGTAGCCGTCGCCCATATCGATTGAAATGCCGCCGCTGCCTGGGTCGGTCCAGCGCACCACGCCGTTGACGGGTGAGTAGACCGTCTGGCCGGCAGTACTGCCATCGTTGCGTTCGAGATCGAGCGAGTAGTAATACTGCCAGAGGCTGTCCTGGTTCTGGTGCGACGACCCGTTGTACCCCTGCATGATCGACCACTCGCCGCCACTGACCGGCCAGATGATGCCGCCCGAATTGCTCCCGGCGTTGTCAGCCGGCTCGGAGCCTTCCACCTTGCCCGACTGGTCCTTGTTCTTGCGCTTCCCCTTCTGGAGGTAGTCGGCCGTCACCTGCAGGTACTCGGCGGAGACCCAGCCGACCTGGCCATTGGCCTCGACCTGGTAGAACCCCGCCTCGGGGCCCGCCAGCGGGAAGACCTCCATGCCCGCCGGGATGGTCGCCAGAACAGGCGATACGGTGTCCGGGCCGGAGCGCAGATTGACATCACTCAGCGTGGTGGCGATCAGGTCGCCCGAACCAGCATCTGAAGTCAGCGTGGCTCCACCGTCTGCTGGGACCGCCTCCTGCGCCAACTCGACCGGCCCTGCCGTAGAAGGCGTGAGCAGCCAGGAACCGGCGAATCCCCAAACGCCGTCGTACAGCACCGGAGTCCAGCCGTTGGCAGCCTCTCCGGTTATGGTCACCGCCGCTCCCGCCGGGATAACGTGCAGGACCGCATCCGCCTCAGATGGCCCCATGTACAGATTGGCCGTGTCGATGGCCTGTGCCGTGCCGTCCACCACGGCAACGGGAGCAACGTCGGCCGGGGCGGCCTCCTGCGCGAGGGTGACCTCTTGCACGGGAACTTCCTGCCGCGTGGAGTCGTTCCAGCCGAGCCAGCCGCCATCGACCCAGCCATACTGGCCATCGACGACGACGCCCGCGTAGCCGTCGACCCATTCGCCAGTCGCGGTGAGCGGCGTGCCAGCGGGAACCACCGCCAGCACGATATCGTCCGGGTGCGGACTGGCGCGCAGATTCAGATCGGCGACAGCAACGGGACCGCCCGTGGCAGCAGGCGAATCGGCGGGCGCGGTCAACGTTTCAGCCGGGACGTGGGGGGCCGAATCGGCCTGGATGGCCTCGGCCGGCTCCCAGCCGGACGCGAGATACCCCGCCGACATGTAGCCAAACGTGCCGCCGATGGCCACGCCGTACCATGCGGCGCCATCCTCGCTGTAGACGGGCCCTTCGACAATATCGGCAGGGGTCCCTTCGTAATAGGACGACACCACGGCCGCATCGTAACTAGCCCCTTCGCGCAGGAGCACCGGCTCGCCGCCCGTGTTGGCAACGAGGCCCACCGCGCCGGGATAGAGCGCCTCCTGGGCAAAGGCGGCCGGCGTGCTCGCGATGAGCGGCGCCGCCACTGTCAGTACGGCAATGCCCAACGACAGAATGAGCCGGGTTGCGGCTCGTGCCGGGAATGACACCATCTGACCCTCCCTCCAAGGTCAAACGAGGCCAAATAACCCCGATTCCCCTTCCAGCACCGGCGGAGGACTGGGCAAGCGCCCGACCCGGCACGGATGGCGGCCATCCCCTGTCACGCCACCCGTGTCCGGGTCACCCCGCTGCTCTGGCGAGCCTCTGGCGCGGCCCTCTCCCGGGGGCGCCGCTCGGCCAGAGCGACATCAGACACGCCCCACCGTCCAACTTCGGCGCGTGCTGACCGGCACACGGTAACAGACGAGGCGGATTTTGGGAATGGGTGGACGAGGGTGTCGGGGTGACAGGGTGTCGGGGTGTTAGGGAGAAGGATGTAGCGGATAGCCGATGGCCAATGGCCAAGAGCCAAAGGCCCAGCACCTAACGCCCCGACACCCCGACACCCTAACACCCTCGTTCCGTCACCCGAGATACTCGAGCACGATTTGATTG
>CAYSXO010000217.1:5721-8265 GCA_964434995.1 uncultured Sphaerobacteraceae bacterium
ATCTGCGCCGCGATCTCGCGGCCATGGGTCTCGATGGCGAAGTGGCCGGTATCGGGCATCAGAACCAGTTCCGCACCGGGGATCAGCAGGGCCATAAGCTTCGTCTGGTTAAGATCGATCGCCTCTTCCTTCTGACCATCGAGGATGAGAAAGGGGGTGGTGATGGAGGTCAACTGCTCGTCGGTGTAATTTGGCAGGGTTGCCCACATGGTGGAAATGTTGGCAAGAAACTCCTCCCAGCGGTCCGGCGCCGGCGAGTTCTCCTGATATTCCTCAGCCGCCCGCGCGATGTAGGCGTTGAAGTAGTCGTTCTCGCCAATATCGAGGCGGACGCCGCTGGGGTCGAAGTTGGCGGCGTAGGCAACCACCTTGTTCAGCCGCTCCGGTTGCGTCAGCGCGATTTCAAGGCCGATGATGCCGCCATCGCTCCAGCCGACGATGCTCGCCTTGTCGATGCCCAGGTGATCCATCAGGCCAAGGACGTCCTGCGCCATGACCGCGTAGGAGATCGGCGTGTCGTCGAAGGAAGAGCGGCCATGGCCGCGGCTGTCCATGACGATGACTTCGTGGTTTTCGGCCAGCGCCGGGATCTGGTTGACGAAGTGATCGCCATTGGAGAGCCCGCCGTGCAGCAGGATGACCGGGTCTCCGTTCCCCTCGCCATAGACCTCGTAGTAGATCTCGATGCCGTTGATCGTTGCCGTCTGCCCCTCGGCCTCCATCTCGGCAGCCGGCAGTAAATCCTGTGGCGGGGAGACGGCCATCGGGGTGGCCTCTTGGGCGAACACGGCAGGGGTCATTCCCACGACCACAAGCAAGGCGACCAGCGCATAAACGAAGGATGCGGTTCTCTTCGACATGTCCGCGTCTCCTCTCAACAACGAGCGAATCGCACGGCGAGCGACATCCGTCTGCCTCCGGGCATGGTATCGCCAGTAGCTCATTCCCGCTGGGCATGTGCTCACCCGCGCGGCGCCTCAACCCTCGTCCAGCCAGGCGGTCTTCAGGCGGAGCGCGACGATGCGCATCTGGAGAGCGTCAACGGCATACCGCGAGTGGGATTGTGCGTCGACTGCATGCTCAGGACGTCTGGCGTGCTGCTCGGGTATCTCCGGGAGGGACGGCCCGGTGAAACTGCATGTCCTCCGGGCGCTCCAGGCGAAGGATCTCGCGCATGCGCGCCACGGATGCCTCGAGCCGGGGTTGGGTCCAGCCGACAGCCGTAAGCACGTCCGCAGCCTCGTCCAGGCCGGCGCGGGAGACAATGCCTTTCTCGTTCAGCGCCCAGGTTCCGCGCGAGGCCAGGCGAGCATGGGCAGTGGCAATGAGGGCGCGTGCCAACAGCCCCGCCACGGCCACGGCGTCGCCCCGCGCGGCCATCCCGTCTGCTACCAGCAACGAGAACGCGGCGTCCCCTTCCCAGATGGGCGGCGCCGAGCGGCGCAGCTCGGCAGAGAACGCGGCGCGGGGAACCGTTCCGCGCAGGACCGTGCCCAGCGCCAGCTCGCCGGCCAGAACGTAGGTTGGCAGTCCGGCCACATGGCCGCCGACCCGGTCGATCTCGAAGCGGCCGGCGTTCGCTTCCGCCAGCCAGTGTTCGACCTCGTCGAGATTCCGATAGAGGAGATCGACCCGATCCCCATCGACCTCCAGCCAGGCGCCGCCATTGACGATGCGCCCCCAGTCGCCCGGCTCGGCAACATGGCCCGGATAGCCAAGGGCGCGAATGGCGTCAGGGTCGATTGTGCCCCGGTAGTAGAGGCCGAAATCCCAATCGCTATCGGCCCGCGCCATGCCGCGCGCGCGAGAGCCGCCGAGCGTGACTGCCTTCACCCCCGGCACCCGCGCGACCTGTTCGACAAGTGTGGTGACGCTCACGATGCCGCACCGCCTCTCCGCTCCATCCTCCCTCTGATTGTCGCCGGTTCATCCAAAGGATGGGTGCGGCACGGCGCACGAGAAGCCGCGCCGTGAATCGTGCGCGCCGGTTAACCCGGAATGGACTATCCCTCGGCTGACCCGTCAGCACATGGCAGGCCGCTTCGCTCGGCGCACCAGCGACAGGTGCGGGCCATGCGGTCGACCGACCGCCTCGGTCGGGTGATGGCGTGGTGCTTGGTCTGATAGATCACCAGCTCCGCTGGCACGTCGATCTTGCGCGACGTCAGCAGTCTAACGCCGAAACCGGACGCAGGAGCGCGGCCAGGACGTGCCTTCCTGTACGAAGTGAAGGATCCCAGTTCCCTATTGCGCGGCTCGCCACGCCAGATCGCTCTCACATCTGCTCAAGCGTAGAGGTTGCGTCTCTGCAAGAGAACGGCTTTATCGGCTACGACCCAGTCCGGACAACCAAGCTCGCGTCCTGGGCTTCCTGACCAGTCCAATCCTGAATAGATCATCTATGAGCGCCAATAAGCCTTCCCTTGGGCAATCATGAACTGTATACCAGCGCTTCGGCCCGCCAAGAAGTCGCTGGCACATCTCCCCATCCTGCCGCATCATCTCCGCGTGACAATCAGCACGTGATGGGAGCAACCATGGCGG
>CAYSXO010000218.1:0-4781 GCA_964434995.1 uncultured Sphaerobacteraceae bacterium
ACGAGCATTCGCCCACAACCGGGGAACGAGGGGCGCATTAGAAATGCTCCGTAGGTGGCGATAACGGGTCCGTTCTAGCTGCCGAACATCCGGCTCGCCAGCGATGGTCGTTCCGAATATCTTCCCGTCTTTTCCACCCGCTCTGCCTCCTTGTAGCGCGAGCGGCGGACGAGGTTGACCCCGAGCGAGCGCAGCGGCTCCGGCTCCCAGGGGACCGGCGTGTGCGAGGCCATCGGCAGGAGGGTTAGCGCGGACTCGGTCTCCGTGATCAGGTCGGCGAGGATGCGGCCGCTCAGGTTGGAGGTCGCGACCCCCTCGCCGCTGTAGCCGAAGGCCATCGCGATGCCAGTGCGCGGGTTGAAGCCCATCGTCGGCATGCGGTCGCGCGGCACCCCCAGCACACCGCCCCAGGCGTGGGTGAACGCCACGTCGCGCAGGGCCGGGAACCAGAGGCGCGCCGCCCAGCGGGCATGGGCGAAGATCTCCTCATTGCGGTTGATGCCATCCGTGATGCGCGAGTTGAAGGGGTAGTTGCCCCGGTACGCCCCAAAGGCGATCCGCCCATCGGCGGTGTGGTTCAGGTAGCCAGCGGAGGCGCCGAAGCCGATGGCCACCTCCCGGCCCTCCCAGCCGATCTCCTGCCAGATCTCCTCCGGCAGCGGCTCGGTGACCACCATGTGCGAGGTAACGGGGATCACATGGCGGCGCGTCTTCGGCAACTGGGAGAGGTACGCCTCGCCCGCCAGGACAATCGCCCGCCGCGCATGCACGATGCCGCGATCCGTCATGAGGCGAGGCATCGCGCCGCCCGTGTAGTCGGTCACCGCTGTCTGCTCGGCGATCCGCCCGCCGCGCCGCTCCACCGCCCGCGCCAGGCCGCGCGCCAGCCGCGCCGGCTGGACCGCCGCTCCATCACGGAGCAGGAACGACCCCATGGCATTTCTGACCTGCATGCGTTCTGCCGTGGCATCGGCGTCCAGCAACGCGACCCGCTCGCCCAGCCCGATATCCACGTACTCCTGCCACATCTCCGCGACCCGCGGCAGGTCGTAGTGGGCGCGGGCGATGGCCAATGCGCCACCGCGCGCGAAGTGGGCGTCGATCTCCTCTGCGGCAATGACGCGCTCGATGTCGTCGAGGGAGTCGATCATCGCCAGAGCAACATCCCGCGCCGCCTCGGCGCCAAACCGCTTGCTCATGACGGACGGGCTCAGGGGAAAATCGGCGCAGCACCAGCCGCCGTTCCGGCCGGAGGCGCCGAAGCCGGCGATCTCCTTCTCCACCACCAGCACCTCGAGCGAGGGATCGCGCCGCAGGAGCTGGTAGGCGGTCCAGAGGCCGCTGAAGCCCGCGCCGAGGATGGCGACGTCCACCTCGGTGGAGCCATCAAGGGGCGGGCGCGGGATGAGGTCGTCGCCACAGGTGTCGAGCCAGAAGCTGTACGAGGTGTAGTTCTTCGCGGTCACGCGGGCGTTCTCCGGGGCCGTAACGGCGCTTCCTGACCGGGCTCGGAAGCTGCGTCGGTATGCAACGGTAACACGAGCGGCGCCGGGTTCAGCGTCCCTCGTGCGGCTTCTGCTTCACCTCATGCCCACGTATTCACGTCTCTTTTCAGTTCGGGCATAGGGGAATGCAGCGTTTGGGGCTGAAAATGGCCGCGGCTACCGTTGCCCAGGCAGAGTTGGTCCGCGCCACATGGGCCTATGCAGGAGCCATCCTGGCAAACCGTGCAGGCGCCGCACTCGCTATCGGCACAGCAAATTCCGCTGGGTAGGCAGCGGTTTTCACACGACGTGACGCCGCTCAGGCAATTGCAGGAGCCCTCGATGCAAAGCGCGCCATTGCCGCGCTCGGAGTCGGAGCAGCAACCATCCTCGGGGATGCACGTGTCGTTACCGGGGCGGTAGCCAGAGAGGCAGATACATGCCCCCTCCAGACAGACGCCACCACTGCCGCGGGGCGCGCAGCACGCGGCTTTGGGGATGCATTGCTTCCCGCACGTCTTCTTGTTTCTCCTCCACGCGCGTGCGATACCGCGTTGGCGCCTATCGTGCGGCCCATTGCCTCACACGCACATCGGGAGAATTACGGATTCCAGGCAGTCAAGTCCGGATCATCGCCCACCGATGGGTTCTGGCCTTTCCTGAGGCCACTCCGTATGACGCAAGAATGCCAACCTTTGGTCCCGTCGGTCGTCTGTAGCGCGACCGGTGTGACGGCGCTTGACATCGGACAATGCTCGTGTGAGCCTGCCCAAATCGGCACAAGGCAGATCCGGTGATCCGAGATCCCGGCGCTCGATCCGCGTCCGAGGCGGTCAGCGGGCTCGATGGGACCAGATCTGCCGCACGGGCTATGAAGCCAGTGGAGGAACGTTCAATGACGCACGATGCCATCCGGCAGTTGATCGCCGACGAGGCCAGCGGGCGCTATTCCCGCCGCCAGATCCTGCAACGGGCGGCCGCGCTCGGCCTCTCCGCGCCAGCAGTGGCGGCGCTCTTTGCCGGCGCGATCCCGGTGAGAACCTACGCCCAGGACGCGGACAACCCGCTTGGGGTCGATCCCGCCGCGCCGCTCGACGTGGTTATCTTCAAGGGCGGCTTCGGCGACGACTACGCGCTCTACGTCAATGGCATGTATAACGACCGCTTCCCGGATGCGCAGATCACCTACGCCGGGATTCAGCGCCTGGGCGAGCAGTTGCAGCCCCGCTTCGTGGCCGGCGCCCCGCCCGACGTGATCGACAACTCCGGCGCCGGCAATCTCGACAACGCCGCCCTCGTCGCCGAAGGCCAGTTGGCTGATTTGGCGCCTCTTCTGGCCGCTCCCTCCCTCGACACCGAGGGCAAGACCGTCGGCGAGACGCTGGTGCCCGGCTCGCAGGGCTCCGGCGTTTTCAACGGCGTGCAGTACCTGCTTAACCTGGCGCTCTCCGCCTACGGCATCTGGTATAGCTCCACCTGGATGGAAGAACAGGGCTATGAGTATCCCGAGACCTGGGAGGAGATGCTGGCCCTCTGCGAGGAGATCAAGGGCGCCGGCGTGGCCCCCTGGGTGACCACCGGCGTCCACCCGCAGTACGCCCGCCAGTTCCTCTTCGACCAGATGCTCTGGAAGCACGATCCACAGGCGATGCTGAATATCGAAAACCTGGAGGCGGACGCCTGGCGAGCCCCGGCCGTGACCGAGGTGCTGGAGGCGATCTACCAACTCGCCGAGCGCGGCTATCTCCTCCCCGGTTGGGAAGGGCTCGATCACATCCAGTCGCAGAACGAATGGCTGCAAGGCAGAGCGGTCTTCATCCCGGTGGGCACCTGGCTCGAGAACGAGATGAAGGACTCCATTCCCGAGGGCTTCGACATGGTCATCGCCCCGACCCCCTCGCTGCCGGGCGACAAGATTCCCTTCACGGGCATCTTCGCTGGTGGCGGCGAACCGTTCATCGTCCCCTCGCAAGGGAAGAACGTGGCTGGCGGCATGGAGTGGATGCGCCTCCTCTTCTCCCAGGAAGGGGGCCGCGTTTTCGCCGAATCGACCCGCTCCCTGACCACGGTGGCCGGCTCCGGCGAAGGCCTCGACCTCGGCACCGCCTTTGCTTCGACCCAGGAGGTGATCGCCGCCGCCGGCGAGAACACCTACGTGACGCAGTACCAGGACTGGTACACCGAGTTCGGCGACGAGGTGAAGGCGCAGCTCGCCGCCCTGCTGCAGATGCAGATCTCGATCGAGGAGTTCCAGACCAATGTCCAGGACGCCGCCGACTTCCTGAAGGACGACCCGAGCATTACGAAGTACACGAGGTAGGGTGACAGGGTGTCGGGGTGTCGGGGTGTCAGGATTTCGTTCCCCCTAACACCTTGACACCCCAACACCCCGACACCCACGTCCATGCACTACCACAAGTACCGCCTGATCGTTCCGTTTCTGTTGCCGGCGTTGCTCCTCTACGGGGTCTTCGTCGTCTGGCCGTATGCCCAGGCGATCTACATCTCGCTGACGAGCTGGCGCGGCGTCTCCGCCAATCGGCCCTTCGTGGGGCTGGACAATTACCAGCGGCTCCTGAACGACGGCCGATTCCATGAGGCGCTCGGCCGCAACGGGCAATTGCTGATCGTCCTGCCGCTGGTCACGATCGTCATTGCCCTTACCTTCGCCGCGCTCTTCACCCAGGGGAGCCAGCGAGTGCAGGGCGCTGGATTCTACCGGGTCGTCTTCTTCTTTCCGCAGATCATCCCCGCCGTCATCGTCGGCATCCTCTGGAGCTACATCTACACGCCGAACATTGGCCTGTTCAATGGCATCTTGCGCGCTATCGGCCTGGAAGGTTTGGCCCGCTCCTGGCTGACCGATCCGGCCACGGTCCTCTGGGCCATCGTCGCCGTCGCCATCTGGTCGAGCGTCGGCTTCTACATGGTCATCTTCCTGGCGTCGATGCAGACGATCCCGGCCTCGTTCTACGAAGCGGCCATTCTCGACGGGGCCGGCCGCTGGACGACCTTCAAGGACATCACCTTCCCGCTGATCTGGGAGACGGTGCGGACCTCGGTCATCTATCTGGCTATCGCCGCGCTTGATTTCTTCATCCTGATCGTCGTCGTCTCCGGCGGCAGCACCACCATGGGCGCCCGCCGCGCCGAGGTCGCCGCCGTCTATCTCTACAACCAGGCGTTCGACAGCAGCCGCTGGGGCTATGCCTCCGCCATTGGCGTGGTGCTGCTGATCCTGACGCTGCTCCTCTCGGTCGGCATCATGCGCCTCACCCGGCGCGAGACGTACGAGTT
>CAYSXO010000218.1:4881-5947 GCA_964434995.1 uncultured Sphaerobacteraceae bacterium
CGAGGCAACTCGAGGAAGGCGGGGCGCTGGCGGGAACGCACGAGGCGGGCGCGCGGCGCGGCGGCGACGTCGTTGTCAACGCCATCGGCCAGGCGCTGCTCGTCTTCTGGGCGCTGTTGGTGATCCTCCCCTTCATCTGGCTGATCGTCACCTCGCTCAAGACCGATCCCGAGATTCTGTCAAGTCCATGGAGCCTGCCCGCCGCATTGCAGTGGGACAACTTCACCCGCGCCTGGACGGAAGCGCGCATCGGGCGCTTTTTCATCAACACCGCGATCGTCCTGGCCGGCTCGCTCACGGGCACGCTCCTCGTCTCGTCAATGGCCTCCTACGTCCTGGCCCGCTTCGTCTTCCCTGGCCGGCAGGCGATCTTCTACGGCTTCATGGCCGGGTTGATGTTCCCGGTCTTCCTGGCCCTGGTGCCCCTCTACTTCCTGGTGACCAACCTGAACATGCTGGCCACCTACCACGGCCTCATCCTCGTCTACGTCGCCTACTCGCTCCCCTTCACCATCTTCTTCCTGACCGCCTTCTTCAAGACGCTGCCGGGCGAGCTGGGCGAGGCCGCCATTCTCGATGGGGCGAACCAGTACCAGATCTTTTTCCAGATCATGCTCCCCCTGGCCAAGCCAGGGCTGATCGCCATGGGCATCTTCAACTTCCTCGGCCAGTGGAACCAGTTCCTGCTGCCGCTGGTCCTGATGCCGGACGAGAACCGCTACCTCCTCTCACAGGGGCTCTACTTCCTGGCGGTGCAGCAGGGATACCAGAACGACTACGGCGCCCTCTTCGCGGCAATGGTCATCTCCATGATCCCCTCGCTGATCGTCTACATCATCTTCCAGCGGCGGCTCGAATCCGGCCTGACGGCGGGAGCGCTCAAGGGGTGACAGGTGATGGGTGATGGGTTTTGGTGATAGGGTCGTGGAATCATAGAAAGTCCGAACGGTCAGGAGTCGAGAAGTCGTGAGCTCTCAGCCGGAAAGAACTGGGCCAACAGCCACCAGCCAACAGCCAACGGCCGACAACCCGTCACCCATCACCCATCACCCATCACCCGCCCTCG
>CAYSXO010000218.1:5957-8249 GCA_964434995.1 uncultured Sphaerobacteraceae bacterium
GACGATAACCGCCCATCGCCCCGTACCCACGACATCTACACAACCCGATTTCGCTTCCCTCATTCCAGTAAAAACTACTGATGACGCCATGCGAACCCGGGCGCATTCTGACGAGGCGCCAGCGACATGGCGTCGGCCTCTGGCGGGTCCTGGAGCCGTCACAACGCTCATCACAGGGAGCCACACGATGAGAGCCCACACTCTGGATCAGGTCTTGACCGCGGCACAGTTTTCGCCAACAGGCGCGGGCAAACAGCCCACGGCAGCCCTCTCACGCCGCACCACGCTGCGGCTCGGCATCGGTGGCATCGTCACCACGCTCGGCCTCATGGGCCAGCGCCGCGCGGCCGCGCAAGATGCCACCCCCGTTACCACGTCCGCCACCGTGCACGTTAACGGGATCGACCTCTACTATGAAGAGCGAGGCAGTGGGCCACCGCTGCTGATCATCCCGCCACTGAGCAGCACCGGCTTTACGATCGCCGCACTGGAGCCGCATTTCCGCTCCATCACCTTCGACAATCGGGGCGCCGGCCGCTCAGAGGTTCCCCCGGGTCCCTACACCACGCGCATGATGGCCGACGATGCCGCCGCGCTGTTGGAGCATCTGGGCGTCGAGCGCGCCCACGTCTTCGGCTTCTCCCTTGGCGGGATGATCGCCCAGGAGCTGGCCTTGAACTACCCGGACCGAGTCGATCACCTCGTGATCAACGGCGCCTATGCCCGGCCCAATCGCGCCGTCATCGATCCGTGGCTCACGCTCTGGGATCAGGCCTATGAGGGCAAGGTGGATATGGTCGCGTTCAATCTGTGGCTATTGGGCTGGCTCTTGACACCGGCCTTCATGAGCCAGCCAGATCTCGTGGCGGCGGCGCTGGAGTTCGAGGATCCATATCCCGCATCGGCCCAGGGCGTTGCCGCTCAGACGGCGGCGGGCCGCACCCACGACACGCTGGACCGTTTGGGCCAGATCAGCGCCCCGACGTTGGTGCTGGTCGGAGCCGGGGATATCGTCACTCCCGTGGTGTATTCCGAGGAGCTGGCCGCGGGCATCCCCGGGGCCACATTGCAGGTGCTGGATCCGGGCGGGCATTCCGTGCTGTTTGAGTACGAGGAGGCCAGCAACGATGCGCTACTGGCATTTCTTACGGCGTGAGATATGTTGGCGCTGAATCCTGGTCCCGCCAGCGGCCAAAGGCCGCTGGCTACGCTTTCCGAAAGACTCGTGAAAGCGGTTACCTAATTGATTCGGTTACGGAACTCCTAAAGGGTCCGCCGCACCCGGCCCGCTGGGCGCTAAAGACACCCAGCTACTTCAACGGAAGCACCCTCAAGGGCGCTGAACGCGGGTTTCGCGGCACTGCACAGGCACTCATAGCAGTTGCCCACTTGCAGCGGCCACCGCGTGGATGCCCAACGTCAGGGCCCTTTCGTGGGAGTGGCTGGGTGCTTCAGCCCAGCGAGCCGGCGAGCGGCGATCCCTTGTGCAGGCATGGTTGCCATCCTATTTTGGTAATCGGCATCATGGGGCTTGTTCGTGAGAAGCCAGCGGTCTCTTGCCGCTGGTGGCAAGGAGACGAAGCAATCTTGACCGAACCGCCTGTCAGTTCCCACTCCCCGTCACCTATCACCCATCACCCATCACCCGCCCTCGCCGGCCAGACCGCCCTGGTCACTGGGAGCACGCGCGGCCTGGGGCGCACGATTGCCGAGTGGCTGGCCCGCGAGGGGGCGAACATCGTCGTCTCCGGGCGCGAGGCCGAGCCGGTCGCGGCTTCGGTCGCGGCCATGCGCGGCCTCGGCGTCGAGGCCTGGGGCATCACCGCCGACCTCGCCCACGTGGCCGAGGCGCACCGGCTGGCGGAGGAGACGCTGGCTCTCGTCCCCCGGCTCGACATCCTGGTCAGCAACGCCGGGATGAGCATTCGCGGCCACTTCTGGGAGGTCTCCGACGCCGACTGGGACTATCAGGTCAACGTTAACTACCGCTCCCCCTTCATCCTGGCCCAGCACGTCGCGCGGCAGATGATCGCCAGAGAGATCCGGGGCAGGATCGTCAACATCAGCACCATCGGCGCGCACGCGGTCCACACCGACGCGGCGGTCTACGACAGCGCCAAGGGCGCGGTCGAAGTGATGACGATGAACATGGCCTACGAGTTGGCGCCCTACGGCATCAGTGTCAACTGCGTCATCCCCGGCAACATCGCCGAGCGGCCGGGCACGGAGTCCCGACGGGAGCAATGGAGCCAGTGGCAGAAGAACATCCCCTTCGGCCGGGTTGGCCGGGCG
>CAYSXO010000219.1:0-7656 GCA_964434995.1 uncultured Sphaerobacteraceae bacterium
GGGGTGGAGCAGCGATGCGAAGCTCAATGGCTTCGCGCGTGCGCTGTCGCCTATGTGCTGGGCCAGCCGGTCGAGGCGCTGGCCGAGGACGGCCGGGGCGATGGGCCGCGCGGGAAGCTGGGGCCGGGGATCCCAAATGGGAACATCGGCTGCCGCGAGGCGTAGCCCCCTGGCGGGGACATGGATGTGGCCGTTGCCGACCCACACGGCCATCCCCTCCGCGAGGCTCAGGAAGGGCTCGCCTCGGCATGCCTCAGGAGCTTCAACCACAATGCCGTTCGGCGCCCGCGCGGCCGTGGGATCCGCAATCGCCAGGAGCGTCCGTGGAGGCAGCCAGAGATTCGCGGCATGCCGGAAGACGCTGTGGACGGAGCCACTCCGCGCCGGTTCGTTCAGGAGCGGCGCGACGGCGCGCGAGACGGCGAGCGCGCGGGGGGAACGGGGGGGCTGCATTGTCAGAACTGCCGTCTTCCTTCTCCCTGTGCGCAATACCCTCACCCCTGGCCCCTCTCCCTGCGCACAGGGAGAGGGGATTGTTGCCGGGAGAGGTTTGAACGCATCGTCCGGAGGCCGTATCAGGTGGCCGCGCTCATTGCCTGGCGCTCGATTGCCCGCATCGCCGCGCTGAAGCATTGCAGCGGGGGATGGACGATCCCGGCGCCGACCTGCCCGACGCCTGCCTCTTTGTGCGCCATGCCGGTATCGATCACGGGAAGCTCGCCCAGCCGGATCACCTTGCGCACGTCGACGCCGGTCGGCGTGCCACGGAAGTTGAGGCTGGGGATGCGGAAGAGCTCGTTTTCGGCAACCGTGATGTCGTACATCTGCAACGTGAAACGCGTGGCGTCAGCAGGCGTACCGCCAATGAACTGCACGATCGCGGGGGCCGCTGCTAGGGCGAAGCCGCCGATCCCGACCGTCTCCGTGATGGCGCTGTCGCCGATGTCCGGGTTCGCGTCGTCCGGGCCGAAGCCGGGGAAGAAGAGCCCCTCGATCATTTGCGCCGGGCCGGTAAACCACTGCTCGCCCAGGCCGCTGACACGGATCCCGAAGTCCGTGCCGTTGCGGGCCATGGCCGTGACGAGGGTGCTCCGCGCGACGCCATGGGCGGCGTCCGCGGCGACCTTGGCGGCGGGCATGGCCAGGTTCAGATAGAAATGGTCGTTTCCGCCGATGAAGCGCAACGCGTCCGCGATCCGCGCCGCCGGCGCGTCGAGCTCGACCATCCTTGGCGCTAGTTCGCGAAAGAAGAGGGAGGCGCCGGCTTTGTTGCGGTTGTGGCACTCGTCGCCCATCTGGATCGCCTGCGCCGTGATCGCCCGCAGATCGATCCCCGCGCCGCTCCGGAGCGCGTCGCGGACGAGCGGGGCGAGCGCGTGCTCGAGCCAGCGAAGACGGTCGATGACCTCAGGGCTGTACGCGCCGTAGCGCAGCACCTTGCCCAATCCTTCATTGAAGGTGCAGTGACCCCGGTTCCCGCCTGACGCATTCTCGACGACCACGACCGGCATCGATGGAGAGATCACGCCAGCCATCGGCCCGACCGCTTGATGGTCGTGGCACGGCGAAAGCTCGATTTCGCCGCGCGCCACAAGTCGCGCGGCCTGGTCGGGATCGTCCGTGATGCCTTCGTAGAGCATGGCGCCGATCAGGGCGCCGCGCAGGGGTCCCGAGGCGCTGGCCCAATCGATTGGCGGTCCGGCATGAAAAAAGGTGCGTTCCGTCATGCCGGGCAAGGCCTCGCGCGCGGGGCGCACGTCGATCAGCATCGGCTGCGCCCCCATCATCCGGCTGGCCGCTTCCTGATTGGCCGCGTCGATCCGCGGGTCGTTGAAGAGCGCGAGGGCAGGGGGGGAGAGGTCAACCGCCGGTGGCCGCCACTCGATCTCCGTCGTTTCGACCCCTTGCGCCTCCAGTGCCTCCGCAAAGAGATCGAGCCCGACGTTGACGACGCTGAGTGGCTGATTGAACAGGGAGAGCATCTTCCCGGTCTCGATTGCCATGCCCTTCGTTGACCCTTTCCTTTCGCCGGCGTCAAGAAACAGCGGCGCATGCCTCAACGATCGCCGCTGCCGCCCGAGCTGCCGCCGCGTTGCTGGTATAGACGAGCGCGCCCGCCGCCCGGAGCGCGGCCTCCTGCCGGGAGAGGCGTTGCGGATCTCCCTCGGTTCCACAAAGCGAAATGACGACTGGAAGCGACCGCCCGGCCGCCTCTGTCATGGTTCTGACGTCCTGAAGCACCGGGACCAGATCGCCCGCCGGATCGGGATGCGCGCCATAGCCGAGGACCACATCGATGAGGAGACATGCCGTCTCCGGATCGGCGGCCTCCTGAAGCACCCGCTCGTTGCGCAGCGTCGGATCGATCATTGGGTGCGGGCGGCCGACCGTGAACTCGTCCGCGCCGAGGTCGACCAGCGTGTGACCCTGGCCGCGACGCGGGTCTGCCAGGGTCAGTTCGTGCTCGAGCGGGATGTTCGAATGGATCGGCCCAAGCAGCTCGCTCAAGAGGATGATGGCTTCCTCGCAGAGCGTCCCACCGGAAAAGATCCCACGCACGTAGCGCTGACCGGGGGAGCACGTTTTTCCAGCCCGCACGAGAGCGTCAGTCTCGGACAATTCGGCGATGGCCTGAACGGGTGGCGAGGTTCCCTCGGCGAGCGCGACGGCCCGCTCGGCGGCTTCGGTGAGCGTGCGTGCCATCGTCACGCCCGGCGGCAGCTTCCCATTGACTTCCCCGCCGAGGAAGATCGCCACGACCGGTTTGCCGGTCTCGCTGGCCGCTGCCAGCACCCGAGCCGCAACCTCCTCTGCCGGAGGCTTGGAGACGAGGACGATGACGCGCGTCGCCTCGTCGGCGCCGAGAGCGGCAATAGCGGCCTGCATCGTCAATCCACCGACCTCGGCACGGAGATCGCGGCCGCCCGTGCCAATGGCGTGGGTGATGCCCGAACCCAGCGTGTCGATGAGGCAGGTGACCTGTTGGGTGCCGGTGCCGGAGGCGCCAACGACCCCGATTGGGCCGCGCCGCACGACGTTGGCAAAGCCGATGCCCGCCCCGTTGACAATGGCCGTTCCGCAATCAGGGCCCATGAGCAGGAGCCCAAGCTCGCGCGCCAGCAGCTTGAGGCGCACCTCTTCCGAGATTGGCACATTGTCGCTGAAGAGCATGACGTGCCGTCCGGCTCGGAGCGCCTCTTCGGCCTCGATGGGGGCATAGGCGCCCGGAACGGAGATGAGCGCCAGGTCGATGGCGTCATTGGCCGCGAAGGCCGCCGCGAGCGTGCGCGGCGGCAGTGGCGCGCCATCCGCGGGGGCCGCGCTGGCCGGCCGCGTCAGTTGGGCCTCCGCCTCCGCCAACGCGGCGTCGGCGGTCGCGTCGTCCGTGGCCTTTACCGCGATGACCAGATCGTTCGGCCCGAGATCAGCCATCTCCGGCGTTAGGAGGCCGCTATCGCGAAGCAGCTCGAGGTTGAGCGCCGTGGCCATGGTGATCGAGGCGACGTCGACCCCGGGAAGCCGATCGATCGCGCTCGAGGCAGCCATGAGCGTGACCGAGTCGTAGTAGGTATTGCGCTTGATCAGCGCCTTCACGGACATTCGACGCCCTCACCCCCTGACCCCCTCTCCCGTCGAGCCGGGAGAGGGGGAATGCTGATGTTCAGCATCGTTACAGATTGACAATCCGTCCCAGGGCAACGCTCCCCTCTCCCGGCTCGACGGGAGAGGGGCTGGGGGTGAGGGCGCATGTCGGCAATCGCGATGCAGCCTCGACCAAGCACTCGTGTCTCAGCCCGTGGCAGCCCGATAGGCGCGCCAATCGGCGAACTCGGAGATATCCCGATTGGTGTTTCCTTCGGCCAGATCCCTCGGGTAGAGAATGCCCTGCACCAGGCGGCCATCCGCCAGCAGAACTGGACCACGGTAGAGATTGGGCGGCTCGCCAGCCTCGACGCGCTGCAGAACATCCGGCGGCACGAGATAGAGCTCGCCGGCGACCGATACACCGCCCTCGATCACCTGAAACATGCCAGGGTGAATGTCGTCGATAGAGTAGATCCGGTAGATGGGCGCCGTCCGGACTTCGCCCAGGAATTCGGCTCCATTCAGATTCCGATTCAGTTCCAGGCCACGCATCAGCGTACCGTTGACGAAGAGCTCGATCGCCCCGGTCTCGGCAGCGGCGAATGCATCCGCGCCCGGCTCCCCGGCAGCCGCGGGCTCGTCTGAACCCGTCTCGCCGCGGAAGGCGAACCAGCCGGTGATCGCTGCCATGAGCAGATAGCCCGCGACGAGGTCCAGGTTCTGGCCGATGCCGATCGCCTCGCCGTGGATGAGGCCGACGAAGGTGAGCGCGGCAGCCGCGAGCGCGAAGTAGGTGGCGTTGCGGAACTTGCGGTCGATAATGAAGACGGCGATGGCGCCCAGGACGAGGCCAGCGAGGACGGCGCCGCCTCCGAATCGTGCCATACCCTCATAGATGATCGCATCGGGCGTGTTGAGCTGCGCCTTCAGTTCCGGGGTCAGTGGCACGCCCGCGACACTGAACGCGGTATCGACCTGGGTTTGCGCCCAGTCCGCGATGCTCGGGAGGAGCGCCAGGACGATGGCGGGCGCGTAGCGTGCCGGCGATGTCTGGAAGGCCTGCGCGCCGATCACCAGACCGATGTAGAGCAGGATGGGCAGGATGGCGACCAGTGGGATGATCGACAGGAGCAACGCCGCCAGCCCCAGAAAGCAGACCACGGCGACGCAGACGCCCGTGGCGAGCGAGTAGCCGATGCGGCCTCCGACCGCCTTCCACCCAGGGTGGCCGATGTAGACCGCCGGCGGGAAGGGGCTGCCGAGGAACGAGCCGACCACAGCGCCGATGCCGTCCGCGAGCAGGACGTTGCGCAGCGGATAGCTGTCCCCGGCTGCCTCGGCGCTCTCGACGTTGTTCATCCCTTCGATGAAGTTGTAAATGCCGAGCGGAATAGCCGTCACCAGCAGGCTGGAGATTTCGCTGAACCCCTGAATGACGTCGACAGATGGCGAGGGGGCATAGAACCCGAACTGTGTGAGCGCGGCAGAGACGTCTGGCGCGCTCATGATGCCGGTAGCCCAGCCCAACGCCGTGCCGGCGATCACCGCTGCCAGACCCGCCGGGATATTGCCCGGCAGACGAACATTCGCGGTCCAGCCGACCAGCACGAGGGTCAGGGAGAGGAGGGCAACCCACGGCACGTCCCAGCTCTGGAACGCGGGCCGCATCGAGATGAAGCTGATGGAGACGCCCGCGAGCGTGCCGAGCATCGCGGCGCGTGGCGTGACGCGGCGAATCGTTGGGCCGACGAAGGCGCCAATCAGGATGACGATGCCGATGATGCAGGCCCAGGCGAGCCCGGCCTGCCAGGCGCGGATGGAATCGCCGGTCTGCAGCATGATCGGCACCATGACGCCGAAGACGACGATGAACATGTGCGGCACGCTGGGCCCATAGGGAAGCGCGGTCACGTCGTCCCGGCCCTCGCGGATGGCGAGTTGCCGCGCCAGGTAGGCGTAGTAGAGGTTGCCGAGCGGAAGCGCGATGCCAAGAGCCGGCAGGATGCGCCCGAACACCATGGAGTCGGGAAGTTGGACAACGCCGATGACCAGCCCGGTCAGCACCAGCACGTTGAGCAGGACATTGGTGAAGAGCCCGAAGAAGGCGTTCCAGTCGCCCGGCACCCACAGGCGGGGTGAGAATGGCCGCGCGGCGGCAGATGGACTGTTCATGCGGCTCACCGCTCCCCGGTCGCGACGCTTTCCAGCGTCGTCGGCAGGCCGGCGGCCTCCAGGCCGCGCAGCAGCTCATCCGAGGTGCTGACCCAGCCGAAAATCCCGCCCTGGGCCTTCACCATCTCGATCGTCATCTGGTAGAACTGGGGAAAGTACGAGGCGATGCCGTCGGAGAGCACCAGACATTCGTAGCCGCGGTCATTGGCCTCGCGAACCGTCGTCTGCACGCAGACTTCGGCGGTGACCCCGGTGATGATCAGATACCTGATGCCCCGGGACGTCAGGATCGTCTCGAGGTCCGTGGCATAGAACGCGCCCTTGCCCGGCTTGTCGATGACCGGCTCGCTCGGCAGCGGTTTCAGCTCATCGACGATATCGTGGCCGTACTCGCCGCGGACGAGGATGCGCCCCATCGGCCCGGCATCGCCGATTCCTGTCTCCAGGCGGCCGCGCGCCCGCTTCGCCGGGGTCAGGTCGGCGAGGTCCGGCCGGTGCCCTTCGCGGGTGTGAATGACGGCAATGCCAGCCGCGCGCGCCGCCTCCAGCACGCGCTGCAGGGCAGGAAGAATCTGGCGAAGTTGGGAGACATCGTTGCCGAGCGCCTCGCCAAACCCCCCGGGATCGACGAAATCGCGCTGCATGTCGATGACCACGAGCGCTGTTTGGTCCGGCTCGAACGTGAATTCGTAGGGCTCCGCGTTGACAGTGACGGTTGGCATGACCCCCTCCTCTCCATTCAGTCGCGCAGGATGTGCGTTCCTGCCTGACCAGCGACCGCGGCTTCCAGGGCCGCGAGCGACGTAATGATGACCTCTTCTCCTCCTTGCTCCAGGAACTGGATGGCGGCGCGAATCTTCGGGCCCATGCTCCCTTCCGGAAACTCACCCGCGGCCAGGTGAGCGCGAATCTCCGAGAGCGTGACCCGGTCGAGGAACTGCTGGTCCGGCTGGCGGAAGCGGATGGCCACGCGATCGACTCCGGTCGAGATCACCAGGAGCGGCGCGCCAAGGCTCGCTGCCAGGAGGGCCGAGGCGAGATCCTTGTCGATGACGGCTTCGACGCCCTGGTAGGCGCCGGGCGCTGTCTCCACAACCGGGATGCCGCCACCGCCGGCGGCGACGACGAGCAGTCCGGCCTCCAGCAACGCGCGGATGGCGTTGGTTTCGACAATCCGTACCGGCTGTGGCGATGGCACCACGCGCCGGTAACCGCGCCCGGCATCCTCGACCATCGTCCACCCATCGCGCGAACGGTGGATCGCGGCGTCCTCGGCAGAAAACGCGGAACCGATCGGCTTGCTTGGGTGCGTGAACGCGGGGTCGTTCGGGTCGACAACGGTTTGCGTGAGTACGCAGGCCACGCGGTCCGGGAAGCCGCGCTCTCCCATTTCATTGAGGAGTGAATTCGCCACGATGAAGCCGACGCCACCTTGAGAATCGGCGACCGACATGTCGAGCGATAGCCTGGGAATGAAGGAATCCCCCTTCACCAGCTCCGACCGCAAGAGGATGAACCCCACCTGGGGACCGTTGCCGTGCGTGACCACGATCCGCCAGCCGGCGGCGGCGAGCGCCGCGACCTGGCGTGCCGCGGCCCGGGCGTTCTCGAACTGTTCGGCGATCGTTCCCTGTTGCCCTTCGACGATCAAGGCATTGCCGCCGATCGCCACAACCGCGAATCGATCCATGCCCTCGATCTCCAGCGCGAATGGCTCATGTACCGTGCCGGCAACGCGTGCCGCGCTGCCTGGCCGAGCATTGCGAAATGGGACGTTGAGAGTAGGGTCTCAGCGCACGCAATGTAGCGTACGCAACGCATTCTGTACAGTTGAGTTGATGGGTGGCGGGTGGCGGGTGACGGGTGACGGGTGACGGGTGACGGGTGCTACGCTCTTTT
>CAYSXO010000219.1:7666-8211 GCA_964434995.1 uncultured Sphaerobacteraceae bacterium
TATCCCCCTATCCCCCTATCCCCCTATCCCCCTATCCCCCTTTGACCCATCATGCGTGAACCGAAGCCAACGGCTGGCGCGAGCGAGCGCAACCCGTCTGTCAGATCGGCGCCAGCGGCCAGCAGCGCCTCGTCGGTCATGGCGCCGAGCGCCTCGATCAGGAAAATCACCGATGTGGTGGCGGGGACGATTCTGGTGCGCACGCCCTGTCGCCAGTTCCAGCGGCGGCAGGTTACGCCGCGGTCGTCGCGCCAGATCACTTCGCCCGGGGCCGGGTGCTCGACGACTGGCTCGCCCTGGGCAATGGTGTCGAACGGCTCGTCTCCGCTCGCCAGGGTCAGGCGCGGGGCGCCGTCATAGGCATCGAGATCCTCCCCGCCAACCGGAAGGCAATGCGCGATGGAGACCGCATTATAGAGATCGGTGATCGGGTCGATACGCGGCAGCCCAGCATCAACCCTGCGTAAGAGGGCGAGCACGCTCGGGCTGGTGCGCTTCGGCTTCGCCCCGAAGGCGGTGAACGCCGCCATCCATTGCGCGATGTG
>CAYSXO010000220.1:0-484 GCA_964434995.1 uncultured Sphaerobacteraceae bacterium
CTGCTGACCACCGATTCGCTGATCACCGAAATCCCCAAGGACGAAGAACCTGCCGCCGGCGGCGGACATGGCCATGACCACGGGATGGGTGGCATGGGCGGAATGGGCGGCATGGGCGGTGGCATGGGCGGCATGGGAATGCCGGGAATGATGTAAGAAGAGTTTTCAGTGATCAGTTTTCAGTTTGGACTGATGACTGAAGACTGACAACCTTGATCATCGAAGCGACATGCTGCGAATCACTAAATTACTTTCCAACACAACTGATATTGAACAAGGAACTCACACATGGCCAAACTCAATCTCCGACCGCTGGACGATCGCGTTGTCGTCCGTCCGCTCGAAGCCGAAGAAGTCACCGCGGGCGGCATCTACTTGCCGGACGCGGCCAAGGAAAAACCGCAGCGTGGCAAGGTGATCGCGGCCGGCCCCGGCAAGCTGCTCGATAGCGGCAACCGCGGCGAACTATCGGTGAAAATCGGCG
>CAYSXO010000220.1:494-916 GCA_964434995.1 uncultured Sphaerobacteraceae bacterium
CAACGCTACTGGTCCGATCTTCATCAGTTGGCTGATTATCATGAGGGCTATCACGAACTGCTCGACGTGCGCTTGGGCGCGGCGGTGGACGGCTCCGAGATGATTGGCGAGCTGTACGTGCCGCGCGACGCGCTGCCGGCCTTCATGTCCGACGTGGCTGGTGATGTTCGGCGCCATGGCGACCAGGTGATCTACGGCAAGTACGGCGGTTCGGAAGTCGAAGTCGACGGCGAAGAGTTGAAGATCCTCCGCGAGAGCGACATCCTCGCCAAGGTGGTCAGCTAGATGGCAGATGCTGGATGCTAGATGCAGGATAAGCATCTGTGTCATCCAGCATCGAGAATCCAGCATCCAGCATCAAAACTCACCTGACAAATCATTCATTCAAGGTTTCACAAATGGCTAAACAACTCCTATTCGAC
>CAYSXO010000220.1:926-8211 GCA_964434995.1 uncultured Sphaerobacteraceae bacterium
CATGGCGACCAGGTGATCTACGGCACGGTGCGGCTGATCGAGCGGGACGACGAATCGTTTCTGGCCTGGGCGCGCGAACCGTGGGCCTGCATTGTCTTCAACCTGCATGTCGATCATTCGCCCGATGGGATCGCGCGATCGGCGGACGCATTCCGGCGCTTGATCGACCGAGCTCTTGCGTACGGTGGCAGTTACTACCTGACCTATCACCGCTGGGCCACGCCGGATCAGGTTCTTGCCGCGCACCCCCGCTTCATCGAGTTTCTTCGAGAGAAGCTGCGCCATGATCCCGAAGAGCGCTTTCAGTCCGACTGGTACCGGCACTATCGGGCGATGTTCCGGGAGTCGGTGTAGACGGGGTGTCCTGATCTGCCCCTGGACCTGACTGTCAGAAGAAGGGTCTCAGGACACAGGCGGCCCTGTACGACATGTGCATATTGGTGCACATGGGCCTGGCCTCCGCTACAATATGTGCGTGGAGGCGCATGTGTCCGTCGAGGTCCGTTCAGTCGACATGATCACGGATGACTGTCAGGAGTCGATGATTCATCCTCCGGCAGTCTTTGCCGCGCGGGCGGCGCTGGGGGCTATGCCGCCGGCCGAGGATGTCTCCCGCCTGTTTGCGCTGTTGGCCGACCCCACCAGGCTGCGGCTGGTTTCGGCGCTGGCTCCGGGGGAGCTGTGCGTCTGCGACCTCGCCGCCGCGACGGGGATCAACCGCACCACGGTTTCGCACCAGTTGCGGATCTTGCGCGAAGGGAGGCTGGTTCGCTCGCGGCGGGAGGGGCGGGTCGTCTTCTATGCGCTCGATGATGACCATGTCCGCGACCTGCTGGCCATGGGGATCGCCCACGCCGGCGAAGGACCGTTCGGGGCGCCGGGGCAGTGACGCCGGCCGCTGCCTCTACTGCCACATCCGCCACCCTCTCTCTCCCCATCCATGGTCTCGATTGCGCTGTCTGCGCCGAGTCTCTAGCCGAAGGGCTCCGCTCCACGCCAGGTGTCCGGTCTGCCGCGGTCAACTTCGGCGCGGGCAACGCGCATGTCGAATTCGATCCTGCGCTGGTTGGCCGTGATGACGTCGTCGAGCGGATCGTCGCGTTTGGCTACCGTGTGCCAGCGCCATCAGCCGCGGAGGCCCTCCGCTTCCGCATAAGCGGCATGGATTGCGCGGACTGTGCGTTGAGCGTGGAGCGCGCGGTGGCAAGCATGCCCGGCGTCGATGTCGCGCGGATCAACTTCGGCGCTGCCACCCTCACGATTGTGCCCATTGCCGGGTCCGGCATTCCCGTTGCGGACGTCGTCTCCACCGTCGCTCGCGCTGGCTATCACGCCACGCCTCTCGCGGGCGTCCTGGCAGAGCCGAGCGTTGACGCGCCCTGGTGGCGCGATCGGCGGTTGCAGTGGGTCGTGCTGGCGGGGGCATGCTGGATCGCGGGCAGCGTTCTGGCATTTGCCGGAGTGGCCGGGATCGTGACAACGCCGATTTTTGCGGCCGCGATCGCGGCTGGCGGTTGGCCGTTTCTCCGAGCTGGCTGGCAGTCGGTCCGCGTGCGCCGCCTCGATATGAATGTACTGATGATGGTGTCGGCGATCGGCGCGGCGTTCCTGGGCGAGTGGGGCGAGGGCGCGGCGGTCGTCGTCCTCTTCGCACTGGGCGGCACGTTGCAGGCGCGCACGCTGGAGCGGACGCGCGGCGCTATTCGCGGGCTGATGGCCCTGTCTCCCGCGACCGCGGCACGGGTCGATGCGGACGGCACGGAAACACGGGTGCCCGTGGAGTTGGTGCATGTTGGCGATCTGGTGCGCGTCCGTCCTGGCGAGCGCATCCCGGCTGATGGGGTCCTCGTCGAAGGGATGTCGGCGGTCGACCAGAGCCCGATTACCGGCGAATCGATGCCGGTCGACAAGGCGCCAGGCGACGATCTTTTCGCCGGTACGGTCAACGGTTCTGGCGCGCTGCTGTTCCGCGTGGCTCGGGAGGCCGCCGATTCAACATTGGCGCGCATCATTCATCTGGTCGAGGAGGCGCAGGGGAGCAAAGCGCCTGCGCAACAGGCCGTCGACCGCTTTGCCGCTGTTTATACTCCTGCTGTCATCGCCGGCGCCGCGCTGCTGGCGGTTGGGGGATCGCTCCATGGAGGCGACGGGCATACCTGGATCTATCGAGCCCTGACCCTGTTGGTGATCGCCTGCCCCTGCGCCCTCGTCATCTCCACGCCCGTTTCCATCGTCTCGGCGATCGGCGCGGCGACCCGACGCGGCATCCTGGTCAAGGGCGGCGCGGCGCTGGAAGCGGCGGGCAAGGCGAAGGTGGTTGCGCTCGACAAGACCGGCACTCTGACCCTTGGGAGGCCGGAAGTGGTCGCCATTGTGCCTGTGCCGGGCGGCGCTGATGACGAACGCGCGCTCCTGGCCTCTGCCGCCGCGGTCGAAGCGCTTTCGGAGCATCCACTGGCTCGCGCGGTGATGGCCCGAGCGCGCGAAGAAGGGGTCGCGGTCGTTCCGGCCGATCGATTCAGGGCGTTTCCTGGCAAAGGCTCATCGGCAGTCGTCGCTGGGCGTGAGATCGTCATTGGCAGCGCCCGCCTGGCGCGTGAAATCGGAATCGGCCAGCTTGGTGACGGACCGAACGCACTGGCTCGCGAAATGGACCGCCTCGCCAGAGATGGCGCAACGCCCCTTTTCGTCGCTGAGGTTGCCGGATCGGAACAACCACCGCGCCCGCTTGGCGTGATTGCGGTGGCTGACCGGCTTCGCCCGCATGCGGCAGATGCCGTGCGCCGTATGCGCGAGGCGGGCATCACCCATGTGGCGGTCCTGACAGGGGACACGCGAGCCACTGGCGAAGCTATCGCCCGCGCCGTTGGGGCGGACAGCGTGCTGGCCGAACTGCTGCCAGAAGAGAAGGCGGCCGCCGTGCGCGACTTGCAGGAACGGCATGGTCCGGTGGTGATGGTTGGTGATGGGGTGAACGACGCGCCCGCGCTCGCGGTTGCCGATGTCGGCATTGCCATGGGCGCGGCCGGCACGGACGTGGCGCTGGAAACGGCCGACATCGCGCTGATGGGCGACGACCTCAATGGCGTGGCGGAGGCTTTGCGGCTTTCGCGGCGGACCGGTGGCGTAATTCAGCAGAACATCGCGCTTTCGCTGGTGACGAAGCTGCTTGCGCTCGTCCTCGCGGCCTTCGGCATCGTGAACCTCTGGATTGCAGTCGCCGCCGACATGGGCACGTCGCTGGCCGTGACGTTAAACGGGATGCGGCTGGCGTTGACGAGCCGAAAGCGAGGACACCCTCCAGCTCACGTCGAGTAGGGGCCCTAACGGATCGGGGTCGCTACTGGCGTCGCACTCGAGGTCAAGGGTGTCGCGGCTGGCTCGGGATCTCGCGGCGCGATCGGCGGTTCGACGATCACTGGAGCGTCGAATCGGGTGAATTGCGTGAGCGTATACTGCTTTGTCGAGACGAGAGCTTCCTGGCGGACCTCTCCACTCGCAAGACCGACCCACCAGGCGAACCAGACCGCTTCGCGCGTGGAGCCGGCATCTGGCGGGCGCCAGAACACGACGATCTGGCAGAGTTCGCCGTCCACTTCCTCCCGAGGGCCGAATTGAAACCCGGTCGCGTCGGCGTAGGCCGCGCCCAAGGTAGCTGGCACGGGCGCGGGTAGCGATGGCGCGTTGACCCAGCCCTCCCCATGCAGCCACAGCCAACGGTCGTCGCCGATGATGCGTTCCTCCGACGTGACGTCTCCCGCCGCGTCGAAGGTTGTCGCCGCGTAGCGCGCGGGTCGGTCACTGGCCGCCGCGCTCACGTCCGCGCGCACGCGGTAGAACGAGCCACTGCCGTCGTTCACGCTTTGCGAAATGCGGACGGACGAGCGAGAGATGAGCGAATCGAGGCCACGCGCAAAGAGCGGCCGCGCGGCGGCATCGCTCTCCGGCGCCGGCCCTGAGCCATTCATGTTCGGGTCGGGAAGCACGAAACGAAACCGCGCCCGGCCGGCGATGCCGCCCGGAGGAGTGATGTCGACATCGGCTCGCCACCATGAGTCGCCGTCGAGGACCGAGGCGCCCGAGTACAGAGCGCCCGAACTGTCTGGTGTCAGGACGGTGGAAACTCCTGTCCCGTCGCTGCCGTCGAGCTGGGTCCAGCCGATCCGCACCTCCGACGAGGGGGGTGGCGCGAGGGGTGAGCCGTCAACGTCCTCAAGGCGGACGACGACCGTCTGAGATCCGGCACGGCCTGGCTGGGTCAGAAGTCGGACCACACCAGCCTCCGCTCCAAACGCCTCGGCGTCGAGCCGGGCGACGTCGACGAGTTCGATGCCCGCCAGCGTCCTCGACGTGACCATGCCGGGCGGGACCATAAGGGCCAGAATCGCGGCGAGCATCGCCGCCGCGGAGGCGAGCCCGGCCTGTGCGCCAAGCGAGCCGCTGGCACGGTGGGCGTCGGAACGGCGCGGAAGCACCATGCCGAAGAGTCCAAGCAGGAGGATGAGCGCGGCGAGGATGCTTTTCCCAGAGAGCACGTGTCCATACCGGGTGAATAGGAGAGCCCCGGCCGCGGGCACCGTTCCCCAGGCCACCATTGCACCGGTCACGATGGTGATGCCAAACACCAGGCCGCCAATCCAGCGGACACGGCGAAAGTGAGCAACGTCGGTGCCGAGGGAGCGCCAACTACCCAAGAGATAAACCAACCCGGAAATCCAGAGCGCGGCCGACCATTGGTGGATGATTTCGACCGCCAGCAGAGGCCGTGCGGGCGGTGTCGCCGCGTGGCTGGTGAAGCTCAGACCGACCAGCGCAAGGAGACCGATGCCGAGCCCCCAACCGCCAGGCATCCGTGGTGTCGAGAGCATGCCGCCGGAATGAGAGACGGCGATGAAGCAAAGCATGGTGAGGATGAGCAAGGAGCCGGCCTGCAGCCACCAACCCAACGGTAATTCCTGGAGGCGATCGCCAAGTGATGATGTGCCGATTCCCGGGGCCGCCCGCGAGGACCCGATGACGGACGAGAGGAGCGTTGCCGCCAGGGCCGTTATCGCTCCTCCAGTCATCAAGGCGCCGCGCGGCACAGTCCCCGGGGACCGCGTCCGCGTGCCCGTGGCCAGGAGACCAGTCCAGCCGAACCCTCCGGCGGCCAGGGCCGTCCCGATAAAGACGAGCCAGCGCAGGAGAACTGCCCATGCATCTGGCGGTTCGCCGGGCCGGAGCGCGGAGCCGGGATTCTCGATAATCCCACTCTGAAACGGATAGGCCCCTGCCAGGAGCGCGCCGCTCTCGGCCGCTCGGGCCGACCAGGTCACAATGTAGTCGCCTCGGCGCAGTGGCCGTTCCACGTGGGCGATGGCCTGGCGTGTGTTGCCGGGAGCCACGACTGCTTGTGCCAGTGGGGCGTCGATGCCGCCACCCAGCAGGAGGTCGATCGAGACGCTCGCGGGGTCTATGGGAACCTCAAACGTCAACTGAATGCGATCGGGTGCGTCGGCCAGCCGGGCATTAGGAGGGGGATCGGCGGCCGTCAAGCCAGCCTGTCCCGGAAGCCCCTGGGCATCGGCGACCTGCCCCAGCACGCCGAGCAGCAAGATGATGGCCACCGCGGCAATAGCGCCGGTCCAGATGGCGCGCGGAATGGCCGCGTTCATCTGAACTGCATCCTTTCTGTGTCCGCGCTGGCGACCGGAATCACGCCGCGGGTCCCCCTCTCAGCGGCTCTGGAGTCATAGCCTGAATCGTGAGGCACAGATTAACAAGAACCCGGAGGGCGTGTACGCGCTCCGGGCGGGTGGAAGAGGTGAAGAGACGGGTGCTGGCTACGGTGGCCCCTCGCAGGCGATGCCATCGTGGTTCCCGTCGAAACTGTGGGGGTCTGGCGGAAGAACCCGGAATCGCGTGAAAGGCACATCGCTACATTGCAGATCGGGCGGCGGCGAAGGGACGCAGACGTCGGGATAGGCCGGATCGCAGCCTTCATCGAGAGGAGAAACGGGCATGGCAGGTTCGACCGTCGTCGCTCGGTGCGAGGCGTCCAGCGGCCGTGCGCCATCACACGCGCCCCACAGGCCCAGGCCGTACCCTTGGGCGAAACTCTCGGCGTCAATCATCTCATCGACATATCGGCGGTTCGGGGTGTCGCGAAAGCGCTCGGCAAAGCCGGCGCGGACCAGCGCCTCATTGAGCAGATAGACGTTGCCGGTTCCGAAATCGGCCCACACCCAACGCAACATGCGGCCGTACTGGTCGCGGTCTTCCCGATCCTTCTCGAGATAGAGCTTGCCGTCAATGGCGAGCAGGCGGCGCAGGAAATCAGCCGCTTCAGGGCCGTAACACTCGACATCCTGGTATGGCCCGCCCGACTCGCGCGCGTCGATGCCGACGAGCCGCACCTGTTCCTCCCGGCCATCGATGACAACATCCAGCGAGTCGCCATCGGTGACGCTCGCCAGATCGACCGGGATAGCCGCATCGGGCACGGCGTTGGCCCAAAGCGCGGGCGCGATGCCGAGAGGAAGCTCTTCACAGGCGATGCCGTCGTGGTCGGGATCGAGCGCGCCATACTGCCATGGGCTCTGGTCAAAGACCATCTGCGCCCAGACCTGGCTATTGAAGGCTGAGCAGGAGGAAGGCTGGGCAAGGTATGGCAGCGACGGCCGCTCGTGACCGAAGTCGGACATTGCTGCCGTCGTCAAAGCATGTGACGCAACCAGCATCGGGACGAGAATGGCGCAGAATACACGCATGACGTTGCGCGATGAGTCGTTCGTGGAATCCATCCTTTCGTCACCATGCACTGGCTGAAAGACTAGTGTATGCAAAGATGTCGACCTAACCGTACATGAACGTGGTGCTCGATGGAGGGCGGAAATTGCTGCCTGGGACGTCACCGTTGGCGACGGCCTGGAGCCTGATAATTTCGACGATGCCGAGTAATTCCGCAATCTCCACCGTGGTTCGGTGAAATTTGGCAAGCGAATCTCGATCCAGCCGCTGGCCACGAGCGAGGCAGCGTTCGCCCGGTTATGGTTGTCTCTTCCGTCAGATTCAATGCCAATGCGTCGCGGCTAGCGATCGTGGCTCCGGTGACGAGAAGGGACAGGGAACCTCCTTCAATCAATCTCATGATCGCGCCGTCGAGTCGAGGCTTGCGTCATCGACGTTTTGCACGTTGCGAAATGGTCCACTCGATTTCGTTGGAGCGTCTCCGATATCGGATAGAAGTCGTAGAAGATTCAGACATGTCGAAATTGGCGATCGCCTCAGGGTCCTGCTCGAACTC
>CAYSXO010000221.1:0-8206 GCA_964434995.1 uncultured Sphaerobacteraceae bacterium
GTCGGGCCGGGTCCGCGCGAACGACGGGCAATGCTGCCCCGAGAACCCGCTGTATTCGGATTCGTGTGGCGGCTGTTGCCCAAGCATCCTGAGCAGCTCTGGCGGTGTCAACGCAATCTCCGGTCGAACGTAGGGGGCTTTCGCTGGTATCGGAGCGCCGAAAAGCGGCTGGCTCCCCGAAACCGGCAGGCGCGGTACCCTTTTTGCAATGGCCGACGACCGGAGAATCGAAGACTACGCGCTCCTGGGAGACCTGCAGACCGCGGCGCTGGTCAGCCGCGGCGGTTCCGTCGACTGGTGCTGCTTTCCCCGGTTCGACTCCGGGGCGGCATTTGCCGCGCTCCTGGGCACGCCGCAAAACGGGCGCTGGCTGCTCGCGCCGGACGGCGAGGTCCTCCGCGGCGAGCGGCGCTACCGCCCGGGCACCCTGATCCTGGAGACGGTCCACGAGACAACCGCGGGCATCGTGCGCGTCATCGACTTCATGCCGCCACGCGGCGAAGCGCCCGACATCGTGCGCATCGTCGAAGGGGTCAGCGGCAGCGTTCCAATGCGCTCGGAGCTGATCGTCCGCTTCGATTACGGCCACATCGTGCCCTGGGTGCGGAGTCTCGACGGTGCTCTGCTGGCCGTGGCTGGACCGGATGCTCTCTGTTTTCGCACGCCCATCGAGGTCCATGGGGAAGGTCTGACCAGCGTTTCCGCGTTCACTGTTGCCGCTGGCGAGCGCGTGCCATTCGTCCTGACCTGGTTTCCCTCGCACCTGCCGCTGCCGGCTCCAGTCGATAGCGAGATCGCCCTGGCCGAAACGGCGTCGTTCTGGGCAGAATGGGGCGCTCATGAATGCCTCCATGGAGACGACCGCGCTCTCATTCACCAGTCGCTGGTCATCCTGAAGGCGCTGACCTACCTCCCCACGGGCGGCATTGTGGCCGCGCCGACAACCTCGTTGCCGGAGGAGATCGGCGGCGTCCGAAACTGGGATTACCGTTTCTGCTGGCTGCGCGACGCCAGCCTGACCCTCGCGGCGATGCTCAGCGCCGGCTTCGGCGAGGAGGCGCTCGCCTGGCGCGACTGGCTGCTGCGCGCGGTGGCTGGCGGCCCCGATGACCTCCAGATCATGTACGGGGTGGCTGGCGAGCGCTGGCTGGACGAGCGCGAGATTGACTGGCTGCCAGGCTTTCTCGACTCGCGGCCGGTGCGCGTTGGCAACGCCGCCTCCCATCAGCTTCAACTTGATGTTTATGGCGAAGTTATGGAAGCGGCATATCAGACCCTGGCCAACGGCGCGGCCCGCTCGGACGACGGCTGGGCGATGCTGCGAAGAATGCTGGCCTGGCTGGACGACGGTTGGCGCCAGAAGGACGCCGGCATCTGGGAGGTCCGTGGCCCGCTACGCGATTTCACCCATTCCAAGGTGATGGCCTGGGTTGCCTTCGACCGCGCGGTGCGCATGCACGACGAGTTCGGGCGGGAAGGCCCGGTCGAACGCTGGCGGGCTCTGCGCGACGAGATCAAGACCCAGGTGCTGACCCACGCATGGAGCGAGCGGAAACGGGCCTATGCACAGTCGTACGGATCGGATGAGCTCGATTCCAGCGTGCTGCAGATGCCGATCGTCGGCTTTCTCCCCGCGAACGATCCCCGCTTCGTCTCGACGGTCGAGGCGATCCGCCGCGAATTGAGCGTCGATGGTCTCCTGTTGCGCTACCGCACCGCAAACGGCGCCGATGGCCTGCCGCCCGGCGAAGGCGTCTTCCTGCCCTGCACCTTCTGGTTGGTTGAGGTGCTGGCGCTGCAGGGAAAGCATGCGGAGGCGCGCGCGCTCTTCCAGCGGCTGGCCGACTTGCGCAACGACGTCGGCCTGCTCAGCGAAGAGTACGATCCATGCGCGAGACGCATGCTCGGCAACTTCCCGCAAGCCTTCACGCACCTCTCGCTGATCGAGGCGGCGTTGACGCTGAACGAGGCTCGCCCCATGCGCGGCAGCGTCGCCAGCGCCGGATGACTTACCGGCGCTGGCTCCCCACTACAACGCTACAACGGATCGAAGAACGTGAAGTCAGCGCCGACGTTTTCCATGGCCACCACCGTGTCGCCATGCAGCCGGGCGCGGATCGTGCGCGTGCGGTGCGCGAGGTCGATCTCCTCCTCATGCGGTGGCACGGCTATTGTCACCCCGCTCCTTGCCGCGGCTTCTTCGACGACCAGATAGCCGTTTTCCATCGCTGGAGTGCCGGCAAGCCCTTCGACGGAAACGCCTGAGATCGCCCAGGGTGGGATGCGCACCAGCAGCCGGCCCGGACGCATTGTCTGCATTCTCAGGCGGCCGCGTTCACCCGTGGCATCGATGCGAATGGCGTCGGTAACGTGATCAAAGAGAAGATTGACACGCTGCTGCCCCTCTTCGACGCGGACCACCTCCAGCACGGCCTCGCAAAGGGACGCCGTAGCGCCGCCGACGATGTCCATGTTGAAGCTGACGTCCTTGTAGCCAAGCGGGTGGTGCCCATACGGGGCCGGAAAGCCGAACGCGCCGACGTGGCGATGCGCCAGGTCGCGGAGGCCATCGATGCCATCCGGATTCGCCGGCTGGTCGATGAAGGAGATATCACGCAGTTGAGAAGGTAACAGATGCCCGCGCAATATGCGCTCGGCGTGATGGTAGGCATCGGCGTCGCCCCATTTGCCGAGGATCAACGCGGTCTCCAGGATGTCGCCCGTATTGTTCGCCTCGCCGCGGTCGGGGTTGGCCTCCGGAATGCCATTCTCGATCGACCAGCCAAGGTCGTCGCTGATCTCTTTCAGGCCGCACCCGTAGAAGGCGCGAACGCGCTCCATCAGCGGGGCATCGCCAGTCAGATCGGCGAGTTGGGCCAATGAGGACATGGCACACGTGATGGAGTGCGTGTGGTGACCAAGGCGGGCCAGATCGTACGTGCCATCCACCGTGAAGCCCTGATCGAGGAGCGTTTCCTTGAGCCGGACGGCGAGGTCGAGCGCGGCCGGCGAACCCGTGGCGCGATGAAACTTGACGATCGGCCCAATTGCGCGGGCCAGACCGCTGACGAAGGGCGAGTCCCATTCGACGACGGACAGCCCGTATTCGCCCTCGAGCGCATCGCGGTTCCAACCCCGCTCCGGATTCCAATAGGTATTGATGGCGGCGATGCTTTGCTCGGCGATCTCCTGGGCCCGCTCAGACTGGCGGTAGCGAGTCAGCGCGTAAAGCGCGTGAAACCCCTCGCGCACGTTATGCGGCAGGAACCGATTGCGCTGACCGTCGACCGTTGTGCGGTTCAAGGGGAGCGCGACTGGACCGGAGTAGGAGAAGAAGGCGGCGCGGGCGTGCTTGTCTACCACCTCTTCCGGGATCTCGACGCCGAGGACAGCCTCGGCGGTCAGGAGGGCGTTCAGATGGCGACCCGGAACATGCGCCTCGGAAAAGTTCTCACTGAAGCTGAGCCGGGCCTCGGGCCAGACCACGGATCGGAAGAAAGGTACGTCGTTGTCGTCGGCGTTGAAGACGTTTCCCATCGTCTGGCAGGCGAGCCGGATCGCCCCCGCGAGATCAGTCGTGTTGACATCCTGCAATTTGGTCATCGGTCTCCTGGTCCTTGATTCGTCGGAAGTCGGAGGTCGGCAGCAAGCGGCCGGCGAATGACGGATGGCGCTTCCCCTCTGTCTATCCTGCCTTATGACCCATCACCTATCAGCCGTCATCACCCCTTCAAGGCGCCAGCCGTCAAGCCCGCGATGAAGCGCCGCTGAAGCATGAGGAAGAGCGCGACCGTGGGAAGAATGACGATGATGGCAGCGGCGCTGGTGAGTGCCCAGTTCTGGCTGAAGCGGTCCTGAAACGCCAGGAAGCTGGTCGTGACCGGCTTTAGCTCCTGCGACTGCAGCATCGTCACCGCGAAAAAGAACTCGTTCCAGGCCATGAGCGCGGCCACCAGGGCAACGACCAGTACACCCGGCCAGGCAAGTGGCAGCACGATCCGCGTGAGCACCTGCAGCTCACCAGCGCCGTCGACCCGCGCTGCCTCCTCAAGTTCCCGCGGCAGCGCCAGGAGGTACGAGCGCAGCAGCAGCGTCGTGAAGGGGGTGAAGAGCGCCCAATAGACGATGATCAGCCCGATCAACGTATTGACCAGCCCCAATCGGACCCAAAGGAAGAAGAGCGGGATGACGAAGAGCTGCCCGGGGATCGTGGTGCCAATGAAGAGGTAGACCACCATCCCCGAGCTGCCAGGCAGATCGAGCCGCGAGAGCGCATACGCGGCCAACCCGGAAATGATGCAGACGCCAACCACTGTGCCCAGGGTGATTACCGCGCTATTGCGCATGGTGATCTCGAACTTCCCCTGCTCCCAGGCTTGGGCAAAGTTGCCGAAGTTCGGCATGGTGGGCAAGCCAAGTGGATTGCGCCCGATTTCGGCAGGATCCTTGAGCGAATTGAACGCCAGCACAACGAGAGGCGCCAGGGAGATGAACGCCAGGATGGCGAGCCCCAGATAGGTCAGCGGTGTGCCCCAGGACGAGCCGGGAGAACGGCGGCGAGACACGTTCACACCTCCCACCCGCGGCGGCGAAGCTGGAGGTAGACGAGCATGACCGCCGCGCTCACCACCGTCATCGTCAAGCCCATGGCCGCGGCATAGCCCGCCTCAAAGAGGCGGAATGCACGCTCATAGAGGAGGGTGCCGACAACTTCCGTCGCGCCCGCCGGGCCGCCCTGGGTCATGATGTAGATGTAGTCGAAAACGAGCAGCGATCCGATCACGGTCAGGAGCAGGACGAAGACGAGCGTCGGGCGGATGCCCGGCAGCGTCACGTCTCGAAACTCGCGCCAGCGCCCGCCGCCATCGACCTTGACCGCGTCGTAGAGATCGGCATCGACCGCCTGCATGGCGGCCAGAAAGATCACGACCAGGAAGCCCCACCAGTGCCAGGTATCGACCCAGGCCACGGCCGGCAGCGCTAGCCGCTTATTGCCAAGAAGGGCGACACCGTCCAGTGAGGAGAATCCCATCCGCGCCAGGAACGGCACGACACCGCGGTCGCCGTCGTAAATGTTCTTCCAGATGGCGGCATTGACCACGCTGGCGATCGTGTAAGGAATGAAATAGACCAACCGAAACAGCAACTGAAAGCGTTTGATTTGCGAGAGCAGGAAGGAGCCAAGGAGCGCCATGGCGATCGGAATGGTGAGGAAGAACGCCGTCCAGATCAGGACATGAATCAAGGCATTGTGGTAATTCGGGTCCACGATGAGCTTGCGGTAGTTCTCCAGCCCGATGAAATTTGCCTCGCCGATCCCTGTCCAGTCCGTGAAGCTGTAATAGAGTGTCGCGATCGACGGTCCCAGGATTACCAGGGCATTTACCAGTAGCAGGGGCGCCAGGCAAAGGAACCCGGCCAGCCGCCGCTGCTGATGGGCGCGGCGCCGCCTGATGCCTGCCATCCGCCGTGGCGCGGGGGTTGCCCGCGCCACGGTCAGATCAGTCGCCATCAGGCAAGATCCCGCGGGATTGCCGGCGGTACGACACCAGCAGCGAGTTCCTCGCTGAAGAGGTCAGCCATCCCCTGGCAGTAGTCAGCGGGCGAAAGCTCGTTGGTGAACACTTTCTGAATCTCGTCGTGCAGATAGACGTGCGTCTTCGGCGGCCAGAACGTCCAGGCCACATAGCCGAAATCCCCCGATGCTGTCGCGGCGCTAAGGCTGGTGACCAGCTCCATCACGCGCGGATCGATGGTCTCCGGGAAGTCGCTCTCCTCGTAGCCGATGGCCAACGTGAACCGGGAACCACCCTCGGCAATCCGCTGGGCGACGCGCGCCGGATCGGAGTAATACCAGTCGAGGAACTGGGCCGCCGCGTCGGCGTGCTCGCTTGCCGCCGCGATGGACAAGGTCGATCCAATGCCGATCGGGAAGAGCGGGTAGGCGATCTCCTCCCGGAACGCGGGATTCTGGGCCCAGCCCCAGACATTGTCATTGCCGGCATCGGGACCGAAGAAGTCGTTGAGCGAGGTCAGGAACCAGGTTCCTTCCATCGTCATCAACGCGCTTCCTTCGGCGAGCTGGGTATGCACCGAGTCGAACGAGGTCGCGAAGTACTTCTCGACACTGCCGCCGATCCAGCCATTCTGCATGTACTGGTTCAGCAACTCGATGGCCTCGACGAAGATTGGCTCGGAGAACTGGATCTCTCCGGTGAGCGCCTGGTAGACGGCATCTGGTCCCGCGTAGTGATTGAAGAAGATCGTGACGAGCCAGTTGGTGCAGAGGCCGCAGTCGCCGGTTCCCGCCGCGACCGGGATCAATCCCTTGCCGGCCGCCTCCGTGGCGAGATCCTCGAACTCCTGACGATTCGTCGGCAGCGACCAGCCGTTTTCGTCGAATTGTTTCTGCCCGTAGTACATGATGGTGCACTCGAACTCGTTCGGCAGCAGATAGAGCTCGCCACCGAGCCGGCCGGTCTCGAGCGCCCACGGCAGGAGCTTGTCGCCCCAACCGAATTGCTCCGCGTAGCCATCGAGCTCCAGGAGCAACCCTGCCTGCGACAGCGTTCCGGCATGGGCCGGGCCGGACGATGGCACGATGTCGGGCCCAGCGCCAGCCTGGAGCGCGGTCGAGATGACCCGATCGCGGTCCTCGCCGGAGATGGCTTCCATGACGATCTGGATATCGGGGTGCTCTTGCTGGAATGGATCGATGACCAGCGCCTGCTTGAACTCGAGATCGTCCGGCTCGGTCCACCAGGTGACCGCGGCAGAATCCTGCATGGCCAACGTCGAACGCCCCCACGGCGATGCCATCAGCGCCCCGGCCAGTGACGCTCCAGCGACGCCCCTTCCAACCTGGCGCCGGTTGTAGCGGCGTTCCCGGCACACTCCCTTACACATGGCGCTTCCTTTACTTCGCCCTCCGGGCACTCCTCGTTCGGCAATCAAACCGCATCGCTGCGTCCGACGCCTGCCGTGGCGTCACCGGCTGTGAGCCGGACACGTGGCGAATCCGCTTCTGGCTGGGCGAGGGCGAACGATGCAGGGAGGCCTGAACGCCGAAAGCAGCTCACCTCGAGAGTGCCCCGAGACTATCAGGGCGCAGGGCGCCTGTCAATGTCCTTGGTGAAATTTGGAAAACCTATTGCACAAATGCTCAATGTTTTGGTTGGTATGGATGGAGAACTCCAGGAGAAACGCTTCACGGGTTTTCTGTTTGATTGGGTATTGAACATCTGGCCGGTTCGCCCTAGACTGCGTCCACAAGGCAGCCGGCAGATGTTCGGGATGGCGCAGGCCAGTTCATGATCGGGAAAATTGGCGATGCAGGAACGACGGCATCCCAGCGCCAAGTCAGACAGCGACGAGGCCTTCCAACTCGCCGAGGTGGCCTGGCTCTACTATGGGCACGAATGGACGCAGGAACAGATCGCCCAGGAGACTGGCCTGTCCCGGCCAACGATCTCGCGCATGTTGCGTGAAGCACGCGAGCGCGGCATCGTCGAGATTCGCGTGCACTATCCCTTTCAGACGTCTGGAGATCTGGAGTCGTCGCTCCGCGCGCGGCTCGATCTGGCCGACTGCCGGATCCTGTCAGGGTCCGTCGATGAACAAGGCGAGGGGCGGGACACGGCCGCGCGCGTTGGCGCACTGGCGGCCCGCTACCTGCAAATGCAGATTCCGGATGAGGGCATTGTTGGCCTGGGCTGGGGGAGCATGGTCGACAACGTCGTCCGCAGCGGCTACCTCACGAATAAGCGAGGCGCGACCGTCGTCCAGATCCAGGGGAGCATCGGCGGCGCATCTCGCGATATCGATGGCGCCGGGCTCGTCTCAACCTTAGGCAGGGAGCTTGGCGCCCGCGTTCACACCCTGAGCGCCCCAATGGTTGTCGCGGACGTTTCGGTGCGAACTGGACTCCTGCGCGATCAGCACATCCGCCACACCCTTGAGCTCGGAAAGCGCGCGAATATCCTTCTCGTCGGCATCGGCGCGGTCAGCCCGCAAAGCGGGTTGTACCGGGCTGGCTACCTGAACGACGCCGATCTCGCCTTCATTCGGGACCAGGGCGCCATCGGCGATGTCTGCGGCAACTACTTCTCTCGCGATGGAACGCTCTGCCCGCTCGAGTTGAATGACCGGATGATCACCCTGACTGCAGACACCATCCGCCGCGCGCCCCTCCGGGTCGGCGTCAGTT
>CAYSXO010000222.1:0-8182 GCA_964434995.1 uncultured Sphaerobacteraceae bacterium
CTCGTTTCGCGCTGACCGCAAACCCTGATAGCTCACTCAAGAGAACCAACGGGGGGATCATCATAACCGCTCACGATATGCTTGTCTCGGTGTGCATATACACCAGTTCGATCAGTTCCTCCTGAAGACGCATTTCCTCCGGCGGAAGGTAATCATGGGACCATGCATGAGCATGATGGTGACCCGTCTACCGGCGGTAGACGATGCGCCAACGGGGTTCAACCGTCGCGGGCTCGATGCTCGCACTGTTTCGCTGCAAGGACCGATGGTACGGGAGATCGTTCACCATGCGCTCGATAGCTGCCCTGTTCCTGTTTTTCGCCCTGGCCTCGGGGCTTGTCCTGGCAGGGGCTGGGAGTATCTCCCTCGCCCAGGCCACGGATGAGGCATCCCTGGAGGCCGTTGATCCCGGTGACGAGGCATTCACGCCAGTCGTCGTCTCCACGATCGTCTCCGACACGGCCCCAGTTCTGGCCAGTGATGGCCGCGCCTACGTGTCGTATGACCTGGTCCTGACGAATACCGTTCCCGGGCCGGCCGAGATCGAGGGCATCACGGTCGTCGATGCCAGTGATGGCCGCGAAAAGCTTACGTTCTCTGGTCAGGAGTTGGTCGACAACGAGTTCCTGCGCCTGCTTGATCGAGAACCGGCGGCCGACATGACAATCCCCGAGAACGAATCGCGCGTGCTGCTGCTGACCATCGCCTTCGACGACGAGGCAGATGTCCCGGCGGCTATCGAGCACCGTCTCGATATCTCCAGCCCGAATGTCTTCACGAACGAGCCGGCGCCATTCAGCTACCTGGCCGGCATGCTCGATCTTTCACGGCGCGCGGCGCCGGTGCTGTCGCCGCCACTCGAGGGCGACGGCTGGGTCGCCGCCGAAGGATGCTGCTCGCCCATCAGTCATCATCGCAATGGCGTTTTCCCGATCAACGGCAGCCTCCACGCCGGGCAGCGATTTGCGATCGACTTCATCCAGATCGATGACAAAGGACGGCTTTTCTCAGGCGATGTGGCGGAGTACGCGAACTGGCCGGCCTACGGCGCGCCCGTCCTGGCGGCGGCGAACGGCGTGGTCATCTCCACCCTCGACGGCCTGCCCGACCAGTTCCCGGGCATCATGCCCGATCAGAGCAGAATGTCGCTGGCGGAGATCGAGGGCAACCACGTCGTCCTCGACCATGGCGACGGCTTCTACACCTTCTATGGCCATCTCGAACCGGGGAGCGTGGCTATCACGGTGGGAGATCAGGTGACGCGCGGAGCACAGATCGCCAGGGTCGGCAATTCAGGCGGATCGCAAGTGCCGCATCTGCACTTTCATGTCGTCGATAGCCGCAACCCCTCCGCGGGGAACGGGTTCCCGTTCGTCTTCGACCGCTTCGAGCTGGCAGGGGAGGCCGACTTCAACGAACTCCTGGGCGTAATCGAAGGCACGGCCACGTTCCCGAGCCGTGAAGAACGCACCCCCGAGGCGCGCGAGAACGAGATGCCGCTGACCTACACGATTGTGAACTTCCCGGAACCGTAGCCGAGAAAAGTCCCCGCACGCGAAACGTCCCGACCAGTCGTCCTCGCGGCGAGGCCCATTCTCGGCGCCGGTGCGGAGACCCAGGCTGAACGACGATCGCGCTGACCGCCAACCGACGTGCGAGGCTTGACGTTTGGACAGCATTGCCCGATACAACCGCAAGTCGAACCCTCCGGCACATTGAGACGATGGGTCAGGAAATCGACGATGGCCGATCACACCATGTATGAAGCGGCGCCGGCGGAGGACGGTGGCGCTTCGATCCCAGCCCCGAGCGCAATCGAGTCGGCGTGTTCAACAAGGAGGTCGCGCCGGGGCTCGACCGGTACGCCGACGTGAGGAATGTCTCCTTCTGGTTTCCACGTGGCGGAGTCTTCACCGGGGCGAACCTCGATCCTCGCAACGGCGTCTTTGGCGAAGCCTTCATTGCCGAGCAGAACTTCGAGCAGGGTGAACAGCGCAAGCGGGTCACGTTCATCCTCAAGCGCCGGGTCAATTCGGAAGACCGCATCGAGTGGGAGCTGACCGCGGGAGAGAGCCGCTAGCCGAGTGGCCAGCGGGTGGCAGGACGCGACAGAGGAGGGGATCGTGGATCAGCAACGATTTGACGCAATGGCCCGCGCCGTGGCGGGGAGTGGATCGCGGCGAGGCATGCTGCGCGGCCTCACAGCAGCACTGGCGCTCCTGGCCGCCGGGCGGCGGACGCTGGCGTCCGCCGCACCCTCCGGCTATCTCGGCCCCGGCGAGGAGTGCATCGACAGCAGCCAATGCGGCGATACGCGCTACAACGCCATGGTCTGTGACGACAACGGCACGAGCACCGACGGCACGCTCAACTGCTGCGCCTACGAGTATGGCTATTGCTGGGACGATGACGGCTGTTGCGGAAACCTGATCTGCTCCTATGGGTCCTGCAGCCCGCCAGATCTGTATGGCCTGCCCCTCGGCGCGCAGTGCTTCTCCGACGATCAGTGCCTTGACGAGGACAACGGGATCATCTGCGCCAACAACGGCGGCTTTGTGCCGGCCTGTTGCGTCCAGGGCGGATTCACCTGCACCCAGGATCTCGACTGCTGCATGCCGAACAACTGCGTTGGGGGCATCTGCCAGTAGGACGGCCACCAGGCAGGCTCAAGCCCGGGTCTGCCTGGCCACCGCTACTCAAACCGCATCTCGATGCCATCGAGGCCGATGCCCTGGGGCAGGGTGCTCCAGGTTTCGCCGGAGACAATCGGGAAGGCGCGGGTCAGCGTGCCCGTGGTGACCAGGTCTCCCGCCGCTAACGGCGGATTGACCGGATCGACAGCCAGAACTTCATTGAAATGCCGCAGGGCGGAAAGGGGACCATCGAGGACGTTCGCGCCTTTCCCGTGATCCATCACCACGCCATTCCGCAGCAGAGCGATCTCGAACGTGGAGAGCGCCGCTTCCCATTCGTCTCGATTGCCAGTGATGTCGTGGCGCGGGCCGATGAGCAGCGCCCCATGCAGGCCGTAGGCGGCGACGGTGTCCGGCAGGGTGAAGGCCCAGCCTGGATAGATCGACTGCACCACCTCGAAGCCGTGCGCCACCCAGTCGATGCAGCCGAGCAACTCGTGCTCGTTCATGCCCGGCGCGGGAGCGGCGCCCAACCCGAAAATGATCTCCGGCTCGATACGGGGCTCGGCGTAGCCCGCGAGAGGGAACGCGCCATCAAGATCGGCCATATTCCACGCCGTGGTGTCGTAAACGTAGCCCCACATCGGGGCAGAAACATGGTACTCGTCCCAGATGGTGCGGTTGGTGAAGCCGATCTTGCGGCCAACCACCGTGGACCCGGCTGCTTCACGGCGGGCGCGGACGACAGCGGTGACGCGGTAGGCGGCATCAAAGTCGAAAACCGGCAGGCGCGAGGAGAAGGTCGCAATCTGGCGCCCGCTGTTGAGGACGGAGAAGGCCTCATCGGCCACTGCTTCCACGTCGACCGCTTCGCTCGCCGTTCGCTCACTCATCGCGTCATCACTCCATCCCCACCGCCGCGCCTCGCGGCTCTCCGGTTCCCGCAAAGGTTGACCGCGATTATAGGGAAGGCCGCCGAAGCCATTACATGCTTCTGCTCGGCGGCACGCCTCGAGCAAACCCGATAAGATCGGCGCATCATGGTAAGAGGGCGCGACAGCAGGGAGCGGACGATGCGCACGTATCTCAATCTCGATCTTTCCGGCAAGACCGCGGCCGTCACCGGGGCCAGCTCCGGGATTGGACAGGCCATCGCCGAGGCGATGGCGGAGGCGGGAGCAAACCTGGTCCTGGTGGCACGGGACGCCGCCCGCTTGCAGGAGACGGTCGAGGCCGTCCGGGCCCGCGGCGTCGAAGCCGAGCCGGTGATCGTCGAGCTGACCGCTGATAACGCGCCGGCGACGATCGTCGACGCGGCGGTACGGCGCTTCGGCGGCCTGAACATTCTGGTCAACTGCGCCGGCATCTTCGAGCCGATGCCGTTCGACACCCAGCCGATGGAGAGCTTCGACCGCCAGATGGCGGTCAACGTGCGCGTGCCCTTCGCCCTGACCCAGGCGGCGCTGCCGTATTTGCGGCCGGAAGGCGCGGTCGTGAACATCTCGTCCATTGCCGGTTACGCCGGATTCCCGCTGTCCGCCGCCTATTGCGCCACAAAGGGGGCGGTCGAGATGATGACCCGCGCCCTCGGCACCGAGCTGGGTCCGCTCGGCGTGCGCGTCAACTGCGTTGCGCCCGGCAACATCCGCACCCCCATGAACGCGCACCAATTCGCCGCCTCCCGCGAGTACGAGAAGTCGCTCGAGGATCGCACGCCACTGGGCCGCATCGGTGAAACAGAGGACATCGCGGCGGCGGTGGTCTACCTCGCCTCGCCCGCCGCCAAGTTCGTCAACGGCGCGTCGTGGCTGGTCGATGGAGGTTGGGCGGCGCAGTAGGTGGTTCGTTGCCGGGGGAGTTTCAAAGGAAACTTGCAATTGGGGCGGGAATTTGCAAGAATTCGGTTGATTACTTTAATTCTCCGCGACAAATGATTCGCGTGATGAGGGGCTAGTGAGAGCTTCAGACTTCCGCTGTCCTGGCGCTGGATACATCCACCGCTCAATGGCCGGTTACGACACGTTCGTGCCGGCCCCGCTGCCACCTGAAATCGACTATGACCAGCGGTTGGTTATGGCGCTCTCGAAGGCAGACACGGCTTTAAGCGAACTGTCAGGAGTTGGCCGCCAACTCCCGAATCCTCATCTGCTCATCACGCCCTATATTCGCCAAGAGGCGATCTTATCATCGCGCATTGAAGGCACGCGCACGAATCTCTCTGATTTGCTCCTTGACGAAGTGGGAGCGGCCGACGGGGCTGCGAATGAAGAGGCTGAGAGACGAGAAGTTCGAAACTACATCGAGGCAACAGAACAGGAATCGAGGAGCTAAGAACAGGGCGCCCGATAACACTGAACATGATCCAATCGCTCCACGCCACATTGATGGCTGGCGTAAGAGGGAGTCTAGCGTCTCCCGGCCGATTCAGATCGGAGCAGAATTGGATTGGCGGAGCAACGATCGATCGCGCGGTCTACGTTTCTCCACCTCCCGAATTGCTCATGGAATGCCTCACAGACTGGGAGAGGTTCGTAAACTCTCGCGGACAAATGCCCGATCTCATTCAGTGCGCCATAATGCACGAGCAATTTGAAGCCATTCACCCCTTCAAGGACGGCAATGGGCGAATCGGTCGATTGTTGGTACCGCTATTTCTCATGGAGCGAGGCCGCCTGTCGCAACCGTTGCTCTATCTTTCTTCTTACATCGAGCCGCGTCGAAATGACTACTATGACGTCCTTCAGCGGGTCCGTACTGACTGTGACTGGGTTTCCTGGCTCCGGTTCTTCCTTGAAGGGGTCCAGCAGACCGCCCTCCTTGCTGTGCAACAGACGAAGACGTTAATGGATCTACGAGAAGAGTTCCGCTACCTCGTTCGTGGGAAGGCAAGGGCAGTCGAACTCGTCGACTATCTCTTCTTGAATCCCTATGTCACTGCAAAGCGTGCTCGAGAATTTCTCGACGTCTCGGACCCGACCGCGCGAACGGCGATCACTACGCTTGAGCAGGCGGGAATACTAACTGCACTTGCCGAAAGGCCTTGGCCAAAACTCTATGTAAGCATGCCGATTCTGACTATTCTCAGCAACCTTGACGTCTCAGATGCTGCTTGAATCACCGAGAAATCGCGCACACCGTCTGGATATCTGATCGCAGTTTTCGCGAGCGCCGTATGGAGAACGGCGCGCCGCCAGAGCGGCCGATCCCGGGCAGTTTCAAAGGAAACTTGCAACGTCTGGGCGAGTTTCAAAGATTTCACCCGATTTCTTTGAAACTCCTCAAAACGCATGGCTTTTCGCGCTGTGTATCACGAGGCCCGGAAGGCAATTCGCCTCCCGGGCCTCGTCGATCAGCAGGTTGCGGAAGCCAGCAATCGCCTACCGCGCGTAGAACGCCAGAATGAGATCCTCGTTGATTGGCAGGTCGAGGTCCTCGCGGCCCGGCATGCGCATCACCTTGGCGCTCGTCCCGGCGCGGTCGAGCCACTCCGGCACGCGCCGGTTCGCCTCCAACTCTTCGATGATGACCGGAATCTTGGCCGCCGCCTCGGTCATGGCCACGACTTCACCAGGCCGCACCTGATAGGAAGGAATGTTGACCTTGCGCCCATTGACCTTGACATGCCCATGCCCAACGAGCTGGCGGGCCATCGGCCGGCTGCGGGCGATGCCGAGACGGTAGATGACGTTGTCCAACCGCCGCTCCAGCAGGCGCAGCAGGTTTTCGCCGGTGTCTCCCGGCTGGCGGAAGGCCTGATCGTAATAGCGGCGGAACTGCGTCTCCGACACGCCGTAGATCGCCTTGGCCTTCTGCTTCTCCTTGAGCTGAATGCCGTAGTCGGTGCGGCGCGGCCGCCGCTGCGGGGCGCCGCCCGGGGGTGTGCCGATGCGGCGGCGCAGCGACTCGCCGCCCGTCCCATAGATGTCGATCCCAAAACGCCGTGAAACCTTATGCTTTGGCTCGTGCCTGACCATTCGTTCCGTCTACCCTCTCCGCAAGATGCCTTGCCATACGGTGATCGTCGAACGCGCCCGCGATTGGGGTCCCGCTCCGAGCGTGCTGCCGAAGGGGCCGCTCCTCCGCCCAGGAAGGAGCCACGTCGTTCGTGCAATCAATTCTTCCGCCAACCCGGGAGCGAGCGCGGCAGCCGCTTCCGCTTCTCCCGACCGGCACAGAAGCGCATCATGGCCCAATACAATGGACCATCGCGCCACAACCACGTATCGTAACGCATCATGAACCATCCGGGAGCGAAAACCCGGGCCGTATCGACGCCTCCTGTCAGCCGCAAGCCGTACGGAGAGCTGGAGCGATGGCCGACATCAGTGCTTCTGGCGATCACCTCGCCGCCTTCTGGGAGTTGACCGACGACCAGATTACGCTCCTGCACCGCTACGGAGAGATGACGCGCGCGTCATCGGCGCGCGGCGAGCTCGGGAGATCGTCGGCGAGCTCAATCTGCTCACCGATGAAGTCACCTACCTCACCGCCACGGTGAGCCGGCCGGGGCAGGTTCTCGCCATTTCGCCCGAGACGCTGCGCGCGATCCTCACCGAGCATCCCGGCCTGAGCGATGTCCTCCTCCGCGCGTTTCTCCTGCTGCGCGCCCACCTCGTCGGCATCGGCGCCGGGCTGAAGATCGTCGGCTCGCGCTTCTCGCCAGACAGCCAGCGCCTGCGCGATTTTGCGGCCCGCAACCGCGTTCCCCATCACTGGATCGACGTGGAGCGCGACCCGCTCGCCGAAGGGCTGTTGCGCCAGTTTCAGCTTCGCCCGGAGGAGACGCCAGTCGTCATCTGGCAGGAAGCCTCGGTGCTCCGCAATCCCGCCAACGCCACGCTGGCCGAGATGCTGGGACTGGGCGATGATGTCCTGGCGGACGAGCATTACGATCTGGTGGTGGTCGGCGCGGGGCCAGCCGGACTGGCGGCGGCAGTGTACGGCGCATCCGAGGGGCTGAAAACGCTCATCCTGGAGGCGACCGCCACCGGAGGCCAGGCAGGGATGGCCTCGCGCATCGAGAATTACCTTGGCTTCCCGGCCGGGCTTTCCGGCATCGAGCTAGCCAGCCGGGCCCTCCTGCAGGCGGAGAAGTTCGGCGCCAGCATCGCCGTCCCCCGCGAGGCGGTGGCGCTGCGCCCGCATGGCCGCGGCTACCTCATCGCGCTGGCTGATGGCACGGAAGTCTCCGCCGGCAGCGTCGTCGTCGCCATCGGCGCGCGCTACCGCAAGCTCGATGTCCCTGGCGAGGCGGAGCTGGAGGGCGCCAACGTCTACTACGCGGCAACCGAGGTCGAGGCCCAGGTCTGCCAGGGGCACGACGTCGCGGTGATCGGCGGCGGCAATTCCGCCGGGCAGGCCGCGCTCTTCCTGGCGGAGCGGGCCAATCATGTCCATCTCGTTGTCCGCGCCGGCGATCTCGGCGAGGATATGTCCCGCTACCTGATCGACCGCATTCTGAGCAGGCCGAACATCGAGGTCGTCACCCGGCATCAGGTGACGGCGCTGCTGGGCGAAGGCGAGCTCGACGCCGTCAACCTGGCCAACAC
>CAYSXO010000223.1:0-8160 GCA_964434995.1 uncultured Sphaerobacteraceae bacterium
TTTCGCCTCGGCCTGGGGCGCGATGTCCTGCCGCACCTCTTCGGCGATCTGGGCCAGGTCAACTGGCCTCGACGCCAACTCCAGCCGCCCCGCCTCCATGCGCGAGAGATCGAGCATCTGGTCGATAAGGACGATCATGCGCCGCGCCCCCCGCTGGATATGCCCCAGATCCTCGGACTGTTCCGCGCTGAGCGACTCCGACGTCTCCAGCAAGAGCAAGTCGGCATACCCCAGAACTGCCTGCAGCGGCGTGCGCAGCTCGTGGCTCATCATGGCCAGAAAGAGGCTCTTGGTGCGCGTCGCGGCCTGCGCCGCTTCCAGCGCTCCCCGCAGCTCCCGATCGAGACGATTCCGCTCGGTAACGTCGCGAATCGTCGCGACCATCGCCTGCCGCGTGCCCTCGATTTCGATGAACGACACCTGGCACGCCACCTCCCGCGGCACGCCATCCTCCCGCTGAATCGTCGTCTCGAACGTGGCCGTGGCATCGGGCCCAGAAAAGAATCGCGCGTAGCCGTCCTGATACGCCGCACGGTCAGCTTCAGGGAAGATCCTGGCGAAGTGGCGCCCAACGATCTCCTCTGCAGAAAAGCCGGTGAGCGCGAGAAATGCGGGATTCGCGGCCAGCACCATGCCAGAAGAGTCGGCCAGCGCCATCGCGTCGAGCATGCTCTCCCACACGCCCCGGAAGCGGGCTTCGCTGGCGCGCAGCGCCGCCTCGGCCTGGAAGCGCTCCGTGACGTCGCGGTTAATGCCGACGAGGCCAACAATGGTCCCGCTCGCGTCGCGCAGCGGCGCCTTCGTGGCCAGCACCCAGCGCTCGCCACCCCCGGCGACCTGCCGCTCCGCCTTGTTCAGCATCGCCTGACCGGTAGCAAAGAGGCGGCGCTCGTCCGCCAGATACTCCTCGGCCAGCGATCGGAGAATGAAGTCCCGGTCCGTCTTGCCGATCGCCTCTTCCGGGTCAGCGAGACCCAATTGCCGCGCGGTCGCCATGTTGAGTTGCACAAAGCGGGAGGCGGTGTCCTTGATGTAGACCGCGTCCGGCAGGTGTTCGAGCAACGTCCGCAGCAAATCGCGTTCCCGGGCAAGCTCCTGTTCGGCCTGAACACGCTCGGTGACGTCGGTCAGGATCCCCACGACATGTGTCAGAGCGCCTGCCGCGTCTCGCACCGCCGCCAGCTGCAGCTCGACCAAGTAGGGCGTGCCATCCTTGCGGTAGTTGAGAAGCGTTTCGGTGACGTCCTCTCCATGGTCAATGGCCGCCTGAATTCGCGCTGTTGCGGCCGGGTCGGTCTCCTTGCCGCGCAGGACGTTGATGGTGCGGCCAATCACGTCTTCCCGCGTGTACCCCGACAAGGCCTCGAACGCGGGGTTAACGTCGACAATCAGGGTGCCGGGACGTGTCGCGTCGGTAATGACAATGCCATTGGGCGCGGCGGCAATGGCACGGTCGCGCAGCCATACGTTCCGCTCCGCTGCCAGCAGCGCCGTGATGTCGCGGGAGATGGAGGCGACGCCGACGATGTTGCCGCTGGCATCGCGGATCGGCGACAGGGACAGAGAGATGTCGATGCGACGACGGTCGCGCGTCATCCGGACGGTCTGGTGCCCGAGCAGGCTCCGGCCATGGCGCACGCTGTCCAGTTGGGCGGCAGTTTCGTCCGCCAGCTCTGGCGGGCGGAGCATCATCACGTCCTTGCCGATCGCTTCCTCCGCGGTGTAGCCATAGAGCCGTTCCGCGCCGCGATTCCAACTCGTAATGATCCCGTCCAGCGTGCAACTGAGGATGCCGTCCTCGGCGGAGGCGACAATGGAGGCGAGCCTGGCCCGCTCTTCTTCAGCCTCGACCCGATCGGAGATGTCAAGCAGCACGCCCTGGATGGAGATAACCTTGCCGCGTTCATCGCGCACCAGAATCGACTCGTCCAGAACCCAGACGTAGGTTCCATCCTTGCGGCGATAGCGGTACTCGATGCGGAGCGGCTCGCCGGCGGCCATGGCGCGCGCGTCCGCGGCCGCGACCCGGTCTCGATCGCCCGGGTGCACCCAGTCCAGCCAGTGGCCCTCGCGCGCCATCGCTTCTTCCGGCGTGAAGCCGGTCAAGTCGGCAAGATAGGGACTGAAGTAGATCGGTCTCTGATCGCCATCGACGGCCAGCACGTAGACCACCGCCGGCAACTGCTGCATGAGGGCGCGATACTTCTCTTCTGATTCGCGCAGCTCCCGCGTCAGGATCCGGTTCTCGGTGACGTCGCGCAAGAAGATCGACAGGCCATCAGAGGATGGGTAGGCTCGCACCTCGTACCAGCCGTCGAGCGGCGGATAGTGGATCTCGGCGCTCGCGACAACGCCGTCGGCCATGGCTCGCTGGTAGAGCGCATAGAGCGGCGTATCGACGATGCGCGGGAACGCCTCCCAGAGGCTCTCCCCGAGCAGATCTTCCCGGCGGCGGAGCACGAGCTGTTCGGCGGCTGCATTGACATAGGTAAAGCGCCAATCCCGATCGACCGCGACGAAGCAGTCGGTAATCCGCTCAAGCACCTGCCGCGTGTGCTGATGCGCGGCGGCCAACTCGATCTCGGCCTCCTTGCGCGCCGTGATGTCCAGCATCTGGGAGGCGAAGTAGAGCGGCGCGCCGGAATCGTCGCGCACCAGGGAGCCACTGACTATGATCCAGACAGCGCGCCCGTCCTTGCGGAGGTACCGCTTTTCGTATTGATAGGTGTCGGCTTCACCCGAGAATGCGCGCTCAACGCTCACCATGGTGACGGCCCGATCGTCAGGGTGCGTAATGTCCAGGAACCGGGTGGCCAGCAACTCGGCCTCCGAATAGCCGAGAAGGTCGCACAGGGAGCGGTTGACTTGCAGCGTCGTGCGGTCGCGCCGGAAGAGCGCCATGCCGATCGGGGCATCCTCGAACGCGGTGCGGAAGAGCGCGGCGCTCGCCGCCAAGTCCGCCTTGGCGGCTTTGCGCGCGGTGATGTCGCGCTCGATCGCCGAGGTGCCGACGACCTGGCCCGTCTCGTCCCGGATGGGCGAGACCGTCAGCGAGATGTCGATATGGCGGCCATCGCGGGTACAGCGCACCGTCTCGACGTCCTCGACGCTTTCACCGCCGCGGACGCGCGCCAGAATCTCCGTGGCTTCCGGCATCCGCTCCGGGGGAATGAGCGTCGACAGGCGCCGCCCCACCACCTCGCCCGCGCGATAGCCGTAGATGCGTTCGGCCGCCGCATTCCAGTCGGTGATGACGCCGTCCAGCGTCTCGCTGACGACCGCATCGGCGCTGGAGGCGACGATGGCCGCCAACCGGGCTCGTGTCAGATCCTGCTCACTATCGACTGGATCACGTGACACCGGCGTGTCTCCCTGATGCGCGTTACTGGGGCCGCCGAATCGCCCGCGTAGCCTTCTATCCGGAGGCGATGGCGCCGCTCGAGCGCGCGCCGCACTCGGCTGATACACCACTGGTCGAAGCCGAGTCGCGAAAATGGCGTCCGACAGAGGGATGGCTCACGACTGGGAGCGGCTTTCGACTAAGGACGGCGCCACATAGATGACGGTGATATTAACGCAAAATCACCGTCCTTCATCACGATCTCCACTCGGCAAACGTTTCCCTGGCTGGCCGTGTACCATCTCTCGGCCGCGGGGATGCCACGCGCGCACGCGCTCGACATTTCACGAGGTTCTGTCCGGGCCCTGTCCGGGTCTTTCGTTGACGGCCCACCGCACGCGCACGATGATAGTGACAGTCGAATCTCCATACGTGATCGGCGCCCTTCATGGCTTCCTTGTCCACCCGTCGATCGGAACTTCCACTGCCATTGACGACGCTCGTCGGCCGCGCCAGTGAAACCGCAATCGTGGTCATGGCGCTCCGACGTGCTGACGTCCGTCTTGTCACGCTTACTGGTCCGGGCGGCGTGGGCAAGACCCGGCTCGCGATTCAGGTTGCGGCTGACCTCAAAGCAAACTTCACGCAAGGGGTCGTCTGGGTTCCGCTTGGCGCGGTGCGTGACCCAGATCTCGTGGTCGCGGCCATGGCGCACGCGTTCGGCGTGCCAGAATCCACGGATCAGCTTCCGATCGATGGCCTGATCGCGACGCTCCGGGATCGCCAGCTCCTTCTGGTGCTCGACAACTTTGAACATGTGCTGGAGAGCGCACCCGTTCTGGTCGAGATCCTCGCGGCTTGCCGCGATCTGAAAATCCTGGTCACGAGCCGGGCGCTTCTTCGCATCTCTGGCGAGCATGACGTTCCGGTACCGCCGCTGGCCGTGCCTGCCATTGGCGCCCCAATCGCTCAACTCGGTGAATCGGACGCGGTTCGCCTCTTTGTCGAACGGGCGGAGGCTGTAAATCCGTCGTTCACCCTCACGCCTGAGAACGTCGCGGCAGTGAGCGCGATTTGCCGGCGCCTGGATGGACTTCCCCTGGCCGTTGAGTTGGCAGCGGCAAAGACGCGACTGCTTCCTCCCGAGGCACTACTCACAGGGATAGCGGCTGCTCTCCCCCTGCTGGAGGGCGGCGCTCGCGATCAACCCGATCGCCTGCGGACGATGCGCAACACGATCGGCTGGAGCTTCGATTTGCTCGCGGAAGAGGAGCAGCGGTTCTTTTGCGCGCTTGGCGTCTTCGTCGGGGGCTTTACCCTGGACGCGGCGGCGGCCGTTGGCGGAATGGGCAGCACGGAGGTCTTCTCTCCGCTGGAGGAACTGGCCACGCATAGCCTTGTGATCGGGCTAGGAACGATCGCGGGCGAGCCACGCTTCACCATGCTCGAGACGGTGCGTGAGTTCGCGCTGGAGCAGCTCACCGCGCGTGGCGAAGAAGAGCCAGCACGAATGGCTCTCATTACCTGGCTAATCGGCCTCGCCGATTCGACCAGGTCTGAGCTGTTTTTCGGCCCCAAAGGACCGTTCTGGCTCAGCCGCTACGATGCCGAGCTCGGCAACATTCGCGCGGCAATGGCATGGCTCCTGGAAACGGGCGACCCCCTGACCGCCCTGCGCCTGCTGGTTGCCTATGATGACTATTGGTCGGCTAGGCGATACCGGGCAGAGTCGCTGCGGTGGGCAGAATTCGGGCTCAGCCAAGCCCCGGAAGCTCCTGCGGACCTTCGCGCAACGGCCCTTCACATCGCCGTCTTCTCTGCCCGCGCCCTTGGGAACTTTCGCGCCGCCATTGCCTATGCGGAGGAAGGGCTGGACGTGGCGCAAGAGCTGGGAAACCCGGTCGTCATCGGCCGCGCCTACTACCAACTCGGAAATGCGTGGCATCACGTCGATGCGGCCCGGGCGCGGGAGGCCAGCATCAACGCCGTGGCCGCCTTCCGGCAGACCAACGATCGGATGTGGTTGGGCGTGATGCTGGCGGATCTGGGCGACAAAATGCATAGCTGCGGCGACGCTGAAGCGGCGGCATCGCTGATCGATGAAGGGCTCGCGATCTGCCGCGAGATCGAGAATACGTGGGGCGTCGCACAAGCGCTTGGGCAGCGCGCTCACGTCGCCCGGTCTCTTGGCGATCCCACGCACGCGCAAAAGCTCTTTGCCGAGCTGATTCCCATCGCGCAGGACATCGGCGACGAGCACATGGTGATGGGCGCTGTCGCGGGCCTCGCGGGCGTCGCCCTCGATTGGGGCCAGGCGGAGCGAGCCGCGCGACTGCTCGGTGCGGTGGCGACGGAGCAAGAGGCGACAGGATGGCCCCGCGTCGCCCATCCGCTCAATGCGGCTCGGATCGTCGCGGACGTTCGCGCCGCGCTTGGCGAGGAAGCCTATACGGCCGCGTGCGCACGCGGCCGTGCGATGCCGTTTGACCAGGCATTGGCCGATGCCCTCGCTATTGCACGAGGTGTCGACGGTTCGGCGTCAGGGCAGCTTCGGGAACGGCCGCGGTTCGGGCTGACATCGCGCGAGTTCGATGTGCTGCGCCTGCTCGTGAACGGGCACTCCGACCGGGAGATTGCCCGCATCCTGAACGTCAGCCCACGGACCGTCGGCGTTCACGGCACGGGGCTGCTCGCAAAGTTCGGCGTCGAAAACCGGACCGCGGCCGCCACCCATGCGGTCCGTCACGGCCTCGTCTGATCCGCCCTACGTCGATCTGCCTACCAGCGAAATCCTGACCTACGGAATTCTCCCGATCCAGCGCCTGATCGCCCCTCTTCTCGAAATTACGGAGTTCTCACGATGTGCCGCCAGATGGACAGGCGCATCATCGACGCGTGCCCGAGCTGGAGCCCGGAGCAATGAAGCCTTATTCACATTGACATTGGAGGACTCCAAATGAAATCCATGCTGGTCATGATCGCCTTCGTCATCCTGGGATTGACAACGTCCGTGGCGCGTGCAGCCAATCTCGCGAGCATCTTCTCAACGAACGCGACCACTACGGCGCCTCTGACTGCCGTCGATGGTTCAGATGACGTATCCGTTGACGATCGCTACCTCGTGCCGGACCTTCCAACGAGCGTGATCGAGCACCTGCCGGCCACCGAGATCGAGGGAGATCGCTACCTTGCCGAGCGCATCGAGCTGGCTGACCTGGTGATTGGCGATCGCATCATCGCGGCAGAAGATCTGGCGACAACCTATGGCCGCGATCTTCCTGGGTTTACCGATGTCCTGCTTGCCGACGGGTTCCGCCCGGGTACGAACGGCGTCTGGTACTACGACCGCTTCGAATCCTGGATGCGGTTTCCGTTGAATCGATAGCCAAGACAAAGCCCAAATGACTCCAGCCCGTTCCCGGAGAGGAGCGCACGATGGATCGATTTGCGGCTATGGATCATTGATCGCGTGCGGCACGGCACGATGCGCTCTGGGGCTGCATCTCGATTGGCGGCTCCCTGGCAGCCATGCGGATGGCCCACCGTTGCGCCCATGCATGCGCTTCTCGCCTTCTTCTTGCGGCGCCGACCGCTCCACGGCAAGCAGACCAACATCTTGATGGCGAGCGGCCATGATCGTGACGTCGGCCAGACAGGGAGAGCTCGACCGACCGGCATTTCGCGCCATCATCGTGCCGTACACTGCTGCCGGCCAGCGTCGTGATGACAGGAAAGGCAGCAGCGTGCAGCTTCTGGGAACGGTGATCGCGCTTCAGGTACAGATCTCCAGCCTCAAGGTTGGCGAATCGCCACGCCGCTACGATCCCGCGCCGCTGCTGCCGGTCTTCGCGCTGACCATCTCGCCGGGCGGCGTCGTGGGCGAGACCGGCGAGCCGGACGGGCTGATCGACGTTCACCACCGCGATCACCCCGCCTCGAAGAGGCGGACGAAAAACGGCATCTCGCTTGGCTTCACCGCGCACTACGCGGCCATGCGCGAGCGCTTCGGGCCTCACCTGCGGGACGGCATCGCCGGCGAAAACATGCTCATCTCGACCGATCGTCGCCTGACCGCCGAAGACCTCGCTGGCGGCGTGATTATCGCCAGGGACGATGGCGCGCGGCTGGAGCTGCTGCCGGTGATCGTCGCCGCGCCTTGCGTCGAGTTTTCCCGGTTCGCGCTGCGCTTTCCGGATGACCAGAAGCCAGACCGCACTGTCACCGAAGCGCTGCGCTTCCTCGATGGCGGCATGCGCGGCTTCTATGCCTCATACAGCGGCGAGCCGGCAGTCGTGCGCGTTGGCGATCGTCTGTTGCTGGCGTGACGACCGTGCCATTGGCGAGCCAGCGCCTGCCGAGGCGATGCGCGGCCGTCGAGGCGATGAACGCTCGCCTCCATCGCCTCGACATGCCCGTGCGACCCCTGTTTGCCGTCGGGCGGGGTAGAGCGCAGCGGGGGGTGCTCCCGGCTCGGCTTGGGCGCTGACCTCCTCGATGACAACGAAGGGCGGTGGTGCTGGTAGCAACGCATCCTCCCCCGCGTCGACAACGGCGGCGCCGGCGAGCGATGCGGCGTCTGGAATCGTCGCTCCGGCGTGGCCAACCGCTTCCCCGTACCGTTGATCGCCGCGTTCACGCTCGGGCGCATTCGGGCATTCGCTCGTGTTCGCAGAGATGATTTATGTCAAACTCTCATGGGTGGATTGACACCCTTTCGCATCCCATGGTATCGTGTTCGCAAGTCGGCCCCAATGCGGGAAGGGGGTTTTGTGTGCATCACTTGACGAAGCCCTCTTGATCATTTAGGCTCCTCCTCACCT
>CAYSXO010000224.1:0-8137 GCA_964434995.1 uncultured Sphaerobacteraceae bacterium
ACCGAGCCTCCACCCTCCGGGCACGGCGCCGACCCGTCAACGCGGGGGAGTATACCGAATCATTACCTGACGTTTCAAATATGACAATCCATATATCACATTCAATTCACATTACGATGCGAGTCAAAGGCGTCACATTGCACCGCGGAGGCGACTACGCGACGAGGGGGGGAGTGCTGTTGCGGTTGGCTATTGGTCGTCACCCGGGGCCGCGCGCAGCTCCTCGACCTCGCGGCGCAGGTCCTCGATATCCTGGAACTGGCGATAGACCGAGGCGAACCGAATGTAGGCCACTTCGTCGAGCGCCTTCAACTCGCGCAGCACTGCCTCTCCTATCGCCGATGAGGGCGCCTCGGCAGTCCCCAGCGCCAGCAGATCACGTTCAACCCGGGCCAGGAGAGCGTCAATTGCCTCTTCGCCAACCGGGCGCTTCGTCAGCGCCACTCGGAGCTTCTGGCGCAGCTTCGCCGGGTCGAAATCCTGCCGGCGGCCATCCTTCTTGACGACCACCAGATTGACGCCCTCCACTCGCTCGTAGGTGGTGAAGCGGCGCCCGCACGAGGTGCATTCCCGGCGGCGGCGAATGGTGTCGCCGCCGGTCAGCTCGCGGCTGTCAACAACGCGGGAATCCGGAGCGCGGCAAAATGGGCAGCGCATGTCAGCCCCGGATCACACTCAGCACAGGGCATCGAGACATCGTCGCCGCTATCGCTCGCGCAGGAACTTGATGATCGACGATTCGGCCACCCAATCATCCTCGGGGAAGGCCGCCGGCTGCGATGTCCCTGGCGAGGTCGAGCGCGCCGGCGACGACACGTGCGCCGGCGCAGGAGGCCTGTATGCGCGGTCAGGCTCGCGCATTGGCCGCGGTTCGCGCATCGCGGAGCGCCCCATCGTGTCGAAGAAGTCGTTGTTCTGGTCGAAGCCGGTGGCGATCAGCGTGATTCGTACGGCATCGCCCAGCGACGGATCGATCGAGGTGCCGTAGATGATTTCTGCTTCCTCGTCAACGGCAGCGCGGATCACCTCGGCCGCCTCGCTCGTCTCGAGCAGCGTCAGATTGGAGCCGCCGGTGATGTTGTAAAGCACGCCGGTCGCGCCCTGGATGTTCATCTCCAGCAGCGGGCTCTCGATCGCCTGCTGCGCGGCGTCGATGCAGCGCGTCTCACCGGAGCCATGCCCAATCGCCATCAGCGCCGACCCGGCCTCTTTCATCACCGTCTTGACGTCGGCGAAGTCGAGGTTGATGACGCCGGGCTTGGTGATCAGGTCGGAGATGCCGCCGATCCCCTGTCGCAGGACGTCGTCGGCCAGACCGAACGCCTCTTCGATCGACGTCTTGGCATCGACCATGTCCAGCAGCCGCTGGTTCGGAATGACGATCAGGGCATCGACCGTCTCGCGGAGCCTGGCGATCCCTTCCTCGGCCGCGCGGCGGCGGCGCGTTCCTTCGAAATCGAATGGCTTGGTCACCACGCCGACGGTCAAGGCTCCGGCCGCGCGCGCGTGCTTGGCAACCACCGGCGCGGCGCCGGTGCCGGTGCCACCGCCCATGCCGGCCGTAATGAAGACCATGTCCGCGCCGCGCACCATCTCGCCGATGGTGTCCGAGCTCTCCTCGGCCGCTCGCTCGCCGATTTCGGGGCGGCCACCGGCCCCAAGCCCCTTGGTCAGCTTGTCGCCAATGCGGACATAGGTGGGCGCCTTGCTGCCCATCAATGCCTGCGCGTCAGTATTCACGGATACGAATTCGATGCCATCGACGCCGGCATCGATCATGCGGTTCACGGCATTGCCGCCGGCCCCGCCGATGCCGACAACCTTGATTTTGGCAAACGCCTCGCGGATGACATCGTCCCACGACTCGCGTGACGTCGACTGGGATGCCGCGTGCGTCGAGTTGTTGGTTGCCGCGCGCGCGGGCGCGGGTTCGGGCTCCGGCGAGCGCTGAGCCATGGCAATATCGAACGGCGCGACGGCGTCTTCCGAGGCGCCGCGGACGGCGGCGTTGCGCTGACCTTCCGGCTGCGGTGGCCTTCGCTGGCCGCGGACCGGCCCCTGGTTGTGGGACTGCATCATTCTTCCCCCATCCCGGAAGGCGATAGCTTCCACTTCAACGCGCCAGCACGACGCGGCGAAACCCCGAATCGCAGTCGTGATGAAGGGCATCGCTCTTCGTTACCGCGGGGGAGCCAACGTGAACGGCCCGTACGATTCTGCCTGGCATCTCGGGAAACCATACCAGCCAGATCAGGGAAATACTTCCCCAACCCGGCAGGACGACAGCGATTGGCACGTCGAACAGGCGCGGGCAGCGGAGCATCACCCGCGGCGAGTATAACACCGGCTCGGTGGCTGTTCGGGGTGTTCAACAACAGTGACCGTTCACCTCGTGAGTCGGAAGGCGGAAGGCGTGAGCCGCCAACGCCAGGCCAAAAGCCAACAGCCAAGGGCCAGCAGCCTGCGGCCGCTACCGCCGTCGCTCCAGTGATCGCTCCAGCGCCAGACCGAGAAGGCGGTCGACCAGGTCATGCAGCGAGACCCCGCTCGCCTCCCACAAACGAGGGTACATGCTGATCGCGGTGAAGCCCGGAATGGTGTTCACCTCGTTGATGAAGATCTGATCGGTCGTTCGGTCCATGAAGAAGTCGATCCGGGCCATTCCGGCCAGATCGAGCGCGCGGAACGCCGCGACAGCCAGCTCCTGGATCTCCGCCATGGTCGCGGCGTCGATCGCCGCCGGCACGATCAGATCGGAGTTGTCGCTGACATATTTGGCATCATAGTCGTAGAACTCGTTGCCGGGGACGATTTCCCCAACTATCGAGGCGATCGGTTCGTCATTGCCGAGGACAGAGATTTCCAGCTCGCGGGCATCGATGCCTTTCTCGATGACGATGCGGCGGTCATGCCGGCAGGCTTCGTTCATCGCGGCGGGCAGCTCGCTGGGATCGTGCGCCTTGCTCACGCCGACGCTGGAGCCCATGTTGGCCGGCTTGACGAAGCAGGGGTATCCGATGATTTCCCTGACCCCTTCGATGACCCCTTCCGGGTCGAGCTCCCATTCCTTGCGGGTGACCAACCGCCACGGGGCCTGGGGCAGCCCGGCCTGTGCCAACACGTTCTTGGCCATCGCCTTGTCCATGGCCAACGCCGAGCCAAGCACGCCTGCCCCGACATAGGGCACGCCCGTTAGCTCGAGCAGCCCCTGCACGGCGCCATCTTCACCCATTGGGCCGTGCAGCACGGGAAAGACGACGTCAACTCCGCTCGAAAGGAGGGCCGGCACCGAGTTGTCGGCGGCAACCACGACGGGCGGTTCATCCTCGGTCTCGGCCGGCGTGCCGTCGGCGAGCGCAAAGAGTGGCGAAGTTGCGGTCAGCGCGGCAAACGGGTCGCCGCCCGTCAGCCAGTATCCCTCTCGCGTAATGCCGACGGGTATCACCTCGTAGCGCTCGGGATCAAGCCCGCGCATCACCGTTTCCGCCGACCGAAGCGAGACGTCATGCTCGCCCGATTGCCCCCCGAAGAGGACGGCGACCCGCACTTTTCCGCCACGCCCCCGTTGCATCAATCCGTCCTCTCCGTCCGCGTCTCGTCACTCGTCGCCGAGGTATTCAACTTCTCGCTGCAACTCTACTCCCATCTCCTCGCGAACACGGTTCTGGGCGAACGCGATCAACTCGCGCACGTCGGCGGCGGTGGCCGTGCCGTCGTTGACGATCCAGTTGGCATGCTTTGGCGAGAAGCCGGCGCCGCCGATGCGATATCCCTTCAGGCCGCACGCTTCAAGGATGCGACCCGCGAAATCGCCGGGCGGATTGGCGAACGTCGAGCCCGCGCAGGCCCCCGTCGGCTGGGTCTCCCTGCGGAAGGCCGCGTGCTCGTCGGCCAGGCGCACCAGCTCGACGGGGTCGCCTTTCGGCAGCCGCATGACGGCCTCCAGGACGATCCAGGGCCGCGGCCTGGGCGCGGCCTTGATGATCGTATGCCGATAGGCCGGCTCCAGCCACGCCGCGGGAAATTCTTCGATCTCGCCGTCGCCGTTCAGGATAACAACGCGTTCGAGGTGATCCTTTAGCTCGGTTCCATGCGCGCCCGCGTTGTTGACGGTCGCCCCGCCGATGGCGCCAGGGAGGCCAACGCCCCAGTCCATGCCGGCCCAGCCGCGCACCGCGGCAAAGCGCCCGGTCCACGACAGCGGCGCCTGTGCCGCCACGCGCAGGCGGACGGCATCTCCCAGGTCCTCGTGGGCGACGAGGTTCGCGGCGCGTTCTCCCGGCGTTCGGGAGAGCACCACCAGGCCGCGAATACCACGGTCCCCGATGAGCAGGTTGCTGCCCCCCCCGATGACTGTCACGGGCAGGCCCTGCTCCCGGCCCCAGGCGACGGCCACGATGAGATCGTCTGGCGAAGCCGCGCGGGCCAGGAAGTCAGCCGGACCGCCAATCCTCCAGGTGGTGTGCAGCCGCATCGGCGCATCGACCAGGATTTTCAGGTGAGGCTGACCGGGAATGGCAATGGCGTCTGCCCCCGCCGCGGCGCGGCGGGGGCGGGGGCGGGTCTGCGCTTTCTCTGCCGCGGGTGAAGGCTGGGATGCGTGCAGGAGGCCGAGCAGCGCCGGTCCCGTCTCGGTGATGCTGCCGGCGCCCAGGGTCAACACCACGTCACCACGCACCACGACACCAGCAAGGGCGCGCGCCGCGGCCATGGGATCGGCTGCCGGCATCGCGCCCTCGGGCAATCGGGAAATCAGATCGGCTGCCGACACCCCGAGCGACTCGGTTTCGCGGGCCGCGTAAACATCGAGAATCATTACCCGGTCCGCCGCCCCAAAGGACGCGGCAAAATCCGGCAGCAACGCCTTCAGCCTCGAGTAGGTGTGTGGCTGAAAGACAGCCCAGATGCGCGCGTCTGGAAACCGCTCCCGCGCGGCGTGCAATGTGGCCGCGATCTCCCTGGGGTGATGCGCATAGTCGTCGATGACGACAACACCATTCGCCTCGCCCTTCGCCTCGAAGCGCCGCCCGACCCCGCCAAAGCCCTCCAGCGCGGTGGCCGCCGCTGCCGCGTCGTACCCGAGCGCCACCAGCGCGGCCAGCGCCGCCGCCGCATTGCGCTTGTTGTGCCGCCCGGGAACGCCTAGCGAGAGGGGCACGGCCACGTCATCGCCGCCCGTGACGCGCCATCCATCCTCGGTCGCTTCCAGCCGCCAATCCGCCTCCGCCGTTTCACCGAAGGTCACGACCGAGGCCGGAATCGACCAATCGGCTCTCGCCATCAATCGCTGGCAACCCGGATCGTCGGCCGCGATGACGAGCGTCCCTCCCGGCCGGATGCCCCGCGCGAAGTCGGCAAAGGCACGGTCGTACGTCTCAGCATCCGGAAAGATGTCTGGATGGTCGTAGTCGACGTTCGTAATGATGGCCAGGTCGGGGTGAAGTTGCAGGAAAGACCAGTCGTACTCGTCCGCCTCGACCACCATTTCCGCGCCCGCGCCAGGAGCCGCGTTCGTCGATCCCACTGGCCCATCCACAACAGCGCCAATGGCAAAGGACGGGTCGGCGCCGAGCGCCCGCAAGGCGGTGACAAGCATGCCGCTGGTGGTCGACTTGCCATGGCTTCCGGCGACGGCCACGCCCCGCCGCGCATCCGCCAGAGCGCCAAGGAGCCGCGCGCGCTTGATGACCGGCCGCTCCGCCAGTTCGGCGGCGGCGATCTCCGGATTGTCCGGCCGGATCGCCGACGTGGCGACCACCAGATCGGCGGCCGCGGCGTTCTCCACGGCGCCATGGCCGATGCTGACGGCAATGCCTTCTGCCGCCAGCGCATCGAGCAGGGGAGAAGCAGTCGCGTCCGACCCGGAAACCTGGTAGCCCCAGACGCTCAGGATGCGCGCCAGCCCGCTCATGCCGATGCCACCGATGCCCACGAAATGCACGCGCGCGGGGACGGGAGGCAGAACGGTGCTTTCGGCCGGGGCTTCAATCATCGCGAGAACTCCTCCCTCATTCAGCGTTCAGGGCGGCAACGCAGTCGCGGAACTTATCGCCCCGGTCGAATTCGTCCTGAAAGAGCCCGAACGACGCGCAACCCGGTGAGAGGATGACGGTATCCCCGGCACGCGCCGCACCGCGAGCGGCCGCGACGGCCTGCTTCATGCTCCCGAACGGCCCCGTCGGCTCAACCCCGCGCGCGAGCAGGCACTGACGAAACGCCGGGGTCGCCGTGCCCTCGAAGAGATAGACGCGAGCCCCGGCCGCTGCCACGGCGTCCGCGAGCGGCGCGGGATCGAGGCGCTTGTCGGCCCCGCCCGCGAGCAGATGAATCCGGCCAGTGCCACGTGACAGCGCCTCGAGCGCGGCGACGGCGGCAATTGGGGCGGTTGCGGTGGTGTCGTTGATGTAGGTGACGCCGTCGATGACGTCCACCCGCTCCATGCGGTCCCGAACGCCGCGAAACGCCGCCAGCCCCCTGGCGGCCGCCTCCGGCGAAGCGCCTGCCAGCATCGCCACGGCGATGGCGGTCAGCGCGTTTCGCGCGCCATGCCGGCCCGCCAGCGCCGGAGCATCCGGCAGTGGCCAGCGCTCTTCCCGGCCCCGCCAGCGCCAGATCAGCGCATGTGCTGCAAGCCAGGCGCCATCGTCGCCCTCATCATGCGCGCCAACCGGCACAACCGTCGCGCGGGTCTCGCTGGCGGCCCGCCACGACTCGGGATCGTCGCGGTTGACCACGAGCCAATCACTCGGTGTCTGGTGCCGCGAGATGCCGCGCTTGGTCGATGCATAGTCTTCGAAACCATCGTAGGTGTTGAGATGATCCTCGGCAATGAGCGTCAGCACGGCGATCCACGGGCTCAGCCGATGCTCGATCAACGCCTCCAGTTGCCACGACGAAAGCTCGATGACGACGGGCACGTGCGGGGACAACGCGGGCAACTGATCGAGCGCCGAGATGCCCATGTTGCCCGCAACCCTGGCATCTGGGAGTGAGGCGCGGAGCAGATCCCCGGCCAGCGTCGAAACGGTGGTCTTCCCCTTGGTGCCGGTCACGCCAATGATCGGGGCAGGACAAGCGCGGAAGAAGAGACTCATCTCCATTTCGATCGGGATGCCGTGCGAGCGGGCCAGCGTGAGGTGTGGCGCGCGGCGAGGCACGCCCGGATTACGGACAATCATATCGGCGCCGTCCGGGGTGAAATCCCGGTCTTCATGCCGCCCGAGGACGTAGCGGATCGGCAATTCTTCCAGCTCCGCCAGCGTCTCGGCAAGGTCTTCGCGCGAGCGCAAATCCGTGACGGTCACAATGGCGCCCGCGCCAGCAAGATAGCGCGCCACGCCCAGGCCGCCGCGGCGGGTGCCGAGCCCGATCAGGGTGACGCGCTTGCCGGCAAGATGGTGACCCACGGAACGACCTCGACTTCGCGCCTAGAACTGGACCAGCGCCATGGCGACGCCGATCAGGCCAGCCATCATGGCGAGCATCCAGAAGCGCATGGTGACCTGCGTTTCAGACCAGCCAAGCATCTCGAAATGGTGATGCAACGGCGCCATCCGGAAGAGGCGCCGCCCCTCGCCAAAGCGCCGCTTGGTGTACTTGAAGTAGCCGACCTGCAGCATCACCGAGGCGGCTTCGGCCACGAAGACCGCGCCGACGACCGGCAACAGGAGCCATTGCCCGGTCATGAACGCTGCCACCGCTAACGATGCGCCGATCGCCAGTGAACCGGTGTCTCCCATGATGACCTGCGCCGGGTGGGCGTTGAACCAGAGAAATCCCATCAGGGCGCCGACCATGGTGAAGCAGAAAGTGACGACACCGAGCTGCCCCTGACGGTAGGCGATGATCCCGTAGGCAACAAAGGCGACGGCGGCGGTGCCGGCCGCCAGCGTATCGAGCCCATCCGTGAAATTCACCGCATTGGCCATCCCGATGATCGCCAGCGCCGCGATGGGAACGTAGAGCAGGCCAATGTCGTAGCGGCCAATGAAGGGGAGGTAGACGCTGCTCAGTCCCAGGCCAAACGGAAACGGCGCATGCAGGATCGCCGCGGCCACGATGGCGAACACCGTCAACCAGAGGAACTTGAACCGGGCAGCCATCCCTCCCTGCCGCTTGCCGCCGAGAAGGCTCATAC
>CAYSXO010000225.1:0-8105 GCA_964434995.1 uncultured Sphaerobacteraceae bacterium
CGGAGTTGTCCCTCACCCCCAGCCCCTCTCCCATTGCGACGGGAGAGGGGAGCCATGCTATCAGGCGGACTGTCATCCTGGAGCGATGTTGAAGACGCGCATTCCCCCTCTCCCATCGCAATGGGAGAGGGGGGCAGGGGGTGAGGGTCGCCGCCGCCTCCGGCTCATCGCCGCGGGAGCGCTCCTGACCCTGGTCCTGGGAGGCTGCGCCGCCTCGCCGGAAGCCGCTCGAGTGCGTGGCGAGCCGGGGGCGGACCCCGGGAATCACGGCAATCCGGTCGTGCTGGTCGAGCCGCCCGATCGCGTCGAGCGGGTCTACTACGAGATTCCCTACGACGGCCCCCGCGCGGCTGCCCCGGACACATCGCAATCGTGAGCCATCGATCGGTGATACTTCGCGCGTGACCATCTCCACTGGCGCACGGCGCCATCTCGACACGCTATTGACGGCGCAACCGGAAGCCGCTCAGTGGTTGAGCCTCCTCTCGACCGTCCTCGAGGAGTGCGCCAATCCGGCGTGGAGCGCGGCCGCGAGCAGGGTTCGGCTGCAAACCGAGCGCGCCTCGGGCGTTCCCCTGTTGGCTGGCGCTGAAATCCTGGTCGATGCGCGATATCTGGATCGCTGGCTGCGCCGCGTGCTGGAGCTGGCCGGCAACGCCGGGCCAGAGGCGGCGTCGCTCCGGACGGCATCATCATCTCGCGCGCTCGATGCTCAAGCGTTGCTGGCGTTGAGCCTCAACGAGGACGGCGACGGCCTTGCCGCGGCCGCGATCGCGCTCGACGTTTCGCCAGACACGCTCTCCGTGGCCCTGGGGCTCGCCGCGCTGCCGCTGCTGCAGGCCGCGCGGCGGCGTTTCGGCGATGCGGCCGACCCGCGCTGGCATGAGGGGTATTGCCCAATCTGCGGCGATTGGCCACTGCTGGCCGAGCTGCGCGGGCTGGAGCGCGCGCGCCGCCTGCGCTGTGGCCGCTGCGGCGGCGACTGGGCCCAGCCCGGCGTTCGCTGCCCCTTCTGCGACGCGAGCGGGCCTGGCGCGGTGGGTTCGCTCGTTCCCGAGGAAGGCGCCGAGGCGCGCAAGGTAGAGACCTGCGCCCGCTGCCATGGCTACCTGAAGGCGGTTTCGACGCTCCGCGCCTACGCTGCCGACGAAATCCCTCTCGCCGATCTCTCCACCATCGAGCTCGATCTGGCCGCCCTTGAGCGAAACTACGCCCGACCGGCGCCACGAGCGCTTGTGCCAGGCGCAAGGGTGATGGGTGATGGGTAAGAGACGGAAGACGGAGGACGGGAGACGGAGGCGCCCGCTGTCCCCTTCAGATCGTCAACGCTTCATCGCGCTCCATCACCCCGTGTTTCTCGTTCTCCGTGATCTGCCACGGCCAGCCGCCGGCGAATTCACCGTTCTGGCCGATGCTGGAGAACGAATGGGTGGCAGTCGTGTGGCGTTTGCCCGCCTCGGCAGGTTCGCTGCTCCAGCTCAGAAGGAGCCCAATCAGGACGATACGGACACGGCAGTGAAGGCGAGCGAACAAGGGCATGCTCCCTGGCAATGGACGGGGTGCGCGCCAAGTATCGCCCTCACGCGCTGAAGATCGGCAAACGGTCCGGGGCATGGGCCCAGGACCGTCGCATGAACTACGCGCGGGCTACTTTTTCTTCTTGACCTTGGCCGTGATCTCCAGCGACCAGCTCTCGATACTGCCTGGGCCATTCCCCGGGGCATCGACGATGAAGAGCTGCCATTCGCCATTCGCCTTCTCTCCGTTGAAGACGCTCAACTCGCTGTTGCCACTGGGCGTCGGTGCTGGAGTGGGGAAAACGTCGCTGCCGCCTCCTCCCAAGGCGTTGGTTGGCTTGAACGTCCCACTGACGAGCGGGCCATCTTCAGGGAGGGAGTCGGCGGCAGAGTCGTCCAACACCAGATTGATGTCGTTCACCGCCTGGGGGCCGCCGACATCGCTCATGATGATGGCGTTCTTGCCAGACAGGTGGCTTGCCGCCAGGAGCACGTCAATGTCATCCGGAACATCATACGAGTAACCATCGAGGTGAACGTTGATATCGAGGATCTTTCCCTTCTTCAATCCCTTGACCTTGAGGGTCGCCGGATAGGGATCCGCTTCACCTGAACCGGGCAAGGCTATCGGGGAGGAAAAGATGAAGGTCTTTTCCTCCGTTTTCTTCTTCGCCCTGGCCTCGGTCACCGGCGTTGCCAGGGCCAATGGCAGGGTCAACAGCCCAATCAGGGCGATGACCAGAACTCGAGCAAACACGGCCGAACTCCCTTCCAGAACTCGCGCGACACGCGCGGCGGAACCAGCGCCCGCTGGCGTCCTCCGCCGGGCGCGGTGTGACGAAGATTACCGTCCGGTTATCCGGCAAGGCATCAACGAGGGAACACGTTTTCTGTCAATGTGGCGACACCGCCGCCCGTTGGCTACACATCGGGGAGCATGCGGATCCAGGGCGCTTCCCGGCCAATCGTGGTGGCAGCGCCGTGGCCGGGGAGGACGGTGGTTTCCGCGGGCAATTCGGCGACGAGCCGGCGCAAGCTGCGATTCATGACCTCCTGATCCGTGCCGGGCAGATCGGTGCGGCCGTGCCCGCCGGGGAAGAGCACATCCCCGCCCAGGAAGACCTTCTCCTCATTGTTGAAGAGCGCGATGTGCGCCGTGTCGTGCCCTGGCAGATGCATGACCCGAAAGCTCTGCTCGCCGAGCGTTACGCTGTCGCCATCCTCGAGCGTCGCGCTGACCGCTACCGGCGGCACCGGCACGGGCAACATGGCGCCCAACGCGGGCGGATTGGCCAGCCGGTGGACCGCAAGAGGATGCGCCAGCAGTGGCGCGCCAGTCGCCTCGGTCAACGCGAGCGCGTCCGCGACGTGGTCCCAATGGGTGTGCGTGATGACGATCTGTCCGATCGTCCAGCCGCGCGCGGCCGCTTCCGCCATGATGGCCGCCGTCGTGTCATGGGGCGCGTCGATGACCAGCGCCTCGCCCGTCGCCGGATCGGCGGCCAGATAGGCGTTCGTCTCGATCGGCCCGCCAGGGATCGTCACGATTTCCAGGGGCATTGCTCGTCCTCTCACGTGGCTGTTGGCCGTTGGCTGTTGGCTGTTGGCCGTTGGCTGTTGATTCATGATGGCCCCTGATCCACTCGGGACAGATGCGAGAACCAGATCAGGAATAAGACCGATTGCCAAGAGCCAAGAGCCAACAGCCAGTAGCCAACAGCCATTGGCCAGTTACCGTTTATACTTCTCCTCGGCAATGATGCGCGGACACGCGCCGGGGGTGCCGCTGACCCCGTACCAACAGCGGCTGACGGTGGGGACTGCATTCGAAGCAGTCCCTTTTTTTGTGCGGCTCAGATGGTACGCCAGGCGCGATCCAGCCGCCCTTTTCAGTGCAGGGTAAGACGGGATGGGTCCGATAGCAGAGCGCGCGCGACGGACCGTTCGCGCTGAGGGATTCTCACTGCGAGAGTTCATTGATACCGCGGCGTTTGGCGGCGTCCTCCTGATCGTGTCAGCGCTGGCTGCCCTGATCTGGGCAAACTCGCCCTGGGGCGATGCCTATGAGGCGCTTTGGTCTTCAGAGCTGACGCTCGGCGCCGTGCAGATCAATTTCACTGACACGCTGCGCCACTGGGTGAACGATGGGCTCATGGCCATCTTCTTCTTTGTGGTGGGTCTCGAAATCAAGCGAGAGATCCTGGTGGGTGAGTTGGCCTCACCCCGCCGCGCTGCCCTGCCGGCCATCGCCGCGCTAGGCGGGGTGATCGTTCCCGCCACCATTTATGCCCTCCTCAACCGGGACACCATCGGCAGCGCGGGTTGGGGCATCCCGATGGCCACGGACATCGCCTTCGCCCTCGGCGTCCTGGCCCTCCTTGGAGATCGCGTCCCCATTGGCCTCAAGGTCTTTCTCACCGCCCTGGCGATCGTCGACGACCTGGCAGCGGTTCTCGTGATCGCCCTCTTTTACACCGGGGAGGTGCAATGGCAGCCCCTGGGGACCGCGATGGCGCTGCTTGTCCTCCTCTTCGCCGCGAACCGGATTGGCGTGCGCCGCCCCACATTCTATGCCGTCATCGGCATCGCCCTCTGGGTGGCGGTCTACGAATCCGGTATCCACGCGACCATCGCGGGCGTGCTGCTGGCGATGACGATCCCGGCGAATACGCGCATCAACACGGCCGCGTTCCTGGAGCAGGGGCGACGATTGCTCGATACGTTTGACCGGGCTGGCGACGCGGATTATCCGAGCGAGAGCATTCTCACGAACGGCGCTCGCCAGGAGGCGCTCGCCGAGTTGGAGGATGCCGTCGAGGCGGCTGGCGCGCCCTTGCAGCGCATGGAACATGTGCTGCACCCGTGGGTTTCCTATGCCATCGTACCGCTCTTTGCCCTGGCCAATGCCGGGGTCCGCCTCGACGGAGAACTGGCCTCGGCCCTGAACAACCACGTGACCCTGGGAGTCGTCCTGGGGCTCGTGCTCGGCAAGCAGATCGGCGTGACCGCGGCCTCGTGGCTGGCGGTGCGCTCGGGCCTGACGGACCTGCCCGACGGCGTCACCTGGCGACAGATCTACGGGGCGGGCTGGTTGGCTGGCATCGGCTTCACCATGTCGCTCTTCGTGGCCGATCTCGCCTTTGGCGATCGGGAGGGCGGCGAGTTGCTGACGGCGGCAAAACTGGGCATCATCATCGCGTCAGTGGTCGCTGGCCTTGCCGGGTGGGCAATTCTCAGTCGCGGATCCCCGGTGAAACACGAGTCCCCCAAAGATGCGCCATAGGGCATGGCGCTCACGTCCCTGCCAGCATTGCCAGCACCGGGGCGAACTGCTCGCGGTGCTCTTCGACGCCCGTGTTGATGACGATATAGGAGATGCCGAATTCCTCCCGCCGTTGCCGCAGGTCGTCCGCGATCTGCTCTGGCGTGCCGATCAGCACGTGCGGCGAGGCAAGCAACGCTTCTGCCGAGAGGCCCGGAAATTCGGCCGCGTGTCGTTCGGCAGCGCCGAGCCGGTCGTCCGTCACCTCGAGGACGAAAATGAGCACGTTCAATTCGGGGTCGCGCGAGTTCCCCGCGGCCTCCCGCACCCAGCCGACCTTGCGCCGCACCGCCTCCGCCGTAATGTCGAGAATGTCAAGGCCACCCTCGGGCAGGGCCTTCGCCGCAAGGCCAACGATATCCGCCTCCCGCGCCGCGAACGAAAGGAGGCGCTTTCCGCCGCCGCCGATATAGATCGGCGGGTAAGGTTTCTGGACCGGTTTCGGCGCGCCTTCGAGATCGGCAATCTGGTAATGCTCGCCCGCGAAGTCGAATGGACCCTCGGCGGCGAGCCCCTTGATGATGCGGACGGCTTCTTCCATCCGCGCAACCCGCTGGCCCGGTGAATCGAAGGGGATGCCGGCCATGTCGTACTCGGATTTGAGCCACCCGGCCCCGATGCCGAACTCGAACCGGCCGCCAGAGAGGAGGTCGAGGGTCGCGGCCTCCTTGTAGAGCAGCGCCGGATGTCGAAAATCGTTGCAGAAGACCCAGCTACTGATGCGCAGCCGCTCCGTGGCATCGGCCGCGGCCATGATGGCTGGCGTGGCGGCAAGGAGGTCCGGGAAGTGGTCGGGAACGGTCATGGTGCAATAGCCAAGCGATTCGAGGCGACGCGCCTTCTCTACCCACTGCTGCCGCGAGTCGCCGGTGGCGGTCGTTACGCCGAAACGAAAGGGTCGGGGATCTGGCATAGGTGTTCCTCTCTGTGGTGAGTCCGGTCAGGAGAGCCACGGGCAAGAGCGCCAAGGGCGCCGGCGTCAGCCCGCACCCCTTAACCCCTCGCCCAGCGCACGGTGCGAGAGGAACGATGGCATCGATTTTCGTCCCAGGCTGCCACCCGCCTGATGGCACGGCTCCCCACTCCGCCGGCTCGGTGGGAGAGGGGCTGGGGGTGAGGGACAACGCCATTACCGTTCGGCCAGCGCCAACCTCGCTCCCAGCACCACAAACGCCCCGGCAAAGGTGCGACGCATCCAGGTCAGGATGCGCGGGCGCGAAATAACCCGCGTGCGAATGGCGGCGGCAAAAAGGCCGTAGCCGATGAACACGACGAGCGTCATCAGCATGAAGACGCCGCTCAAGCCGATCATGCGCGAGAGCGCGTCCGGCTCGCCTGGGCTGACGAACTGCGGCAGGAAGGCGAGGAAGAAGATCGACAGCTTCGGGTTGAGGACATTGACCAGAACGGCGTTGCCAATCACCTGCCGGTCGGACCGGGCGCCCGTCTCCGCCTCAATGCGCAGCGCGCCATGCTCCTGCAGGGTGGTCCAGGCCATGTATAGGAGATAGGCGATGCCGAGCATCTTCAGCGTCTGGAAGGCGAGGGCGCTGGCGTGCAGCAGCGCGGCGACCCCCATGATGGCGGCGGCCATGTGCGGAATGATGCCGATCGTGCAGCCGAGCGCGGCGACGATGCTGGCGCGCGTTCCGCGCGAGAGGCCCGCCGCCAGTGTGTAGAGCACCCCGGCGCCGGGCGTGACGACGATGATGAGCGAGGTGACCAAGAACTCGATGCTCACGGGCTTCCCTCCTGAGGTTGTCGCGCTCCAGTATGCCCTGATGGGGTGGCGGGTGGCAGGGTGTTGGGGTGTTGGGGCGATAGGGTATCAGGGAGAACGACTGGCAATCGGCCAGTGGCTGTTGGCCAATTGCCCATCGAGGAGGAGCGTTCGCGGCAGTTTCGTTCAATCACTGCATCATCCTTTACGCGGCTTATTGAGATGCCGGAGCCGGTGGCGTGGGGGCCGTTTTTCTCGTTGGCGCTCGCCGGAGGCGTCGTCATGCAGTTTGCCTCGCCAGGGGTCGAGGTTCAGCCGCGGCACACGCCTTCCCCAGTCACCGAGGAGGAGATCGACGGCATCTCCCAGCGGATCGTCGACACCGGGATCGAGCTTTGGGCCGACCCACGCGGCGAGCAGCCGGGCCGGTTCACCACGAACTTCGGCGGGCGTGGGATCTAGCCTTCTGGTCCTCTTGCCCTCTGGTTGACAGCAATCGCCTGCAGCCCTACGCTACTAAAGCGTTTTAGTAACGAGATGGCGGGGTGATGCGCGAGCAGCGAGTCACGATTCGTTCCGTGGCGGTAGCGGCGGGAGTCTCCATGTCGACCGTCTCGAACGTCCTCAGCGGCCGGCACGAGCAGATGGCGCCCGAAACGCGCGAGCGCGTGCTGGCGGCGATCGAGCGGCTGAACTACCGGCCAAATCACGTTGCCCGCGGCCTGGTCACCGGGCGCACGGCCACCATCGGCCTGATCATGTGCGACGTCACCAATACGCTCTATCCACCTGTTACGGTTGGCGCGGAGGAGGCATGCCGCGAGGCCGGCTATGGGCTGCTGCTGGCCAATGCCGACGGCGACGAGAGTGAGCGCCGCGGCGTGGCCCTGATGCATGCCAAGCGGGTCGATGCCCTGGTCATCTTCGCTATCTCGCGCTACGACGTCGAAAGTGGGTTCCTCGACGCCGCGCAGGCGGCGGGCATGCCGGTGGTGGCGCTCAATCGCTCGCTGCCGCCCGATTCGCCCCTGTCAGCGGTCTGGTTCGATCACCGCGCCGGCGGCGAGATGGCCACCCGGCGCCTGCTGGCATTGGGGCACCGCCGCATCGCGCACCTCGGCGGGCCAGCCAACCGCATGACTGGCGTCCAGCGCCGGGAGGGCTATGAGGCTGCCCTGGTCGAGGCCGGCATTCCCCTGCAGCCGTCGCTGGTCGCCGAAGGCGACTACAGCTTCGAAAGCGGCGAGCGCCTGATGACCGGCTTGTGGCGGCAACGGCCCACGGCGGTCTTTGTGGCCGGCGACGTGATGGCGCTCGGCGCGATGCGCGCGCTGAACCAGTTGGGCGCGCGCGTGCCGGAGGACATTTCCCTCGTTGCCTTTGGCAATCCCGACTGCGTGCGCTACGCCACCCCGGCGATCACGACGATCGATCTGCCCGTCGCCGCCGCGGGGCGGGTGGCCGTCGAACTGGCGTTGCAGCGCATCCAGCGGCCCGAAGAGAAGGAGGTGCGGGTGCTCGAGCCTTCGCTGCTCGTGCGGGAGAC
>CAYSXO010000226.1:0-8073 GCA_964434995.1 uncultured Sphaerobacteraceae bacterium
TCCGGTTTGCGTCGATCCGCACGACCCGCCGCCCGCTGTTGGCCGCGATGGCGCTCGCTCCCTTCGCGGGGGTGCTGGCCCGCGTGCCTGGCGCTGGAGCGCAGGATGCGCCTGTCGTCACCATGGTGACCGACACGGCGGGACTTGGCGATCAAAACTTCAACGATTTGGCGAAGCGCGGTCTCGATCGCGCTGTGGAAGAGCTCGGCGTGCAGGGTGAGGTCATCGAGAGCCGGGATGCCGCCGCGTACATTCCGAACCTGACCCAGGCCGCCGAGCAGAGCGCCCTGACCGTTGGCGTCGGGTTCCTCCTCACCGAGGCGATCACCGAGGTCGCGAATCAGTACCCGGATGCCAAGTTCCTTCTGATCGACTCGGTTGCCGAAGCGCCGAATGTCGAATCGGTCACCTTCCGCGAGCAAGAAGGCGCGTTCCTGAGCGGCGTTCTCGCCGGACTGACGACCAAGAGCAACAAGCTTGGCGTTGTCGGCGGCATCAAGATCCCGCCGGTCGTGCGCTACGTCGTTGGCTTCGAAGCGGGCGCCAAGTCGGTCAATCCGGATGTCGAGGTGGTCGTCGCCTATGCCGACACCTTCGATGACCCGGCGCTCGGCAAGGAGCTGACGCTGGCACAGTACAACCAGGGCGTCGATATCGCGTTCCCGGTCGCCGGCAAGACGGGCATCGGTTCGTTCGACGCCGCCAAGGAGCTGGGCGAGGGCTACTGGGTCATCGCCGCGGACACCGATCAAAGCCAGCTTGGCGCGGAGCACCAGCTTGCCGTCGCGGAGAAAGGCGTCGACACGGCCGTCTTCCTGGCGGCGCAGCAGGTTGTCGACGGCGCCTTCGAAGGAGGGGTGCAGTCGCTCGGGCTTGTTGAAGAGGGTGTTGGCCTCGGTAACCCCCACGCCTCGGTTCCCCAGGAGATTCTCGATCAGGTCGCGGCCTACGAGCAGGCCATCATCGATGGGGACATCGTTGTTCCCGCGGACGAGGAAGAGCTGGCCGCGTTCGTGCCCGTGGCCCTCGAAGCCGCCGCCACGCCAACCGCCTAAGTGGCATCGCCGGGTGAGAGTGGAGACGCTCTCACCCGGAGGCCGGCCATGTCCGCCCAGAACAGCGCGCCAGCGCCACCAGCAATCGAGATGCGGGGAATCGTCAAACGGTTCCCCGGCGTCGTCGCGAACGACGGCATCAATTTGATCGTCGAACGCGGCGAGATTCACGCCCTGCTTGGCGAGAATGGCGCTGGCAAATCGACCCTGATGAATATCCTTTTCGGCCTCTATCACGCCAACGAGGGGGAGATTCGGGTCAATGGCCAGCCCGTGCGGTTCGAGAGCGCGCGCGATGCGGTTCTCTCCGGGCTGGCCATGGTCCATCAGCACTTCATGCTCATCCCGCGCTTCACCGTGACTGAGAACGTCATTCTTGGTTCCGAAGGCGCCGGGCTCGTGCTGAACCGAGAGGAAGCCGGGCAGCGCGTGGCAGAGATCGGCCAGCAGTACGGCCTCAATGTCGATCCTGAGGCAATGGTCGGCACGCTGCCGGTTGGTATGCAGCAACGGGTCGAGATATTGCGCGCGCTGTATCAGGGCGGCAGGACGCTGATCCTGGACGAGCCGACCGCCTTGCTCACTCCCCAGGAAGTCGAGGAGCTCTACGTCGTCCTCAATCGACTGCGTGAGGGCGGCGACACGATCATTTTCATTACCCACAAACTGCGCGAAGTCGCCGCCATCAGCGATCGGGTGACGGTGATCCGGCGTGGCCGGACCGTTGGCACGCGACAGACGGCGGAGACGACCGCGGCGGAACTGGCGGAAATGATGGTCGGCCGCGTGGTTTCCCTGCAGGTCGACCGGCCGCGGGCACACCCCGGCGAGCCAGTCCTGACCGCCACTGATCTGCATGTCAAGGGCACGCGTGGCCATGAGGCGCTGGCGGGAGTCAGCCTCAACCTGAAGCGCGGCGAAATTCTCGGCATTTGCGGGGTGGAAGGGAATGGCCAGGCCGAATTGATCGAGGTTCTTGCTGGCCTGCGCCGCCCCGATCGCGGGCAGGTGATGCTGAAAGGCCAGGATGTTACGCCCACGGGGCCGAATCCGCGCCGCCGCATGGGGCTCTCCTATATTCCGGAAGATCGCCACGGGCGCGGGCTGGTTCTGCCGTTCTCATTGACGGAAAACGTTCTCCTTGGCAATGTCGAGAGTCCGCCGTTCAGCCAGGGTGGCCGCATCGACTATCCGGGCACGCGCTCGCTGACCCAACGGCTAATGCGGACATTCGACGTCCGCGCTCCTTCGGCAGATACCTCCTCCGGCGCACTGTCGGGCGGGAACCAGCAGAAGCTGATCATCGCCCGCGAGCTGCACCGGGAGCCGGACGCGCTCCTCGCCGTGCAGCCGACGCGCGGGCTCGATGTAGGCGCCATTGAGTTCGTCCACAAACAGCTCGTCGCCGAACGGGACAAAGGGCGCGGCGTGCTTCTGATCTCATTCGATCTCGACGAAATTCTCGATCTCAGTGACCGCATCCTGGTCATCTGTGGCGGCCGCATCGTGGGCGACTTTCTCAGCGGTACGGTGACGCGGACCGAGCTCGGTCTACTCATGGGTGGACGGACCCTGGATGAACACGCTCCCGCGGCCGACTGAGCCGGAGGCGCCGGCGCTCTGGGGCAGGCTGGCGGACGCCGTGCCGACCCTGGTGTCGTCCCTCCTGGCCATCGCCATCGCCCTGCTCGCGGGTGGGGTGGTGATCGCGCTCTCCGGAGAGAACCCCATCCCCGCCTATGAGGCGCTCTTTCTGGGCGCGTTTGGCGGGCAGCGAGCGATCGCGGAGACGCTGGTGATGGCGGCGCCGCTGATTCTGGGGGGGCTTGCCTTCGCTGTCGCCGCCAAAGCCGGACTCTTCAACATCGGCATCGAGGGCCAGATGGTCATGGGCGGCCTGCTGGCTGGATTGACGGCGGCGTGGGACTCCGGCCTGCCGATCTTCATTCATCTCCCGTTGGCGATTCTGGCGGCTATGGCAGCGGGCGGCATCTGGGGCTTCATTCCGGGCTTTCTGAAGGCCAGAACCGGGGCGCATGAGGTGATCACCACCATCATGTTGAACTACCTGGCCTACCGTATCAGCACCGTGGTCATCGGCCAGGAGCACTTTCTGCTGGTGAATCCCGCGCTGCAGGCGACGCAGCCGGCCCTGGAAACCGCCGAATTACCGCGTTTGCTGGAAGGAACGCGGCTGCACGCGGGGATCATCGTTTCTCTGGCGGCGGCAGCCGCGGTCTGGTACCTGCTCTACCGGACGGTCTTTGGCTACAAGGTGCGCACGGTCGGCCTCAGCAGGGGGGCTTCTGCCTACGCGGGCATCAACTGGGGACGCACCATCGCGCTGGCAATGCTCCTGAGCGGCCTGCTGGCAGGGTTGGGCGGCGCGGTCGATGCGCTCGGGTTGCAAGGGCGGTTCTACAACGTGCAACTTGGCATCGGCTTCACCTCGATCGCCGTTGGGCTCGTCGGCAGGAATCAGCCATTCGGCGTCATCCTCTCCGGCCTCCTCTTCGGGGCGCTCGCTGCCGGCGCGACCAAGATGCAGAACACGGCCGGCATCTCGCGGGATATCGTCTACGTGCTGCTCGGCTTCGTCATTCTCTCCGTCTCCGCGCTCGCCGTGATCCAGCAGTTCCGGCAGGCCCGGCAGCAATCTGCCCGAGCGCGCGGCATGACCTACGACCGGGCGGCGGAAGACGCCGGAGAGCCGTTGGTGGAGCCACCGCCGCCACCGCGCACAATCTGACGAGCGGAGGATGACCCTGGACGCGCTGACCAGCTTTTTTTCGGTTGCACTGCTCACCGCGACGCTGCGGTCGGCGGCTCCGCTCGTCTTTGCCGCGATGGGCGGCCTCCTGTCGGAGCGCTCCGGGGTCACCAATATCGCCCTTGAAGGCTTCATGCTGATGGGCGCTTTCGCGGCCGTCGCGGGCACCTGGTTCTCCGGTAATCCCTTTGTCGGGTTGCTGGTGGCCATGCTCACTGGCGCCCTGGGCGGGCTCGTCTTCGCGTTCTGGGCGGTGTCGCTTAAGGCCGATCAGATCGTGGCAGGTACGGCGATCGTCCTGCTTGGCCTTGGCCTGACCTCGTTCCTGACCGAGCAAATCTGGGGTCAGGCGGGAGGATCGCCGCCGGTCGAGCGGCTGCCCACAATTGGCGCGGGGCTGAATATTCTGTTGCCCGTCGCGTTCCTGCTGGTGCCGCTGACGCAGTGGTTCCTCTTCAAGACGAAGGCCGGATTGCGCGTGCTCGCTTGCGGCGAGAATCCCCAGGCGGCGGAAAGCGTCGGCATCGATGTCGCCCGCTATCGCTACGCGATGGTGACCGCCTCGGCCGTCCTGGCGGCTCTCGGCGGCGCCTATCTTTCCATCGGGGATCTCTCCCAATTCTCGACGAACATGAGCGCCGGGCGCGGATTCATCGCGCTCGCTGCCGTCATCTTCGGGAACTGGATGCCCTGGGCCACGATGGGCGCGGCGCTGCTCTTTGGTTTCGCGCAGGCGCTTCGCTATCACGTGCAGGCGCTCAACCTCCCCATCTCGCAGGACATCATCATCGCGCTTCCATATCTTCTGACCCTGATCGCCGTGACGGGCCTCTTCCGCCAGTCCACCCCTCCGCAGGGCCTCGGCAAGCATCCGACAGGTGGGTGATGGGCTGCTGGCTGTCGGCTATTGCCCATTGGCTTTGGCTGTCGGCTTTCAGCACGATTTGTCGGCAGGTTGGCAAGACTCCGGGGAATCCAATAATCAAGGGCCAAGAGCCAATGGCCAATAGCCACAAGCCCAAAGCCAGAAATACACGAACCCGGTCACCTGACCGGGTTCGTGCGGGAAGGGGAGGGGTGGAGCGTGTGCGGCGCTCCACGGGCTCTGGGAGAGAACACGTTCCCTTCGGGGAACACCATGCTCTCGCTTGGCTTACGTCGGGGTGGATCGGCTGGATTCATCCCCGCTAGCCCTTCGCATCCCTCCCCCGCATGCCTGGACGACCAATCGTGGGCAAACCTATTCCCCCGCGGGATTCGCCGGGATGGTCACGTGACGCGAGCGCTGCGTGAACTGGACGATGCCAACGATGAGGCCGGTAACGGCTAACGAGATCAGAATTTCCTGCGCCATGTTGGTGTGGAACACCCCTGCCAGCCTTGGATCGTGCAGGATCATGGACACCGCGGCATGCACCAGGACGAAGACCCCGACATAGAGGAACGCGGGGAAGCGCCCCAAAAGCCGGGCCACCAGCTCACTACCGAACAGAATGATCGGGATCGAGAGGAGGAGTCCGAAGATGAGCAGCTCGAGGTTGCCATGCGCCGCGCCGCCAACCGCCAGGACGTTGTCCAGGCTCATGACTACATCGGCGAGGATGATGGTTTGCACGGCCTCGCGCAGCGACCCCGCTTCCTTGACGCTGTGGTCCTCTTCGTTGTGTGGCCGAATCAGCTTGAAGGCAATGTAGAAGAGGAGAAGCCCGCCGATGGCCTGCAACCCCGGAATCCCGAGCAATACGGTGGCCAGGGCGGTAAAGAGGATGCGCAAGCCGATGGCGCCCGCGCCGCCAAAGATGATTGCCTTGCGCCGGTTTTCAGGCGATAAGCTCCGCGCGGCCATCCCAATGACGACGGCGTTGTCACCCGAAAGGACGAGATCGATGACGACAATGCTGAGAATCGCCGAGAGTGTTTGAGCCGAAAAGCCATCTAGCACGTGCGATGTGCATCCTTCCGTGGCGACAAGCCGAGGGCAGAAAACTGCCGCTGCGCGGCCTCATTCCAGGATCGTACCACGGGGCGGTGAGGCGCCCGAAACCGGGTGGCCGCGTCAAGCAACGCCGCGCTACGCGATGACGATCCTGTCAACAACGGCGACGGCAAAGATGAGCGCGAGATACCAGAGTGAGTAGAAGAACATCTGCCTCGCGGCTCGCTTGCTTGGCTTGCGGTAGAGCCAGATGGCGTAGCCAAGAAAGATACCGTTCAGGACGAGCGCCCCGGCGAAGTAGATCGGTCCTAGGCCAAATGGCGTGAGCAGCAGACAGACCAGCATCAGGACAGCGGTGTAGACAAGAATCTGACGCCGCGTTTCCGCTTCGCCTCGCACCACCGGCAGCATCGGCACTGATGCTCGCGTGTATTCGCCCTGCTTGAGGAGAGCCAGCGCCCAGAAGTGCGGCGGCGTCCAGGCGAAGATGATGGCGAAGAGCCCCCAAGCCAACGGCGCGAGATCGCCGGTGACCGCTGCCCATCCGACGAGGGGTGGCGCGGCGCCCGCGGCTCCGCCGATGACGATGTTGTAGGGCGTCGACCGCTTCAGCAGTTTTGTGTAGATCAGGACATAAAAGAGATTGCCGGCAAGCGCCAGGATGGCGGCGGTCCAGTTCACGAAGAGCCCGAAGAGCAGAACCGACGCGGCGGAGAGCGCAATGCCAAAAATGAGCGCGGCTTCCGGACTGACCCGGCCGGCGACAATGGCCCGGTTGCGCGTGCGAGACATCTGCCCGTCGATATCACGGTCGATGTAGCAATTGAGGACACTGGCGCCACCGGAGGCGAGCGCGCCGCCAATCATGGTGATGACGACGAGCCAGAACGGCGGCAGACCGCGCGCGGCCATCAGCATGGCGCAGAGTGTCGTCGTCAGCAGCAGGGTCATGATGCCAGGCTTGGTCAGGGCGACGTAGTCGGCAACCAGGGCTCGCGCTCGAAGCAGGGGCGAGAGTGAGAGATCGACGTCAAGCGTCGTAGGAACGGCCAGGGCCATCGCGCCCCCTGACGCGGCGGACGGCCTGTCGTGACGCGCTTGAGAAGTAGTCGATGTCACGGCCGTGGCGCGTCGCGAAGCGGCCAGGTTGGTTCCAGGAGCCGGCCGTGGTCCCCATGCGACGAGCGCGACGGCGAGCATGGCCATCCAGAGCATCGACGCAATCACCAGATGAGGCGCCGATGTCCAGGAGGGGTCGCCCAGCCCGGCGCCAATGGCGTTGAGGCCGCTTTGCAGAACGACGAGGGCAATAGCCAGCAGCGAAAGCCGTCTGGCGATCGGCGAAGCGCCACGCCGCCAGGCCACGAACGCGGTGAGGCCAGTGGCCAGCGTGCCCAGCAGTGCCGTGGCGCGGTATCCGAGATGCACGACGGTCTCGCCCCCCGAGGCACTGACGCTCTCCGCGCAGAGTGGCCAGGTGTCGCAGGCGAGGGAACCGGTGCTGCTGGTCGTCGCGCCGAACAGGAGCAGGAGAAAGGTCATTGCCGCGCCGAGGGTTGCCACCCGGGCCAGGGCATGGTCACGCTCCCGGCTTGGCCATTGCCCGAGGCTGGCCAGCCACGCCGGTGAACCGCGCTCGGCCGCGACCGCGGAAAGGTTGGCGACGGCGCAGCCGAAAAAGAGCATGGCCATCGTGAGGTGAAGAATGGCGATGTTGGCCGGGGCGCCGTAGCGGGCCGAGTACCCGCCAATGATGCTCTGCAAAATGATGGCGAGAACCCCGGTGACAGACAGGAGGCGAATCCTGAGGGAAGCCGTCGGTGTGGTGAGGGCCGTGAGTGCCGTGGCCGCCGCCAGGACCACGACGGCCAGGGCCGTCCCCCGGTGCAGATACTCGATGAAGGACGTCCATTCGAGGGTGGGCAGCCAACTCCCGTTGCAGCGCGGCCAATCGTTGCCGCATCCGGCGCCGGCGGGGTGTAATCGGGCAGTGCCTCCGAGCGCGAGCAAGGCCAGCGTGCCAATTACCGTCGCGAGGGCAAACCGGTACAACCGGGACATCAGGACTCCGAAACCGAACCAGACGCGAAGAGAACGCGGACGCCACGAAACAGGAGCAATGCCTGTCCCAAGCAGGTTCCGCGCTCCGAACCATGACTATTGTAGCCGTCTTGAGGACCCACGCCACGCGGCGCGATAGGCGTAAGCTGCCTCGAAAACACCTGCTAGTTTTTCGGCGCGCGGAAGCCGGCGGCCTCGGCGGCTTCTGCCGTTTCGAAGCAGAATTCGGCAATCGTCTGCTCGTAAACCCG
>CAYSXO010000227.1:0-8068 GCA_964434995.1 uncultured Sphaerobacteraceae bacterium
GCGGTCAGACCGGCGATGAACTGGCGCGAGAGGAGCAGATAGGCAATGACGACCGGCGCCACCGAGATGCAGACGCTGGCAAAGATAAGCCCCCATTCGGTGGTGTAGCTGCCGCGAAAGGCCATGATGCCAACGGGCAGCGTCTGCGATTCCTCGCTCGTCAGCAATATCAGGCCGAGAAAGAAATCGTTCCACATCCAGACGCCGTTGAGGATCACGACCGCCGCCAGCGCGGGGCGGGTGAGCGGCAACATGATCCGCCAGAAAATCTCGAGATGGTTGGCGCCGTCGATGCGCGCGGCCTCTTCGAGGTCGCGCGGCAGCGCCTGAAAGAACCCGGTCATCACCAGCACCGCCAGTGGAATGCCGAGGACCGAGTAGACGAGCACGAGCGACCAAATGCTTCCCAGCAGCCCCGTCGTCCGGAACATGACGAAGATCGGAATGATGATGAGCTGCACCGGCACCACCAGGCCGCCGACGAACGTCATGCGCACCGGCATGCGCAGCGGGAAACTGAAGCGCGCGATGCCGTACGCGGCCAGGCAAGCCAGAATGGTGCTGATGCCGACGCCCAGAACCGTGGCGATCAGGCTGTTGAGCGTCGCGCGCTGCAGATTTGCTTCGTCCCACGCCTTGACGTAGTTGAAGGGGTCAAACGCCTCCGGCAACCCGTAAGGCCGGTCAAAGAACTCGGGCACCGTCTTGAATGAGCCGAGAAAGACCATCACGATCGGGATAAGGACAATGGCGCAGACGATCAGCATCACCCCATGCCAGGCAATGCCTTTCCCCAGCTTCAGCAGGCGCGACCGCATCGATGGTCCCATGGTTGTCGCGGGCATCAGTGGAGCGCCCTTTCACGCCGGCCCAGGAAGGTGATGAAGACTGCCGACATGACCGCCAGGAAGACGAATAAGGTGACCCCCTCGGCCATGCCGAGGCTGAAGCGTGCCTGATTGTTGAACGATCCCTGCCCGAATGCGTCGCTGTAGATCAGAACACCCAGCACGAGCGTTGCGCCGTCGGGAACTCCCGCGGGACCGCCGAGGACATAGATGAGGTCAAAGGCGCGGAAGATGAGAATGAACGAGAGAACGGTGACGATCGTAAACGCTGGCGCGAGCATGGGAAACGTCACGTCGCGAAAGACCTGCCACGGCTTTGCGCCGTCGATCAGCGCCGCATGGCGCAAGTCCTCCGGCACACTCTGCAATCCCGCCAGATAGAGGACGACGGCCATCCCGTTCCATTGCCAGGCCTGCACGATCATCACCGTTTTCAGTGCCCAGGCCTGATCGGATTGCCAGTTGCGCTGCCAGTCGCCGAGGCCAATATCGCGCAGAACTGGGTTGACGACGCCGATGATTGGGTCGAGCATCAGCACCCAGAGGATGCCGGTGGCGACGGCCGACATGATCACCGGGAGAAAGATGACTGCCCGGTAGACGTGCGTCATGAAGGTGCGGCGATTCAGCATGATCGCCAGGCCAAGTGAAACGGTATTCTGAAAAATGAAGATGAAGATAAAGAGCTTGAGCGAATTGCCAGCCGCCTGCCAGAAGCGGGCGCTGGTCAGCAAATCCTGAAAATTCTTGCCCCAGACGATCGGGCCAAGTGGTCCGCGCCCGGTCCAGTCATAGAAGCTGAGATAGAACGAGCGAATGGTTGGATAGAGAAAGAGGATCGCGTACGCAACGAACGCCGGGAGGATGAACCAGAAATGGGGGCGCTTCCACAAGGGATCGCGCCGCTTCTCGGAGAATAGTGCCGCGGGTACCGACATGGGAATCCTGATTTGAGCGAGCCCGGATCGCGGTTGCGCGATCCGGGCCGCGACGAGCGGCCCAGGTTTCGCCAGGAGACCGGGGCCGCTTGACCGTTGCTAGTTGCCGCTCGGCACCACGGCGGCTTGCTGGATGTCGCTGAACTCCTGCGCGGAGATGCGGCCGGTCCAGAGGCCGCCATGATTGTCCTGCGTCGCGATGACGCTGCCGTTCAATTCGGGGACGGCGTACCAGACAGGCACGTCGACGCCCGCCGCGGCGGCGACAGTCTCGGCGCGGATGCGGTCGGTTGATTCGGTGACGTTCTTGTTGACCGAGAGAGAGATGTTATCCATCACGAACTGCTGAGCGTCTTCGGTGGCCAGCCAGTTGACGAATTTGGCGGCGGCCTCCTGCTTCTCTGGCGGGGAGAACGCGCTGGCGGTATAGAGAAGCTCAAAGCCCGTGGTGGTGGCGCGCTTGCCCGCCTCCGGCCCCGGCCAGGCGATGAACGAGAGGTCGGCATCCGGGTTGACCTGCATGTAGCCGGTGAAGTCGGCCGTGCCGGCCACCATCATTGCGCCGCGGCCGTTGGCAAAGATCGCCTTGGCGGTGGTGTAGTCGGTTGCTTCGAAGCCCTGGTTGTAGTACGGAACGAGGTCGAGCAGAAGCTGAACGGCGGCTACCACGTCGGGATCGGCCAGGCTGCGCGTGCCGGCCTGCACCTCGGCGAAGCCCTCGGGCTGCAACACCGAGGAGGCGAGGCCGATGTACATGAAGTACGGATGCACCCAGTCCTTCCCGCCGAGGACCATTGGCGCCTCCACGCCGGCGGCCTTGAGCGCCTCGCACGCGGCGGTCATCTCGTCCCAGGTGGTCGGCGGCGCAACCTCAGCCTGGGCAAAAACCGGATTATTGATGGCGAGGCCGACCGTATACGCGGCCAGCGGGCAGCCAAAGACCTTACCATCAACCTCAACCTGGCCCCGCGCGGTGTCGGTCAGGCCGCTGACATCGACCTGACCGGTCAGGTCGATGAATGGCAAATCGCCCCCTTCGCGAACGCGGACGATGATGCTCCCTTCCTGATCGCCGAAAATGTCGGAGGTTTGCCCGCCCGCGATGGCCGTCTGGATTTTCGCCCCATACTGATCGCTGGTGATCGCCGAGAAGTCGATCTCGACGCCCGGCACGGCCGCCTGAAACGCCTGAACGAGGCCCTCCATCGGTTCTTTCCATTCAGGATGGTTGCCCCACATGGTGACGGTCACCACGTCCTGCGCGCTCGCCGGCAGCGCGCCGAGCCCGGCGATCCGGCCAGCGGCCGCCGCGGTGGCGAGGCCGCCCGCGCCCTGCAGAATGCGGCGTCGAGACACGGGGTGCGCTGTCAAATCGAAGCGATTTCTGGACACCGAACTGGCTCCTTCCGCGGCACGCAACCTACCGGCCGATCGTGCTCCCGAACCTGCTACCTGTGCGCCTTGAATCAAGGCGTTGACGAGGGTTGAGGCCACACTATACCATGTTCGTATTGGCGACACGAGAACTGTATCTGTGCGAATAGCGAACAAGTCTGCGTGGGGCTGGCGCCTCGCCAGCTCGTCGCGCGCATGATATTCCAGCACGCCCAACTTCGCACTCTTCATTGCTGCCACGCCCCCGTCGGAAATTGAAGACACGCGCGCGTGCCCCTCGAACTGGGACAGATGAGGAGGCCTTTTTCGGCTGAGCGTCCCGAAGGCGGCACAATTGCCCGGTTCCAGTGCATCCTTATGGTGGTCCGCGATTCGAATACTCTGCGGAGGATCTTTGAATGCGTCTCAGAATTCAGTCGATTGTCGCCGCGATGGTGCTTTCGGCGATGGCGTCGGCGCCCGCATGGGCGCAGGAGAGCCCCGGGCTTGGGCAATCGCTCTCTCGGGGACCAATGACGGCCTGGTGTGAGCCGGGACAATTACTGCTCAGTGGCGGATACGAACTCGAAGGCGCCGCGCCGCCCGCTCCACCGGCAGAAGGCGCCGATCCGGCGGCAGAGCCACCGGTTGTTTTCGTCTCGTCGTCCAGGCCAACCGTCCGGTTTGACGGGACCGGCGACATCGCCCAGTTTGGCTGGACGGCAGTGCCGAACACGCTTGTTGGCGAGGCGGGGCCGTTGACCGCCTTCGCCGTCTGCGCTGGCGAGGCAGACTTCGTGCCGCCTGGCGAATTGATTCCGGCCCCGCCGCCCGCTCAGCCGGAACCCCCGGCCGCGCCCTCCGCGGCGACGCTGATGACGCCGATCGAAGTCGTCGAACGGGTTGGTCCAGCGGTCGTTACGGTCATCAACGAGCAGCTCGATGACAATGGCTCCGATCTGGTGCCGACTGGCTCAGGGAGCGGCTTCATCCTCGATCAGGAAGGCCACGTCGTTACCAATCAGCACGTTGTCGAGGGCGGGCTCGAGTTCGTCGTTGTCCTGGCAGATGGCCGGGAGGTTCCGGCGACCCTTGTCGGCGCCGACGCAAATAGCGACGTGGCTGTCCTGAAGATCGAAACCGAGGTGCCCGCCGTTGCCAATATGGGCGACTCCGATTCACTCCTGCCGGGTCAGGCGGTTCTGGCTATTGGCTCGCCACTTGGTAATTTCACCAATACGGTGACCGAGGGTATCGTCTCGGCCCTCGGGCGGACCGTCCCCGACGACGATGGCGGCCCGGAATTGCTCAACCTGATCCAGCATGACGCCGCCATCAACCCTGGCAACTCGGGCGGTCCGCTGGTAACGCTCAATGGCGAGGTCGTTGGGATCAATACGCTCGGCATCATCGATGCGCAAGGTCTCTTCTTTGCCGTTCCATCCCGCACGATCGAGCGCGTCGCCAATGAGCTGATCGCGGCTGGAGACGTCGCCTACCCCTATCTCGGCCTACAGCTCGTTCAACTTGACGAAGAGACGATCCTGCAATGGGGCTTGCCTGTTGAGGAGGGGTTCTATGTCCAGGGCGTTGTGGCCGACAGCCCCTCTGAACAGATTGGCTTGCAGGTTGGCGATATTGTCACCGCCATCAATCTGGAACGTGTTGGAGAGCGGCAGTCGATGGTCGGCGCTCTCTTCCAGTACCAGCCCGGTGACGTGGTGCAACTCACGATTCAGCGGGGAGACGTCTCGTTCCGTGTCGAAATGGAGCTGGCAACTCGGCCGATCAACGCATAGCGACGAGAGCGATCCGGAGCGATGATCTTCCCGGCAGCAGGGGCCGCGATATGGTTCTCCGCGGTTGACCGTTGGGCGGTATGGCAGCAGTGGTGCGAGGTCGCATGAAACACGTGCTCTGTTATGGAGATTCGAATACCTGGGGCTTCGATCCGGTCACGCGCGGCCGCTACCCCGCGCACGTTCGCTGGACCGGGGTGATGGCGGATCGGCTCGGACCCGATTTCGTGGTGATCGAAGAAGGGCTGAACGGGCGCACCACGCGTTGGGACGATGCCTTGGACCCAGGCCGCAACGGCTTGACCTACCTGCTTCCCTGCGTAGAAACACATCGTCCCCTTGACCTGATCGTCGTCATGTTGGGCACGAACGATCTGAAGGCGCGCTTCAGTCTGAGCGCATCCGATATCGCGCAGAGTGCTGCTGGGCTCACCGAACTGGCGCGCACGATGTCGCGAAACGCAGACGGAACACCGGCGAAGGCACTCCTGGTGTCGCCGCCGGCGATTACGACGCTCACGCAACTCGATCAGATGTTTGCCGGCGGAGAAGAGAAATCTCGCCAGTTCTCGCACTATTACCGCCTCGCCGCCGGCTGGTTCGATCTTCCATTCTTCGATGCCGGTTCGGTCATTGTCTCCAGCGAGAAGGATGGCATTCACTTCGACGCGGACCAGCATGCGGCGCTTGGCGATGCGCTGGCGGGAGAGGTTCGCCGGTTGATCGGATAACACAAAGGCAGTCGTAACATGCGTCCAATCGCGCTTGACGCCAAGAGTGACCTGAACCAACTGAGCGGGTCGGTGGTCGTGTTGACTGAAGACGTCAAAGCGGGCGATGTCACCCTGCGCAAGGGCAGGAGGCTCACCGCGGATGATCTCGGCCTTGTCTCCGGCCTGGGCCGTTCCGTGCATGCAGTCGTACTGGACCCTGGCGACGTTCACGAAGACGAAGCTGGGGGCCGGCTGGCGGCAGCGGTGACTGGCCCGGAACTGGAGATCGACGGCCCGAAGTTCAGCCGCTACAACCTGATCGCGCGCGCCAAAGGTCTTGTCCGCGTCGATCCTGCAGCGCTGTTGGAGATCAACCGCGTACCGGGGATGGCGGTCTTCACGCTGCCGGACCGCTTGCCGGTCGTTCCGGGAAAGGTTGTGGCCGGGGTCAAGGTCACGCCTGTCGCGGTCACGGAGAGCGCGCTGCGGGAAGCCGAAGCGCTGGCTGCCGAGGCTGCCCCGGTCATTCAAGTCTTGCCCTTCCAGCCGCTTCAGGTAGGCATCATCAACACCGAGCGCCCTGAGTGGAAGGTACGCAAGAAGTTCGAGGAAGCGGTGGAACGCAAGATTCGCTGGTATGGCGGCGCGGTGCTCGGGTTCCACGACGTGCTGCCCGATGCCGAAGCGATTGCCGCCAGGATCGAAGATCTGTCCGCGCAGGGGGCGGATCTTGTGCTGGCGGCGGGTGGGAGCACGATCGATCCGCTCGATCCCACGCTTCTCGCCCTGGAGCGGGCAGGAGCCGGGATCATCCGGTATGGCGCTCCGGCCGATCCCGGGAGCATGTTCTGGCTTGCCTATCGTGGCGAGATGCCGATCTTCAACCTGGCATCCTGCTCCATGTTTTCCCGCACGACGGTCGCGGACCTCGTGTTGCCCTGGATCATGACGGGCGAGCGCATCGTGCCGGACACTCTCGCCGAGCTGGGCCATGGCGGGTTGCTGGAGCGGGAGATGGCCTATCGCTTCCCGACGTATGAGATTGACCGAATTGACGAGACATAGGTTTGGTCAAGCCAGATCGAGGAGCGCGGAAACCGGGTCGTTGTCGCGTTAGAAGTTGGGCCAGATGGCGTCGAATAAAGGCATTTCCTTTGGGTTCTGTGTTCCGAGCACCGGCGGCTCCCTGTTGGTTCTGGCCACCAAACGCGACGGTTGGATACCCGGCTATGTTGTGACCAGGTTACGTTTCCGCTCGAATTGTCTCGTCTGTTCTGACCCGTTCATCAGCGGCGAGCGGCTGATTGCCGAGGTGATCGAGGCCCCGGAGGCCACAGGGCGGGGCGACATCATCACGTACACGATCGTGCCGTCTGAGAGCGACGCGGCGTGAGCGCGGCCTCGACCGGCGTGCAGTCGCGATACGACGCGATTGTCATCGGTGCGGGGATCAACGGCGTGGGCATCGCGCGGGATGCCGCGCTCCGTGGGTTGCGGGTCCTGCTCGTTGTGGACAAGGGCGATGTCGGCAGCGGCACGACCTCCTGGTCGTCACGGTTGATTCACGGCGGCCTGCGTTATCTGGAGCATGGCGAGTTTGGCCTGGTGCGCGAGTCGCTCAAGGAGCGCGAGCGCCTGCTGCGGAACGCGCCGCATCTGGTGCAACCCCTGCCGCTGCTCATCCCGATTTTCCGGGGCGACCGGCGAGGACCGCTCCTTATCCGCGTTGGCATGGAGGCTTACGACGCCCTCTCGATCGGAAAGTCGCTGCCCCGGCATCGCATGCTCGACCGCAACGACGTGATGCGGCGCGATCCCGGCATCCTGGCGGGCGGCCTGCGCGGCGCGGCGCTCTACTACGACGCGCAAGTTGAGTATGCAGAGCGGCTGGCCGTGGAAAATACCCTCGACGCGCGCGTGCATGGGGCTCATCTGTGCACCTACCACGAGGTGACGAGGATCCGGCAGCAGCATGGCCGGGTCAACGGCATCGAGGGAACCGATCTCTTGACGGGCGAGCCATTTGCCTCCGAGGCGCCAGTCGTGGTGAATGTCGCTGGCCCCTGGGTTGATGTCGTGCTCGACGGGTCAAAGGCCGACCATCACAGGCTGATAGGAGGTACGAAGGGGACACATATCATCGTCCCGGAGTTTGATGGCGCCCCGCGAGACGCGCTCTACGCCGAGGCCCAGCGCGATGGCCGGCAGTTCTTTGTCATTCCCTGGAACAACGCCTATCTGATCGGGACGACGGACACCCGCTACACGGGAGATCTCGATTACGTCGTTGCTGACGATTGGGAAATCGAGTGGCTGCTGCAGGAGACGAACCGCGTTATCCCGGACGCCGGGTTGACTCAAGACCACGTTCTCTTTTCCTACGCGGGCGTCCGGCC